>CAZUBJ010000001.1:0-70855 GCA_964618705.1 uncultured Candidatus Saccharibacteria bacterium
TTTTGGTTAATGGAAAAACCGCCCGAGGGCGGTTTCTCCAGTGCGCTCACAAGAATTTGCCCGAGAGCGAAAACTCATGAGCACCTAGGTAAGATATACTATCCCGTTTTTCCTGTCAAGCGTTTTTGTACTCAAATTTTGCTCTTTGAGTCGAGATGTCGGCGCTGGAGCCCAGCCGACATCTCGACATAAGTAAAACTATCAATTCGCAAGCGAATTAGGTTTTACTTAATGGAAAAACCGCCCGAGGGCGGTTTCTCCATACTGCCAGCAAAGTCTGTCCGAGGACGAACTTGTTGGCAGTTCAAGTAATCTATCAAAGTAGGTTTTTGATGTCAAGGGTTTTTGCAACCTGCGGGAGCACGAGCGTAGTCGTGGTGAAGTGCAAGGGAGAGTATGTAAAATTTTGCCCCCGGCAGAGGAGTTGGACCTCAAGCCGGGGGCAGTGTAAGCGTACTCATTACGATGAAACGGGGGATACTACCCCGCGGCGTCCTCCACATTGACGGCCATGCTGAGACCCTTGGACGGAGGCAGATGGGCCAGGATTGTCTTCCGTGCCGTCTCGGGGTTCTCGACGTCGAGGAAGGAGAGGGTGGTGCTCTCAGTTCGCGTACCGTGGTACTTGAGCAGAGTGATCGAGATTGTCCCGATGTTATGCTTTCGCTCTTCCTTCGTCTGGCAGAGCTCCACCTGGGTGATCTCGTCGATCACGGTGGTGACGACCCTCCTCGAGCCGAACAGGTTCCGGCTGCTCCGGGTGATGGTATGCCAGTAGCCGTCCGCGCCGCTCTCGAACACCACGTCTTCGAGTTCAGCGAAGATCAGGGAGAGGGTGATGATTGCGGCGATAATGCCGCTGGTCCACACCCCGACTGCCGACCAGAACATGGACGTTCTGGTATCGTAATAGGATTCAGTGGTGCCGCCGGCGATGGACTCCTTGAGGCCCTCGCCAATGTGGTGGAGGTAGAGGGCCAGGGCCACGAAGGCGGTGATCCAAATTGCGCGCCACACATAGCTGCTGATGCGGCCACGGACGAGGCTCGTGAGATTCAGGGTTTGCAAGACGGTCTCTCCGTTTCGTTGCTTATGAGTCGCTCGAATGAGCAGATACCCGTATACAGTATAGTATGAAACTATATAAAAGTCAAGTGTACTTGGAACGCCTCGCTGTTTCTCTCTGCTGAGTGAAACATGCTCCGGCGTTCGATTCCTACCCGCAAGACGCGAAGGCGTCTTGCTTGGGCCCGCAATGCAAAAGCCGCCTTTCGGCGGTTTGCGTTGCGGGCCCAGTAGGAATCGAACCTACACTATCGGTTTTGGAGACCGATGTTCTACCACTAAACTATGGACCCGTGGTGACAGTCTCACGATACCAGAGAACGGGGGCGGGGAAAAGCCGAGCCATACACACGAGCGCAAGCTAGAATGAATGTATGATTCGGGTTAGGGCGTTTTCTCTACTTTCCACCATTGCGGCATTTGGTGTTCCACTCGTATCGCACGCTGCGGGTATTCCACTGCTTTCCTCCGGATGGAGTCTGGTGCCTGAGGCCTGTCGCGCTTGCCCTTGCGGGTTTGCTGGCGTGCTTGGTATTGCGCAGAACCTGGTGAGCGCAGGTATCTCAGTAGCAATACTCTTTGCGGTGATTATTATTGCCTGGGCTGGGTTCATCCTCATCACGTCGCCATTCAATGCAGAAGCAAAGGGCACAGCACACAAGATGCTCATTAACGCAGCTATCGGTTTGCTTATTGTTTGCTCTGCGTGGCTTATTGTCGACTTTGTGATGAAAGCGCTCTACAGCGGGCCTGATGGGCAGCAAGGTAAGTTTGGTCCATGGAATTCAATCCTCACGGGAGGTGACATTTGTGTGCAAGAGACCAAAAATATGGGAACACTTTTTAGCGGATCTATTACAGCCGGAGAGTTAAATACGATTGTATACAGTGGAGGCGCTACGGGAGGAAGTACTGCAGGAAGTGGTCCTCGCTGTCAGCCGGCAGTAACGCAAAGCAATCCGTGCAGTGTGACTAATATGCAAAAGGGTTGCTTTGCTAAGCGTGCGTCTGATGCGGCAATTATCTGCAATATGGAAAGTGCGGGTGGTAACCCTCGTGTGGAGAGTGGAAGCGATAAGCTTGATGGTGGTAAGGGCTCTTCGTACTCTGTCGGACTATGGCAGATAAATTTGACGGTACACAAGATCGTTAAGGATGGCAAAACACTGAACTGTCCGGCGGCTTTCACAAACCCTTGCGACAGAGAACATTACACCGACCCAAATAATCATCCTGGCTGGTGCAATTCCTCCATCAGGAACACACAGGAAGCGCGAGATTTGTATGCTGCGTGTGTTGCTGCCGCGAAAGATCCCGTAGTAAGCACCGCTGCAGCATGTGCCATGGATAAGAACATGGACTTTAGTGATTGGGCCTGTTCAGCTAGTCGTTGCCAAATATCAGGTGCCCGTGTACTTTCTGGCGGCTGTGCACCAGGTAGATAATCATGCGTGATACTATTTTTGTATGAAGTATGTCCTGATAGCTTTGGGTGCTGTAGTTGTAGCGGTTGCTATTCTTGCGGGTCTGTTCTTTGTTCTTACGCGTGAGAAAGAACCTGTGTCTTCTCCAAATCAAGCACAAAGCCCTTTTGGATTTATCGGGGGCACAGCAACGACACCCACCAAGACACTTTCTCTATCGCTTCGTGATGGCACTGTCGTACAAGCGCACGACTTTACGAAACAGGACCAGCCCGAGTGGGCAGGCGGCGCATCAGGGTATCTGGTTGGCGGCGGTGAGCAGGAGAATTTCATCATTCTTTACTTTGCACCAGATGTACCTAACGGTCAGGGTGAATTCTTGGTGAACGTAAATGCAGAACCTATTGGAGACGCGCGCAGACGTGCGGAGGCTGCGCTCAAGGCTCGTCTTGAGATGACCGAAGAAGAATTGTGCAAGCTTGCCGTTTCTGTACGAACTGCGCCCGGCGTGAGCGCTACCTACGGAGGATATGACCTGGGGCTTAGTTTTTGTCCGGGCGCTGTAGCTTTGCCGTAGTATGAAGCTCTTCTTGCCACTCCTTGCACTAACCGTCTTGCTGAACGTCGCCGTACCTTTTGCAGTACATGCGCAGGGAATTCCGACTATTGGGAGCGGGTTCCATATTATTCCGGACGCTAGCGAGTTGGATCCAGCATGCCCCGAGGGAGCACCGCTTTCGTTTGGTGCAGTCATGCAGATTGCACAGAACTTGCTTGGCGTTGCAATAGCCTTTGGAGTGCTAATTTTTGTCATTATCATGGCGTGGGCTGGATTCCTTCTCATTACGTCCCCCATTAACCCAGAAGCAAAAAGTACTGCACGAAAAATGCTCGGTAATGCTGCTATCGGTTTGCTTATCACGCTCTCCGCGTGGCTTATCGTGGACTTTGTCATGAAGACCCTCTATAACCCAAATAAAGCAGGGCTCGGGCCATGGAATAGTATCTTGAGCGGTGGGCCAGCGTGCGTAAAAGAGACTGAGAATATGCAGGCACTCCCTATAGGACCAATTACTGCAGGTGATCTCGCCATCATAAATGACTGGGAGACGACCGACAGCGGTACGAGTAGTTCAGGTGGTGGTGGCGCGAACTGTCCAGCTGCGGATACTTCAAAAATGGTTGCATTCCCGGCCTCGGCAACTCAGGGAGAAACGGAGAAGGCAACTCAGACGACGGTAAATAATTTCTTAGCGATGCGCACAGCAGCACTTAAGGACGGGGTGGACCTTAAGGTTGTGGACGGGTACCGGTCAGATGCGGAACAGGTAGTGCTGTACAAACGCTACTGCAGCTCTGGCACCTGTGGAGCCAAGAAAGTTGGTAAACCCTGCTCCATGACGGGAGGAAAAGGATCAAATCACAATTCCGGAGAGGCTCTCGATTTGAATGTCGGGTGTGCGAACGGCGTGAGAAACTGCAATACAAAAACCTATAACTGGTTGAAGGCTAATGGATCCAAGTGGGGATTCAGGAACTCACTTCCTACTGATCCGCCACACTGGTCACCGAGCGGTAGCTAATTGCTGTCCGTAAGTTTGCGAAGCCAGGCTTTCTGATGTCGTGCATAGTGCCAGAGCTTTGTGGAAAGCGTTGGCAGCAACGTTTCCTCTTCTCGCTCTCTGCGAAGGAATTCGCCAATCACACGATATTCTAGCCCTAGTTCATTCAGGCGGGTATCACCGACATACTCACGGACGGCCCGTACCTCATCGATAAGTCCTCGTGTGAATGCTGATGCAAGACGCTTCGATATGCGCTCACGTAGCACATCTCGCTCCGGATTAATAACCACCCATTCAACGCTGAGTAATGGAGTGTCAGTATCGCGCTCAGGTACATGGCCGTGCTCTGCAACTATTTCAAGAGCGCGAATAAGTCTACGTCGATTCTGCAAATCAATACGCTCTGCACGGCGGGGATCTGTAGCGGTGAGCCTAGCCACCAGTTCCTGCGTCGAGAGCGCCTCAAGGGTCTGGCGCACGAGTGGGTCGGGCACGCTTGTTTCGGGAAGTCCGTAGATAAGAGCTTCGAAATAGAAGTGCGTGCCTCCTGCAAGGATGGGGCGCTTTCCGCGGGACTCAATCTCCTTGATAAGGAGTGTCGTGTCGCGCACAAAGTCAGCCGCACTATAGATCTCTCGCGGGTCCAAAATATCTATGAGGTGATGGGGAACACCGTCCATATCCGCCTTGGTGGTCTTCTCCGTTCCGATATCAAGCATGCGGTAGACTTGGCGCGAGTCTACAGAAATAACCTCGCCATCGAATTCCTTCGCAAGCTCTACTGCACGCGCAGACTTACCTGAGGCAGTAGGCCCCACAACGCAGAGAAGTGGGAGGGCGTTATCCAGGTGCTTCACAATACTTGGGATGCTATCATGACCATGAAATAACGGAAAACCCATATGACTACTGAACAAAAGAGCAATTACTGTGAACACTGTGGTGATTTCCACGACTCGTACCGCGAATACGCATCGTCAGTTCGCATTGGAGAGACGATTCCAGACTATGAGTTTGAGGCGTTTCAGAACAATGATGTGAAGCCGATGAAGTTCTCAGACTTCCGTGGGAAGTGGCTCATTGTCATGTTCTACCCAGCAGACTTCACATTCGTGTGTCCAACTGAGCTTGAAGAAATGGCAGGACTCTACGCAAAGTTTACAGAACTCGGTGCTGAAGTGGTGTCGTTCTCAACGGACACGGTGTTTGTGCATAAGGCGTGGCACGATACGTCTGGGGCCATTAAGAAAATCACCTTCCCAATGGGTGCAGACCCAACTGGAAAGGTGGCAGATGCATTCGGTGTCTTGATTCAGGGAGGGGACACGATGCTAACACCAGACGAGGGTCTTGCACTCCGCGGTACGTTCATCGTAGATCCAAAGGGTGTGCTTAAGACCATGGAGGTGCATGACAACGGCATTGGCCGTTCTGCAAAAGAAACCCTGCGCAAATTGCAGGCAGCGCAGTTTGTGGCAACACACTCAGGACAGGTGTGTCCTGCGGCGTGGGAGCCAGGAGGGGATACGCTTGAGCCGGGGATGGATTTGGTTGGCAAAATCTAAGTAGGAGCAGTCTAAATTACTCCTGCGCTTCGTTACGGATCCCAGCGAGCTCATCCGTCGTGCTCTGCAGTACGCCTACTTCGCTCACTCTCCCGTGCCTTGAGCATAAGCATTTTAGCTCTGCTCTTGAGAAGATTGATGTAAAGAAAAGGGCCCGGCGCTTCTGCGCCGGGCCCTTCCCGTTGTGGCTCTAGCCGTGGCCGCGTGCGCGCTCGCGCGCCAGGCCAACGGTGGCGAATTCCTCGATACCGACGAGGGGTGGCTCGTTGGAGCCCGTACCGTCGCTACGGTTAGTGGTCGCGGGTGCAAGCAGAGCGCCAATAACAACGGGGAAGAACAAATTAACAACGCTAAACGGCATCACTTTTCCTATTACTATCGTTGCGGGAAGTACGAGGATACCATAGTGAAAAAGTTTCGGCGACCTGTGGGGTGGAGTGACACGGCGATTACGCCTTTTGCCCGCGCGTTGAGAGCTCGTCGTCCACCACAAGGGCATTTCTTATTTACTAACTCGCTGCGCTCCTAAGAAAATAATGTCACTCGCACTCACGCTGGGCACCGCCTCGCGGTTTTGCTCTACTGAGCAAAACATCGCTCCGGCATTCAAGTCCCGAGCACAACGCGAAGGCGTTGTGCTCCCCCGGCACAATTTCTCTCTGCGTTCTAAATTGTGCCGGGGGAGGGACTTGAACCCTCAAACCTTTCAGTAGTGGGTTTTGAATCCACCGCGTATACCATTCCGCCACCCCGGCAATGTTCATAATCCTACTTCTAGATGCACTTCCTCGCAAACGGCTCGTGTTAGAATGCACACATGAATCCGTTTGGCGGCGACAAACTCGCATCTACCTACAACGAGCCAACCAAGTACGACTCTGTGTACTGGGTGGAGGTGGACCGCATCCAGCCGAACCCCTATCAACCTCGCAAGGAGTTTGACGAAGAACGACTTAAGGCTCTCGCAGAAAGTATTCGGCAGTACGGTGTGTTGCAGCCACTGGTAGTAACGCGCACCGAGCGCGAGCTTCCTGGTGGAGGGTTACAGGCCTCGTATGAACTTATTGCTGGTGAGCGTCGTTTCCGTGCATCAAAACTCATCGGTCTTAAGGAGGTACCCGTTGTTATTCGTGCGGGGGAACAGACTGACAAGATGAAGCTGGAGCTCGCCATTATTGAGAACCTTCAGCGCGAGGACTTGAACTCTATTGATCGAGCCAAAGCGCTTGCACAGCTTGTAGATACCTTCGGGCTTTCTCACGGAGAAGTTGGTGCAAAGGTGGGCCGCAGTCGTGAGTACATCACCAACTCTATTCGCCTCCTCCTCCTTCCTGAGGAAATCCAGAACGCTGTGGTTGCAAAAGAGATTACTGAAGGACACGCGCGCGCACTCCTCATGCTCCAGGACCGTCCAGAGGAGATGCAGACTCTGTTTAAGGAGATCATGCTCAAGAAGACGAGCGTGCGCATGGTAGAGCAGATGGCACGCCGCATTGCCACCGACCGTATCCGCAAGCACGACAAAACCATGGAGATGATGGAGCTTGAGAAAAGTCTCACAGAAACGCTCGGTACCCGTGTGCTGATTGAGAACCGTCCAAATGGCGGGCGTGTCCTCATTGAGTTTTTCTCTTCGGAGGACCTCGCAAACATTGCGAACATACTTGCGACGCGCGAGGCACAGCTCTTGGCAGAGAAGGAAGCCCCAGCTGCGAGCGAGAACGACACTGCCGTGGTGCCGTATCTATTTCCAAACACTACTCCTGTTGTCACTGCGGAACCCACCGCTCAAGTGGTAACTGAGGAAGTTACAGAGCCCGAAGAAGACATATACTCCGTTTCAAGCTTCACCGTTTGACATTCTACCGCTTTCTTGTACAGTGTTCCTGAACAAGTACAAACGGAGGTAAAACAGTGGCCGACGAACGAATCCCCGCGATGGCCTGGTTCAGGGATCGCAAGGCATACTACGGAGCAAAGCCGCCTACGAGCCAGGTACGGAGAACCTACGATGTGTTCGAGCGGCTCATCATTCTCGTGAGCGACGAGCACCATCTGCTCACCTCCGAGCAGATGGACATTGTGGAGAATACGGTCCTGCACGGACTTAGGTCCGACGCCGACATCTTCTCAGTCGCCGCCTGGATCAAGACCTGCCCGCGCAGCTGAGCCCGAACGAAAGTACCCCAAGCGCGCGAGCGCTTGGGGTATCGTCATATCTATTCCTTCGCTTTCTTGGGATTTTTCTTCTTCGTAATACGAAGGGGCTTAATCTCCGGGATCGTCGATTCAGGCCGTGCGTGCGTATCCAGATAGCTTCGAATATGACGTCGAGCAATACTTGTGCGCGCGTAGTCGTGCCATTTTGCCGTTGGGCGAGCGTTCTTACTTTTAATGATTTCTATAATGTCGCCGTTCTTAAGTTCGGTATCAAACGAAACCAGCTTCCCATTTATTTTTGCACCCTGCATATGCTCTCCCAGGTCGCTATGAATTGCGAAGGCAAAGTCCACGGGGGTCGAACCGGTGGGAAGGTCAATCACGTCACCACGAGGTGAGAAGACAAAAATGCGATGCGAAAAGAAGTCAGTCTTAAGTCCTTCTACAAATTCGCTCGACTCCGCAACCTTTGCGTGCGCATCAGCAAGTTCGGTGAGCCATCCAGGTGTCGGAGCCACCTTTCCGTTCGCAGACGCCGCCTCGTGTGTTGGACGTTTAATATTCATGAGATTTGGGAGAAGGTCGCGAATCCAAGGAATGGAGAGCTTCTGCACAGAACCCTGTTTAGCATTTCGTCCAAGTGCCTTATAGGAACCATGAGAAGCAATACCAAACTCTGCCTGCTCGTGCATTTCGTTGGTACGAATCTGAATCTCTACAATACCTGCCTCAGGTGTTACGAGCGTGGTGTGAAGTGACTGGTACCCGCTTGAAGGTTTTGGTACGGCTATATAGTCCTTAAACTCTCCAGGAAGCGGCTTCCATAATGAGTGAAGTACTCCAAGTGCGGTGTAGGCATCCGGTACGGTGGGCACAATGATACGAAGTGCCGCAATGTCGTGAATTTTTGTGATGTCGTCCCCCTTACGCTTTAGTTTTTGATGCAGGCTCCATAGGCCTTTCATGCGGATGCCCGTCTTAAAGTCACGCATGCCTTTACGCGCAAGCGCATGACGCACTTCCTTCTGAACTTTCACAAGGCCCGCCTCTGTTTCTTTTGCAGCTAGCTTTCGTACTTCAATGGCATGATGGTACGCATCCTCGTCAATAAACGGGAACGCCATGTCCTCAAAGTCCTTTCGAATGCGTCCCATGCCAAGACGATCGGCAAGTGGGGCATAAATCTCGAGTGTTTCGAGCGCTATACGTCTGCGCTTCTCCACAGGAACATGCTCAAGCGTGGTCATGTTGTGGTAGCGGTCCGCTAATTTAACAATAAGCACGCGCACATCAGCCGCGGTCGCTACTAGAAGGCGTCTCAAACTCTCTGCGTGGCGCTCTGTGCCCTGATACTTGTGCTGGCCGAGCTTGGTAACACCTTGCACTAAAAACAGCACCTCAGGGCCAAATTCAGCCGACACTTCTTCGTCAGTGACTTGCGTGTCTTCGATAGCGTCGTGCAGGAGTGCTGCGGCAACGGTCGGTGCGTCGAGTCCCAACTCAGCCAGGTGCTTAGCAACTGCGCTCGGATGTATAAAATAGGGCTCGCCCGAATAACGAGTGTGTCCCTCGTGCGCCTTCTTTGCAAAATCGTATGCTTTTTCTACGAGCGCTTTATCGAGAGCGCTCAGGTTAGTCATTTGGGCCAGTATTTCCTTGACCGTCGTCATGGTCTTTAGCATACTGCTCTAATCCGTTTGCGACAAACGGTAACCAGTTTACTGCGTACGCAGTTGTAAAAAATGTAAGCAAATTGCGAGGAGAGTTCTTTTGAGACCGTTACTGAGTAAGGCTCCATCGCACTGCGGAAAGTGTGGTGGTGTGCACCGTGCCATTCACGGCAAGCGCGTGAATGCGCAGGGAGTTCGACTGCTGTGCGAGGAACCCGACACTATCGAGTTTGAGATCGACACCCCGTCATCGCCCTACGTAACGCCGCTTCCTGCCACGGTTGCGGCCTAAGCGAAGAGCCCGCACCCTATCGGGGCGGGCTCATGCTATGTGTGCCGTTGACTGCGACCAAAACCGCGCTATAGTCCAATTGTTCCACTCGTTTTAACGCAAGGAGACTCGAGCCATGCAGTACTGCACTGATTGCGGACAAATGGTGCTGGTGCCTTGCAAGAGCAAGGACCATCCCGAGATTGAGCGTGTGTTTTGCCCCAAACGGCGAACCATGATTTCCTTCGAACCGGTCATTCCGTCGAAGGTGCTCGCGTTCAATCGCGCCCTGCAAGCGGCCTAGCCGCCTGCGCCCATCGGCCCTTCGTGGGCCCACAACAAGCCGCCGCGATTCGAAAGAGTCGCGGCGGTATCTACTTTTATGCGAGGTAGCTTGCTGCTTCTTCGGGCGAGAGCGTATCGGCGTCAATACTTTCGGGAAGCGATATGCGACGGAGCCCCTTTTTGAGGAAGTAGCCAGACTTTGATTTATAGAGCGTCAGCGTCTTTCCGGTCTTTGGGTGCTTTCCAATCTCGCGCACAATGGTCACGCCCTTTGGTGGAAGTTTTGGCTCGGCAAGCACTGCCACTGCACGTTCCAGTGTAATGGTATACGGGTCGTCGCCCTTCTTAAGGGAACGGAACTCGCCATCGTGACCGATGTACGGGCCAAAGCGTCCGATGTTTGCAATCATCGTTTTGCCCGTGTCAGGGTGCGCCCCCAACTCGCGTGGAAGTGAGAGGTAGTGCAGAGCAAGTTTCAAATCAACCGTATCAAGTGGAACTCCTGCGGGAATACTTGCACGACGAAGTTCTGGCTTGGGCTCTGCTGGCTTCTTCGGCTTTCGCTTGCTTGGCTTGCCGCTTTTGGTAAGGAGCGGAACGTCCTCGGCCGGCGCAACTTCCTTTGGAGGAAGCACCAACTCCACGTACGGACCAAAGCGGCCCGTCTTTACATAAATGGGGCTACCTGTAGCAGGGTCAGTGCCAATTGGTTCGTCCGGCTTTACTTCGGTCCCGTCTTCTTGGCGCGCACCTTCACATTCAGGATAGCGGGTACAACTCATAAAGATACCTCCACGTCCGAGCTTGAACTCCATGGACGCACTACATAACGGACAGGTGAACTCCGCAGGCACGGCGCCAAGTGAGGTTGCCTTTGGCAGATCCTCCTTGCTCGCTACGGCCTTGGCAAACGGGGTGTAGAACTCCTTGAGCGTCTCTGCGTATCCGCGCTCACCGCGAGCAATCTCGTCGAGCTCGTTCTCCATTTCCGCGGTGAATGAATCAGAAACATACTCGGCAAAGTGTTCTTCAAGCCATCCTGAAACCACCATACCGGTTGCCGTTGGCGTGAGTGTGCGACCGGTCTTCTCCACGTAACCGCGATCTTGAATGGTCTTCATGATGCTTGCGTAGGTAGATGGTCTGCCGATACCACGCTTCTCAAGCTCCTTCACAAGTCCAGCTTCAGTGTAGCGATTTGGTGGTTCGGTTTGCTTTTCAAGCGAGCCAAGTTTAATAACGTCGACGGATTCGCCGACAGTCAGCAATGGAAGTTCAACGTCCTCGCCACGTGCACGCGTATCACACGCAAGCCATCCTGGAGAAATGAGACGGGAACCATTTGTGCTGAAAAGGGGAATATCCGCCTCCGCTTTAATCTTCACAGCAGTGCGCAGCATGCGCGCGGCCTTCATTTGTGAGGCAAGGGTACGTGCTCGGATAAGCTCGTAGAGCGCCTGCTCGTCTCCTGGTGTACCAGCACGAGCTCGGGCAGGGTCAGTTGGACGTACGGCTTCGTGCGCCTCCTGTGCATTCTTGCTGGTTGTCTTATATGCACGAGTCTCGACGTTAGCTGCACCAAATTCTTTTGATACTACCTCGGCAATCTTTGTCACTGCGTCCTTTGCAAGATTTACTGAGTCGGTACGCATGTAGGTGATGTGTCCTGCCTCATACAGCTTCTGCGCTGCACGCATAGTGCGGCTTGGAGAGAAGCCAAGACGAGTTGACGCGACCTGTTGCAGTGTAGAAGTGGTGAATGGTGGACGTGGCTTTCGTTCCTCCTCGCGCTCAGTAATATCGCTGATGCTCCAACTGCTTGCACGACCAAGCGTGACGATGCGTGTCGCTTCTTCGCTCGTGGTTGGCTCTACGGTGCACGCCGCAGGAATGTCCCCGCCCGTTGCATGGAATACAGCGTCGAGTGAGTAGTACGTCTCGGGAACAAACGCCTGAATCTCGCGTTCGCGCTCAGCTAGGATGCGAAGTGCAGGGGATTGCACGCGACCTGCTGAGAGCCCGTAGCGCACCTTCTTCCAGATAAGGCCCGAGAGATCGTAGCCCACAAGTCGGTCTAGCACGCGGCGTGCCTCCTGTGCTTTGCGGAGATTCTCATCAATCTCGCGAGGGTGCTTGAGTGCTTCCTCCACCGCATTCTTAGTAATTTCGTAAAACACCACGCGCTTCGGATGCTTCATACCCACTGCCTCCTTAACGTGCCAGGCAATGGCTTCACCTTCACGGTCGGGGTCAGTCGCAAGGAAAATCTCGTCTGCTTTTTTTGCCGCCGTAACGATACGTTCAATTACGTCGCGCTTGTCCGGGGAAACAACGTAGCGCGGCGTAAATCCATTCTCAATATCGACCGCATCCTTGTTTGTTTTAGGGAGGTCGCGCACGTGACCTACGGATGCCAATACTTCATAGCCAGTACCAAGGTACTGGCCAATCGTGCGTGCTTTTGCGGGAGACTCTACAATAAGAAGTTTCTTTGCCATTTGCCTATGCATAACGCGCATACCTATATATAGTCAAGCGAGAACGAATGCACAGTGGTCGTTACACTCTGCACCAAGCACCAAATTCTTCTTTGAGTATGCCGCGGATTTCTAGCATGACGAGTGCGGTGAGTACTTCTCCGGCAGGCAGTCCCGAGTCGCGGATAATCTCGTCGCGTGCTCTTGGTTGTGCAAGCAGTTCGTAGAGCACCAGCTCCTGGGGAGTGAGGTCTCTAAGCGGCACCTGGCGTGACTCGGCCTTCTGGGAAATGCCGAGCGCTTCCAGAATATGTGCTGGCTCTGCAACAAGGGCCGCACCAAGACGAATGAAGAGGTTGGCAGCGTAGCCACCTCGGTCCCCAATGCGGTACGGCACGCATAGTAAGTCGCGATTGTATTCGCCCGAGAGCCGCGCTGTGATGAGTGTGCCCGAGCGTTCTGCCGCTTCAACGACAAGTACGGCGCGGGCAATACCCACCATGAGCCGGTTACGAGCAGGGAACATCCATGGCGCCGCTTGGGTCTCTGGAGGATACTCACTTATGAGTGCGCCTCCTGAATCTAGAATATTTGCGGCAAGTCCAGTGTTAGTTCTCGGCGCGATTGCTCGGTCATCTATGCCAGAGCCTGGAAAGGCGATGGTGTGAAGTCCTGCTGAAAGTGCGGCCCGGTGCGCGCACGCGTCAGCACCAAGTGCGAGTCCTGAGACAATGCACACTGGATAGCCAGCAAGTCCAGCAATCAAACGCTCAGTTGCTTCTCGCCCATACGAAGAGAGGTCGCGAGAGCCAACAACGGTAAGGTATACCGTTCCCGCGGGTGGGAGGCTGCCTCGTATAAAAAGTGAGGGTGGGACATCAGGTATTTCCCGAAGCCCTTCGGGGTAGTCCGCAGGAGAGAGTTGTCGCATTTGGGTCTCCATACTATGCTTTCCTTATTATAGTCCTATGCTCGATATTCACTTCATTCGCGAGAACAAAGAACTGGTACAGGAAGGTGCCCGTAAAAAGCACATCGATGTAGACATTGACCGTCTCATCGGTGTGGACGATGAACGTAAGCGCCTTCGCACTGAGCTCGACGAGAAGCGTGCAGAGCAGAACCGCGCGAGCCAGAGCATTGTGAATCTCTCTGGCGAGGAGAAGGAGAAGCTCCTTGAATCACTAAAGACCCTTAAGGAGGGTATGGCAGAAGCCGAGGAGAAGCTTGTCGGTGTTATGGAGGAGTGGCAGCGCCTCATGCTGTCTGTTCCAAATATTCCCGACATGACGGTTCCTGAGGGTGATAGCGATGCGGACAATGTAGAGGTTCGCACGTGGGGCGAAATACCAACGTTTGCCTTTGCTCCGAAGGACCATGTCGAGCTGATGACCAATCTTGGTATGGCGGACTTTGAACGCGGCACCAAGGTGGCAGGATTTCGTGGCTACTTCCTGAAGGGCGATGGTGTGCTGCTTGCAAACGCCGTGTCGCAGCTTGCGCTCATGCATTTTGTGAAGAAAGGCTTTGAGCCACTCATCACTCCGTCTTTGGTGCGACGCGAGACGTTTTTGGGAACAGGATACCTTCCGCAAAGCGAAGAAGATTTGTATAAGACGCAGGACGGTGAGTACCTCTCAGGTACGGCTGAAGTGGCGACGATGGGCTACTACATGAATGAAACACTTGAAGCGAGTCAGCTGCCCGTAAAGTTCGTGTCCTACTCTCCGTGTTTCCGTCGCGAGGCAGGAAGTCACAGTAAGGACACCAAGGGGCTCATTCGTGTGCACGAATTTTTCAAGTGGGAGCAGGTGGTGTTGTGTGAAGCCTCGCACACTGAATCAGTGCGCTTGCACGAGGAACTTACGCAGAATTCAGAAGAGTTCTTGCAGCTCCTGAATCTCCCGTACCATGTGGTGGTTAATTGTGGTGGAGACTTGGGTCTTGGGCAGGTGAAGAAGTACGACATAGAAGCGTGGATGCCATCGCAGAACACATACCGCGAAACGCACTCCTCGTCATACTTCCACGATTTCCAGACCAGGCGCCTCACCACGCGCTACCGTGATAGCGAAGGTAAGTTGCAGTTTGCTCACTCGCTCAACAACACTGCGGTTGCCATGCCACGCATTCTTTCCATGCTTGTAGAGAATTATCAGCAGGAAGACGGCACTATCCGTGTGCCGGAAGCGCTCGTCCCCTATGTCGGCAAAGAAATCCTGGGACGTAGTGCGTAGTGCGCCGCCTGCGCGTGCGCCCGTTTCTGTACCTGCGCCTACGCGCGTACGCAGAAATGCTGCGCCTAAACCTACCCGAAAGGTGCAGCCAGCACAACAGTCAGTAGTTGCAACCCGTACCCGCAGGCAGCCCATTTCGGGCGAGCCGCTTCGTGTGCGCAGGGCGCGCGCCAAGCGCATGTTCTACATCGGTCTTGGTGTGTTCGCAGCACTCATTGTAGCTGCGCTGTTGTATGCCGCGTGGATGCCTGCACTTCGTATCGAGCATGTCGACGTTGAGGGGCAAGACGCGGAAAGTATCCGTGTGATTGCAGCGGCCTCACTAGAAGGAACGCACGCGTTCATTGTTCCGCGCAATTCTATTTTCTTTGTTCCCGAATCAGACATGCGTAAGCGAATCCTGGCGGCACATCCGCACATTGTGGCTGTATCGTTCCATGCTGCAGGGTTGCAGGGCATACGAGTAGTGCCCGTGCTTCGTTCCAGTGCCTTTCTATGGTGTGGCGCTTCCTACAGTGAGAAATTGGATACCTGCTACGGCGCTGACGCAGACGGCTATGTTTTTGCACCGTACACGGGAGCAGAACCAGTCGCTTCATCGACACTACTTCTCAAGGTGTATGTGCCACTTGAAGGTGGCGCTACAGAGCCATTGCGTGCACATGTAGGTTATGCAAGCGCAATCCCGAATTCTCTGCGTCTTGCCAAGACGTTCCGTTCACTCGGTGCCAATATTGCCGAGCTGGCCATTCGGGATGACGAAGCTGACTTCTATACGGTTGGAGGAACGCGCATCACCTACGTGATTGATAAGGAGAAGACGGCAGCGCAACTTGCGGCAAGCGTATTCCCGCAAGTGTCCCTCAATGAGGGTTCTGTTGAGTACGTGGACCTACGCTTTGATAGCAAGGTGTATCTACGAAAGGAAGCTCAAATCGCTGAAGATCCAGAGGCACCCTAGACAGTACTAGCTAAGTGCGGTACCCATACTTCTATGACGTCATTTTGGAACGAGCTCCCACGACCATTCTTTGTACTTGCGCCCATGGCGGACGTGACTGACCCCGCGTATCGCGCACTTATTGCAGAGACTGGAAAGCCAGACGTCACCTGGACCGAGTTTGTCTCAGCCGATGGACTCTACGCTACGCGTGAACGCAAGCTAATGCCTGACGCAGAGAATCCGCTTCTGCGCGATTTACAGTTTAGCGAAGCAGAGCGCCCAATCGTAGCTCAGCTCTTCTCAAGCAACCCAGAGAACATGGCGTATGCCGCAAAGCTGTGCGCTACGCTTGGCTTTGACGGAGTGGATATCAACATGGGTTGTCCCGACAAGGCTATTGAGAAGCAGGGCTGTGGCTCAGCGATGATGCGGAACCCAGAGAAGGCACGCGCAATCATTCGCGCAGCGAAGGAGAGTGGGCTACCAGTATCAGTAAAGACTCGTATTGGGTACAACAGCGAGAACATGGACGAGTGGCTCACACAGGTCCTTGAAGAAAAACCCGCAGCGCTCACGGTGCATTTACGTACGCGCAAGGAGATGAGCAAGGTGCCTGCGCACTGGCTCCTTATGCCACGCGCAGTAGCTATTCGTGACCGCGTAAGCCCCGAGACATTCATTCTCGGGAATGGTGACGTGGAAACTATTGCAGATGCACGAGAGAAGGTGGCGGCGAGCGGCGCAGACGGCGTCATGCTTGGTCGCGCTATTTTTGGTAATCCATGGCTCTTTTTGGGAAAGACGCGTGAGGAAGTATCTAAGGAAGAAAAGGTGACCGCCCTTCTCTCGCTTGCTGTACGGTACCAGGCGCTTGCCCCGCAGAAGTCGTTCCACATCCTTAAGAAGCACGTGAAGGCATTCATTGTGGGGTTTGATGATGCTGCGCCGCTCCGAGCTGCTCTCATGGACGCACCTGACTTTGATGCCTTCCTCCAGGTTCTTGAGAGTGCCGCCTAGCTGGTATACTGCACGGTAATGGCACATCAGTCGCTGTATCGCGCATATCGTCCGCACACCTTTGACGACCTGGTAGGACAGGACCACATCGTTCGTCCCCTGAAGGAGCAGCTGGCAAGCAAAAAAATTGGGCACGCGTACTTGTTCTCTGGAAGTCGCGGACTTGGCAAGACGTCCGTTGCGCGAATCTTCG
Organism: uncultured Candidatus Saccharibacteria bacterium; assembly: GCA_964618705.1. GTDB lineage: Bacteria > Patescibacteriota > Minisyncoccia > Phycocordibacterales > Phycocordibacteraceae > C7867-001. Next base: position 16,873 of record CAZUBJ010000001.1, read on the forward strand.
CGCGTGAGCTTGGGACTGACGAGCGTGATGTGTACGAAATAGATGCTGCGTCAAACAATAGCGTGGAAGATATTCGTGCACTCACCGAACAGGTATACACCCTGCCATTCAACTCTTCTTTCAAGCTCTACATCCTAGACGAGGCGCACATGCTCTCGAAGAGTGCGTGGAATGCGTTCCTTAAGACACTTGAAGAGCCACCAGCGCATGCAATTTTTGTACTTGCTACTACGGAGCTTGAGAAAGTTCCTGAGACGGTGCGCTCACGTTGTCAGGTGTTTGAATTTAAGAAACCAACGCGCGAAGTACTTTCCGGCGTCGTTGCCCGTGTTTCAAAAAAAGAAGGGTACACGCTAGAGCCAGCTGCTGCAGACCTGGTTGCGCTGTTGGCCGACGGCTCCTATCGCGACGCACTCTCGGTGTTGGAGAAGGTGCTCGCATCAGCCACCGACAAGAAACTGAGTCTTTCCGAAGTCGAGCAAGCAACAGGGGCGCCACGTCATGCGCTTGTGCATGATTTAGCCGCAGCGCTTTCGGCAGCTACTCCGGAAGCAGCCCTTGTGGCCGTCAGGTCTGCAGGAACGCAGGGAGTAGACATGAATTTGTATCTGACCCTTGTGCTTGAGCACATGCGCGCGGTGCTCTTGGTGCGTCACGCGCCAGAACTTCGCAAGGAGATTGCTCTCGAGCTTGGGAGCGATGTGTATGGGGAAGTCGAGATACTTGCGGGTGCAAAGGATTCCAAACTTACGCACGACACCCTTCGTGTGTTTCTGGACGCAGCCAGCCGCATTCGCTTTTCTCCTATTCCATCCCTCCCGCTTGAGCTTGCAGTGATGGAGGTTTCCAGGCAGGATTAGAGAGTTCGAAATATTTGTAGGTAGAGCTGGGAGATCGTCTAATGGTAGGACAGCGGCCTTTGAAGCCGTGAATCTAGGTTCGATCCCTAGTCTCCCAGCTGTGCCCGGAAATCATCGATAGGTTGCCTTGTTTGCCTTTCAAAATAGTTTCGATACCGTCTCAGACATCCAGCAATATTTGCTAAGATACTTTTATGAAATTAGTGATACTTAACGGACCTGCTGGAGTTGGCAAGTCTACCGTTGCAGAAAAGTTGCACGCTGAGATGCCAATGGCGTTCTTGGTGAATGTGGATGCTTGGAGAAGACAAATAAGTCAGTGGAGGGAAATGAGAAGGGAGAGCCAGGTACTGTCATACAAAATCGCAGCGGCAGCTATAGGTGCGTGTCTTGCCGATGGACACGACGTAATTGTCGATAAAGCGATTCTGAATGATGACAGTACTCTCGAAGAGCTCGTGGCAACTGGAGAGAAGTTTGGTGCCGATGTTCACGAAATCATCCTTACAGCGGATAAAGACGTGGTGATGAATAGAGCCATTAGTAGAGGCTTTAATCCCGCAGGACTACTAAATGAGGAAATGGTTGAAACTCTTTGGAATCTATCCCAAGATTTGCGAGAGACTAGACCGAATGCAGTTGTCATTGACACCAGTGCCCTAAGCCCCGAGGAGGTTTACGAGAGTGTTAGAAGCATCGTTCTGTAAAGTTTCAATCATTGTCCCAGATTGCCAGCACAGTACGCTTCACCTGCCTACAAATGAACCTCGGGTGGAGTACACTAGTGCTATGAAAATGATTCTCATAAGAGTGGTGCTGTTCGCCGTAGTCTTGGCGGTATTGTTCTACGCACTCAACACCTATATCTATACAGAAAAGCAGGCGCGCTCACCTTTGCCTCCTGCGCCAACGGTAAGTGATTACAAAGACGCAGACTACCAGATAGATGGTACCGTCGTTCACTTATCGCATGGGGTTTCCGAGACTGAAGCTGCGCCAGGCTCTGCTTCGAAAATCACGACTCGGTATTTTGGGAATGAGTACAAAACAGATTTGAATCATGACGGACGTGAAGATGTGGTGTTTCTTCTTACGCAAGAGACTGGTGGTAGTGGCACGTTCTACTACGTTGTAGCAGCGCTCAATACTGAGCAGGGCTACGTTGGAAGCGACGGGTATTTGCTCGGCGACAGAATTGCGCCGCAGTCGACTGGCCCGAGTCAGAGTCCTCGCCATAAGGACGTTGTCGTCGTGAACTACGCTGAACGAGCCGCAGGTGAGCCTGTGACGACTCCACCGTCAGTAGGAAGAAGTGCGTACCTAAAGTTAGACATTGCTTCAATGCAGTGGGGAATAGTGGAGCCTGATTTTGAAGGAGAATCGCGCTAGTGCTCGATACAGCACGTCCCACTGGAGTAGAATAGGTGTATGAAGAAGAAAGGTGTAGTCCACAGCTTGCCTCTCGATTTGCGCAAGGCGATAAATGCCTCCCCGAAGGCAGCATCATCGTGGAAGGACATTACGTCACTCGCGCGAAACGAGTGGATTTGTTGGGTAACGTCAGGAAAGAAGGCAGAGACGCGCGGAATTCGGATTGAGAAGACAATTTCAAAACTGAGTGGGGCATGCGTCGCCCATGCTGTTTTGCTGGCTGCTCTCACAGATAAAAAGAAGCCGCCCGGAGCGAGGCGGAGGATGCTCCGGGCGCTTCAGGCGGCTATGTTCGCGGGATGACGTGGTACAGCGCGACGTGGGCCTCGCCAAGAATCAACGAATCGGCGCCGTAGGTAGTCAGCATCAGTCTGCCGGGGAGGAAGTCGAACTCCAGATGAGGAAAAAACTCCATCAGCTCCTCCCGTGCCTGTGCCAGTGCTCTGGCGTTCCGATAGTGTTTGTCGCAGTGGCCCTGCAAGTCGATGACGAAGGTCGGCTTCTGTTTCCGGTAGGAAACAGAAATCAGGGCGTGGGCTGTGCGTGGATTGTGCTCCGCGAGGGCTTCCGGTGAAGGGAACTTGACGCGACAGACCTGGCACGTCAGCTCGTAGGCCCGCGCCTCGCGAAGTTCAGCCTCGCACTTCTTGCAGCGCTGGTCCAGCGGAACTTCAACGAAGGCGGAATCAACAAGGATGTCATGCAGATTCACGTCCTTCGCCCCGCAGGCAGCCTGTTTGGCATTGCCTTGAGTAAGGTCGCGCAGGTGAATCTTATCCTGCAAGACGGCAATGTTTCTGGTTCCAGTGTGTTCGGCTTGAGTCACGATGTGTCTCCTCGTTTCTGGTGACTATGGGAATGTACAGCTCATTCAGTGCTGTTATACCACAGTACTACAGTTTTGTCACCCTCTCCTTGCGAGGTGCTAGAGAAGGTGCCCATGTAATAGGAAGTTCATGCAGAAAACCCACCGGGGCGGGTAGTCCGCAGCCGGTGGGCTGATTCAGTTTCAGTCAACGAGGTCGGGCAGGCCGAGCTCTTTGAAGAGAACGAGAGTATCGGGCTCGTAATAGAGCGGGTAGGCCTTGACCTCATGGCCATTGACCATGACCATCTTCGGGGCATCCAGCACCACTTCAGCTCCTGCGCGCAGTCTCACCGTAGTGGGCAACAGCCCACATCCTGGGAACTGCTCGTAGGTTGGTACTGCCTGTGGCAGAGTAACCGTGTGCATCAGAAAAACCTCCCTGTGTCCTGTGCGTGGGCACCATACCATGCAGTTGTGCCGCTGTATAATGGGTTCATGAAGAAAGTATTCACTACGGGTGTGCCAATAGTGCTGTCGCTCTATATCGCAGTCATATTTCTAGATTCGCTGCGCTATAAGTTCACCAATCATCCAAAGACTGAGAATATATTTGGTATCCTCGATTCCTGGGCTGGAACACTTGGATTGCCGGGGCTGTTCGCACATACGGGCGTATTCAGTCAGTACGTTATCGGTTCGGTGGAGCTGCTTGCGGCCGCACTGGTTCTTCTCGGGCTTGTGCCAGCGCTACGAAAACTTTCACTTGTAGGAAGTGGCATTGCGTTTGTCGTTATGACGGGTGCGCTTTTCTTCCACCTCTTTACACCGCTTGGTATAGATCCAAATCAAGATGGAGGCGGACTCTTTGTGGCGGCAGTGCTCCTGTGGTGCGCAAGCATCGTACTCATCAGTATTCGCTTGCGCGAGCGCGGCATAATAGCGAAACAAGCTGACGAAAGCGTGCAAAACTGATAGACTGCCTCCGATGCATCAAGTACTGCTTTTCTATAAATACGTCACCATAGAAGACCCAAAAGCTGTCATGGACAGTGTGCGGGCGCTTGCCAAGCAACATAATCTCCTCGGGCGAGTGCTTGTGGCTGAGGAAGGAATCAATGGAACGCTTGAGGGTCTCACCGCTGATACGGAGGCGTTTGCACTGGAGCTGGTCAAAGAACTGCGCTTCGCAGATATGAACATTAAGCGCAGCGAAGGCACCGGAACGTCTTTTACTAAGCTGTACGTAAAAGTGCGCGACGAGATAGTAGGAACGCGCTTTCCAAAGAATGTGGACCCTCGTGTGCGCACGGCACCGCACCTCCCGGCAGAGACACTTCGTGAGTGGTACGAGAAAGGTGAAGATTTTGTAGTGGTAGATATGCGCAACGACTACGAGTATCAGTCGGGCCACTTCAAGGATTCGGTGAATCCAGGTATGGAGAATTCGCGCGATTTACCAAAGGTGATGCCGGTACTTGAGCCGCTGAAGTCAAAGAAGGTGGTGACCGTGTGCACGGGAGGCGTACGCTGCGAAAAGATGTCCGCATTTCTCCTTGAGCACGGATTTGAAGATGTGTACCAGCTAGAGAACGGCATGCACACCTATATGGAAAAGTACCCAGGGAAAGATTTCCTCGGTACGCTCTACACATTTGATAAGCGTCTCACTATGGATTTCGGAGGAGATCGCGAAGTGGTAGGGCGCTGCAAGCTTTGTGGAGACTCTACAGAGAAGTATGTGAACTGCGCAAACAATGACTGCCACCTACACTTCCTCGCTTGCGAAAGTTGCCAGAAAGAAGACGGAACCTTCTGTTCGGTAGCATGTACTGAACACGTAGCCGCGCACACACCTTCCCATGCCTAAATCAGGGAACACGCACGACGTCATCGTTGTGGGTGGTGGAGCCTCGGGCATGATGGCGGCTGGTATTGCAGCAGAGCAGGGTAAGCGCGTGCTGTTGATCGAGAAGAACGAAGTGTTGGGAAGGAAACTTTCTATATCTGGTGGAGGTCGCTGCAATATTCTGAACGCAGAGGACGATGTGCACGCGCTGCTTGCCAACTACGGCGAAGCTGCACCCTTCCTGTATTCGGCATTTGCAGAATTTGGGGTACAAGAAACAACCGCATTCTTTGAACGTATTGGTGTGCCGATTGTTGTGGAAGCGCGTAAGCGCGCATTCCCTGTATCGCAGCGCGCAGTGCTGGTGGTTGAGGCGTTGGAGGAGTATTTGCGCGAACGAGGTGTAGAGATTCGCACTAGCACCAGTATTGCGCGCGTAAAGACCGAGGGAAATAGAATTACCGCAATTGTGGCGCAAGGGTTTGAATTTACTGCGGACAACTACATCTTTGCGACGGGTGGTGTGTCGCACCCAGAGACCGGCTCCACAGGAGACGGGTTTGATTGGTTGAGTCAGCTTGGGCACACCGTCACTGCACCGACTCCGACTATTGTTCCGCTGGCTGTAAAAGAGAAGTGGCTGCACTCGCTGAAGGGTACGACACTTTCTGATGCAAAAATTACATTCTATTTGGATGGGGCGAGAAAGTTTAGTAAGCGTGGCGACATCCTGCTCACGCACTTTGGCATCTCTGGACCAACGATTCTAAACGCAGCGGGTGATGTTGCTGACCTCTTGTACGAGGGGGTGGTTACAGCGACCATAGACATATTCCCGACAAAGGACATTGGCATCTTGGATAAGGAGCTCGTCGCTTTGTTTGATGGCAACAAAAACAAATTACTTCGCAACACACTTCCACAGCTCATCCCGTCTTCTACGGTAGAGACGCTACTTAGTCTTGTTCCGGCAGTTAGCCCCGACACAAAAGTGCATTCGGTGACCAAGGAAGAGCGTCGCGCACTCATTGATGTGTTTAAAGGTCTACCGATTACCATTTCGGGACTTATGGGAATGAGTCGCGCCGTCGTTGCTGACGGCGGGGTTGCGCTTACCGAAATTGATATGCGCACGATGCAGTCCAAGAAAGTTGAGAACCTGTTCGTGACGGGGGATCTCCTAGATATTACGCGTCCATCGGGTGGCTACTCCTTGCAGCTCTGTTGGACGACGGGCTACCTGGCTGGCAAGAACGCGTAAAACGAATGGCCCCCGCTTTTTAGGCGGAGGCCGGGTCGTAGATGCCGACCTCCACCGTTCTGTTCTCTATCATTTCGAAGAGAACATCGCGGTCTATCGGAAAGACTTCTACTGGTCGTACAGGTTTGTGTGACACGAAGGCGGCGAGAGTGAGTTCCTCAAACCCCTCTTTCGGGAGAATATGTACGAAGCCGGGTCCGTGGATGAATCCCAGAGGCACGCGGACATCCAGCGTTGAGGTTGTCGTTTGGGGTGCAAATCCCCACTCGGTTCGCTTTGTGTGAATGGTTGCATACAACAGGGCAATTTCTATGCAAGTAGTTGCGTAGACGCCCAGGTGGTTGTAGGCGGGTACATCATCGCGCCCGGTGCGACGAGGCTCAATGATCTCCAACTCATACGGGGATCCATGCATGACATAGCGGTCTTCTGGAATCTCCAGCAGGCGCTGGTACAGTTCGGCGTGGCGCATGTGAGACTCCTTTCTCTTGGCGACACTCTGGACAGAGATATAACACAGTTGCGTAATACTTACCAATCCTCACAAAATGTGGTAGAATACCCGAAACGTGGCTAGCAAACCCAATACAGAACAAGGAGGACCTTCGCGCGAGGTCCTGGTCAAATTTGAGGACGTGTCATTTGGATACGGTCACAATCACCCTATCTTAGACACGGTGAACTTTTCGTTGCGCCGTGGAATGAAAGTGACGCTCATGGGACAGAACGGCGCTGGTAAGTCGACACTGTTTAGTCTCATTACCGGAGCACGCAAGCCAGAGGACGGACGCGTACTTATTCCGCGCGGTACCACGGTTGCTATTGCGGCACAGGTGATTGCGCCGGACGAGCGCGAACTTACCGTGCGTGCATTCTTTGAGAAGCGCTTTGCAGAGAAGGTTTACGATATTGATCCAAAGATTGACGCCGCTCTTGAAGTGGTGAATCTGCATGCTCCGCACGACCGCATCATTAAGAGCTTCTCCGGTGGTCAGCAGGCACGTTTGCTTCTTGCCTCGGCCCTTATTCAGGATCCAGACCTGCTTTTGCTCGACGAGCCTACCAACAACCTAGACACTGCAGGCATTGAGCATCTCACTAGCTTCCTCAAGAAGTACGAGAAGAGTGTGATGGTTATTTCCCACGATGCGGAGTTCCTCAACTCATTCACGGAGGGTGTGTTGTACCTAGATGTGCACACACGAAAGATTGAGCAGTACGTCGGAAACTACTACGACCTCTTAAAGGAGATTTCAGCACGTATTGAGCGCGAGAACCGCAAGAACGCCCAGCTTGAAAAGCAAATTCAAGACAATAAGGACAAGGCGAACTTCTTTGCACAAAAGGGAGGAAAGATGCGTGTGGTGGCAAAGAAGATGCGTACGGCAATTGAAGAGATGGAGGAGAACAAAGTGGATGTGCGTAAGGAGGACAAGACCATTCGCCCGTTCGTGATTCCTGCGCAGCCGGAGATTGTCGGAGAGCTTCTCACCATTACTTCCTACACAACTATTGACCCAAAGAAGCATGTGCCTGTGACGCACAAGGCAGATATCGTACTTAAGAAGAAGCAGCACCTGCAGTTAAAGGGACCAAACGGCATTGGTAAGACGACACTCCTTGAGCGACTTGCCTCTGGCGAAGCTGATGGCGCCCAAATTGCAAAGGGTGTGCGTGTCGGGTATTACCGCCAGGACTTCTCAACGCTTGATTTTGAGCGCACGGTGCGCGAAGAGCTCCTCGCAATCATGGACAAGCAGGATGAAGAGCAAATGCGCAAAGTTGCCGCAAGCTTCATCATTACGGCTGAGCACATGGGTAAGAAGATTGGCTCACTTTCTGAAGGACAGAAAGGTTTGGTAGCTTTTGCTCGTCTTGTGCTTATGCGCCCAGGACTCTTGATCCTCGACGAGCCAACAAACCACATTAACTTCCGCCACCTTCCTGTCATTGCAAAAGCACTTGATCAGTATGAAGGAGCGATGATTTTGGTATCGCACGTTCCAGAGTTCGTTGAGCAGATTCGCATTGATAACGTTCTCGATCTCGGTAAGAAGTAGCGCATGGCGAGTACCTGGCACGTCTACATGGTGGAGTGTGCAGACGGAACCCTCTATAGCGGTATCACTACTGATATAGATAGGAGAATCAAAGAGCATAACGAGTCCGACAAAGGTGCACGCTACACGCGCGCGAAGCGCCCAGTACTGCTGGTGTATAGCGAAGAACACGCCGACAGGAGTACTGCATCTAAGCGCGAATACGAACTTAAGCAATTGTCGCGAGAGGAAAAGAAGAAACTGTTTTCCAGCTAGACTGACCCCATAAAGGGAATAGGAAAGCGCTTCGCACCCTCACTGGTGTAGATAAGCGAGTCCTCGTGCATGCGCGAGGGGGCGGGACGGCTAGCGTCAGCGGTAATTGAGCGCGCGCTTGTACCAAAGAATACTGCGTGCTCGCCGAACTTATGCTCTAGGTGGTCTATGGCTTGCATAAGCTTTTTGCTGTGCTCGTGGGTATGAGTACTATCGAAAAGGTTTTGTTGCAGGCTTGCGGGTTCCCGTAGCCCTGAGAGAGTAATACCCGTAGTCCGGTAGAGAGTGCTCGGTTTGTATACACGAAGGAACTCCGCGCGAAGGAGTGGAAGAATATCGCTCGGGTTGTTGGTAGGAGCGGAGAGCTTCACATCGCCAGCATGGAAACGGAATGCCTGCGTCTTAAGAAAAAATGATGCATGGGTGGCAACCGTGCCCAGGCGGCGCGCCTTGCGGCAGCCGTTCTCTACGTGTTGCGAGAGTTCTGAGAAAAGGACGCGCGGGTCAGTGGTGGGAGGATTAAAACTGCGTGTCCGCTGAATAGACTTTTGATCGTTCGCGTTTACAAAATCCACTGCAAGAACACTCTCTCCATTCAATTCATTCCACAGGTCTACGACTGGTGCGTTGAAGAGACCATGCACACGAGCACGGGGAAGCTCAGTAAACTGTAGGCTGGTGAGAATACCCATACCCTGCAATCTCGCAGAAGTTTTGGGCCCTAGTCCCCATACATACTGTACGGGTGTTTGTAGAAGGCACTCTTCTCTGTTCTCTTCCGTAATTACCCAAAAGCCATCCGGCTTCTTGTGTTTGGAGGCAAGCTTTGCGAGAACTTTCGTGGGACCAATACCAAGAGAGAACGTAATGTTGAGCTCATTCTGCAGTTCCTCCTTAATGCGATGTGCGTCTTCAATGGGGCTCGATAGCAATGAAAGATCGGCGAAGCACTCGTCGGTGCCGTACTCCTCTACGAGTGGCGCGTAGCGCCGCACAATCGCGTACATACGCTTGGATACTTGCGCGTAGAGCTCAAAATCAGACGGCAGGATGGTCACCTGCGGAAAGCGGCTTCGCACCTCAAATATTGGAGTGGCACGACTAATGCCAAGCGCCTTCGCTTCGTAGGTGGCGGCAGTCACAATGCCACGCTCGCGTCCAACTACCACTGGCTTCCCGCGCAGGTCAGGACGGCGAGAGACCTCGCACATGGCGAAGAAGGCGTCCCCGTCTACGTGCAAGATCATGGACATTAGTATTTTCGAACGATTGCGGTCACAACAGCCTCAATGTTCAGATTACTCTTGGGATAGATAGGTTTGTATGCGCTGTTAGCGGGTTCCAGATAGTAGTGCTCATTCTTCTTGCGTAGATACTTCATGGTGTACTCGCCCTCGATGGAAGCGATGACAATTTGCCCTACTTTGTAGGTAGGCTTGCGCTCTACGATGACCAAGTCACCTGGATGAATCCCCGCTTCTATCATGGAGTCTCCCTTCACTTTAAGTACGTAGCTCGATTCCTTGTTTGGGGTGAGATACTCGTCAAAGTCCATGGTGTCGAGCATCTCCTCCTCGGCAGGAGTAGGGAAGCCAGCCTCCACAACACCAAGGAGCGGTACTCCGCGAAGCTCTCGTCCAGGTGTCAGTCGGCCTTGCAGATCCTTTTCTAGCACGCCCTCGTCTACCATTTTTTCTACAAACTTGTACACCGAGTTTTTGCTCTTTACGCCAAGCAATTTCATAAACTCTTGGTAGCCTGGCATGCGGCGGTGTTGCTGCCAGAATCCGACAACGGCCCTCTTTCGTGAGTGGTAATCCATCTCTTCATAGTAGGGGAACCCTGGTTCACCTGTCAAAGAAACAGGGTGGACAGAGGTGTATTTGTAGACAGATAGTGGTTCCGGCGTATACTCCACGTCGGACCTGTATAGTTCTCCATTGGTCCAATGTTTCAACCCCTAACAGGGAGGCTTCCATGACCAGTGGTTATGGACACATAGTGCGCCCCCTGAAAAAAGGGGCAAATCGTGCATCTCTGATTCCGTGCGTATGGAATCCGCGTGGCGTAAATGCGGCTCTGTGTAGCGACATAAGCAGTCGGCCTGGCCGGAACGAAGGGTGCTGTAGAGAAGCGTGTACGTCACCAAACCGTGTGTGCCGAGTATGCATGCATGAAGGAGGTGTGCCCGGCACGGTGGTGGACTTTGTGCTCGGAGTCTGTGAAAGGCATAAGGGCTCCGATTCGAATCCTCACCATAACCTGTTGAGCGCGAGCGCTGCAGCTCTCGATCTCGCTTCGTCTAAAATCCTTCGACAGCGTCTCGAGAGAAAGGCTCGTACGCTCAAAGAGGACCTGCGCGTCCTAGACCCGGTTCTTTATGAGCCCGAGCACTACAAAGATAGGATTGCAACTCTGCCAAAGCGACAGCTAATGGTTCTCGCCTATCTGTCCCATGGACTTTCAGACGAGGAAGTGGCTGAACGGTTTCTGTGGAGACCCTGGCGAGTAACGCTGATCATGAAGGAGATTTATCAACACTTTTCTTTGGAGCAAATTCCATCCCGTTCGCGACGGGGCGTGCTCGTGGAAATCGCGAAGCTCTGGGCTCGTTCGTAAGTTTGAATCAAAAAGGGCCGGCGCAGCGCGCCGGCCCATTATGTTTATGCGAGCCCGAGCGACTTTAAGAACGTTTCAAGTTCGTCGCCTTCAATCGCGCGATAGCTGCCACCCTTCAGTGCGCCAATCTTAATATTCATAATGCTCATACGGCGCAGGTCAGATACTTCGTTGTGAAGCGCCACCACCATGCGGCGAATCTGGTGACTCTTGCCCTCGGTAAGCGTGATACGGAATGCCTTCTCACCAAGCAGATTTACCTTGGCCGGACGGGTCATGTATCCCTCAATAAGCACACCCTTTTCCATGTGGTCTTTAAAAGTTGCCCGTATCGGCTGCTTGGTGCGTACCTCGTACACTTTCTCGTGCTCGTGGTCAGGATTCAATAGACGGTCAGTAATGCGTCCGTCGTTGGTCAAAATAATGAGACCGTGGGATGCCTTGTCCAGGCGACCAATAGGAAACAGGCGCAACTGCTTCAGTTCTGCAGGAAGCGAATCGAAAATATTCTCCGCACCGGTGTCTTCCTGGTGCGTGTCCATGCCCGCTTGCTTGTTGAATGCAAAATATGCGTACTGCTTGGGGCGACTGTTGCGGCGTACCTCAATAGCGTCATTCTCAAGCACCTTGTCACCAACTTGAGCTACGCGGCCATTAATAAGTACAGCCTTACGTGCAACGAGCGTATCAGCTTCGCGGCGGGTAGAGTGGCCCTTGAGTGCCAGATACTTATTAATGCGCATTGGGTAGAGTTCTCCCTTTGGAATAGGGGAAGGCCCGCGCTCTTTCACAAAGCGAGGCAGAGGAGTCGCGTCCCGTCCTCGACCCTTGGCGATAGTGGCAGGCTTTGGCTCAACTACGCGCTTAGAAGCCGCGTGTCGCACGGTGCGAGTTGGCTTCTTTGCAACGGGGGCCTTCTTTAGGGTGAAACCTGGCTTTCGACGAGAGGATGACATTAGTACAAGTATACCACAAGTTTGCAAAAAAGTACAATATGCATCATTCGGTATGCACACCCCGCCTTGCGCTTGGCTATCTACGGGCTACCATGTAGGTACAGATGAGCGACTTTCTAAAAATGGATATCTTCTTTGCCGTGACGACTGTTGCGGTAATCGTTCTTACATTCCTTTTGACGTTAGTCCTCATCCGCGTGCTCGGGGTACTGAGAAAGATTGACGAGGTTGCAACGCTTGTGCGCGAAGAAGGTGAGCAGCTTCGCGAAGACATTCAGAGTGTACGCGAGAGCGTTACCGAGGGTGGACTTCGTATCGGTCATCTATTCGGGTTTCTGAGCGGCGTTACAAAGCGCAAGCCCCGCGCAAAGCGGTCCTAATAATTTAAGTACATACGGTATGGCTAAGAAAGTTGTAAAGAAAGCAGCAGGTAAGAAAGGGATGAGTGCGCTCGATGCGGTTGAGATTGGTGCAGGAGTACTTGCAGCTGTTGCCGCAGCAGGAGCAGCGGGTTACTACTTTTACGGAACGAAGAACGCTGCAGCTCACCGTGAGTCTGCAAGCAAGTGGGCAAAAGGGCTAAAGCGCGACACGCTCAAGCAGGTGAAGAAGCTTGAGAAGCTCGACGCTAAGAGCGTTGCAGCTGCAGTAGAGAAGGCGTCTGCGGCATATCGCCAGATGGAGGGTGTTTCTAAAAAGGATGTTGATGCAGCAGTTGAAGAGCTCAAGAAAAATTGGACCAAGATGAAGAAGGAACTTGAGCCATCTACTGACGTGAAGAAGGCAGTGAAGACTGCTACTAATCCAAAGGCTGCGAAAAAGGCAGTAACTAAGGCGGTCAAGAAGGCGGTCACAACTGCGAAGAAAGCAGTAAAGAAAGCACGCTAAGCCTGGCTTTCGGCGAAAGGTATCTTTAAAGAACAGCGCTCGTAATCGGGCGCTGTTCTTTTACGGAGGGTGGCTCCGCGCAGCATACTATGGCACCATAAAGAGGACTCCAAGCCACCAGGTCGCCCTTTTGACAGAAAGGAGCCAACGGCACGTCATACTCTATGGACCAGGACGAAGCAAAAGACTATTTCCTCCTATCGTACGATACGTACGCCGATGCGATATTTCGCTTCGTCCTTATGAAAGTAAGCGACAAAGAAAAGGCCGAGGACATCACGCAGGAGGTTTTTATGCGCTTTTGGCAGGCATTGCGGGAGGGTACGGTACTTAGAAATGATCGAGCCCTTCTGTACGCCATTGCTCGAAATCTCGTAATTGATTGGTACCGCAAGAAGAAGGAGACATCGCTTGATGCACTCACTGACGAGGGTCTCGAATTTGAAGGCTCAAACGAAGTGCCGATTTTGGAAAGTGCAATGAACGAGGAAGTGCTCCGCGTGGTATACACGCTGGACGAGCCATCGAGAGAGGCTATGTTGCTGCGATTCGTCGAAGGATTCTCTCCTGCTGAGATTGCGGCGCTTCGGGGAGAAAGTGCGAACGCCGTCTCGGTGCGGATTAATCGAGCGCTGAAGAAGGTTCGTGAACAACTACACGTATGATCAACAATGAACGAGAACTATTCCAAGGGCTAAAGGATCTCACGCTGTCTGAGAAAGCACGCACACACATGCGGAGTGAACTTTCCGCGTACGCAGATATGCATACCTTGCCAGAGACGGAATCAGCTCCGTTTAACAGCATCTCATTCGTCACGGGTATCTTTTCTACGTCGCGTCCACTTATGGCGGGTGCTTTTGCAATTATTTTTGTCATAACAAGTACCAGTGCTACTGCGTTTGCGAGCGAGAAGGCACTGCCGGGTGATGTGTTGTACCCAATAAAGGTCGGCGTTGCAGAGCCTGTTGCAAGCGTGTTCGCAGGAACAGGTGTAGAGAAGGCGCGTTTTCATGCAAAGCTCGCAGTAAAGCGAGTTGAGGAAGCAAAGATGCTCGAAGAGCGCGGCGCGTTAACTGCGGAACAAGAGACAGAGCTAACTGAGCGATTTATTGCGGAAGCAGAGCGCGTTGAGACCCTAGCAATCGAGTTTGAAACTCGTGACCCTGGCGCTTCGATAGCAATTCGAAGTGAACTCGCACAAGAGCTTGATGTGCGTATAGATGAGACTCCAGCTGAAGATGTGTCAGCAACTATGGCTATGGCCGATGAGTCAGAGTCAGCGCTAGCAACAACGCGTATGGCGAAGGTGGCGAGTGCGCCGAGAGCAGACGAGCCAGACGTGGTGTCATTCAAGAAAATTGTTTCGCAGAAAGTGGCGTACCTGCGCTCGCTTCAAAACGATCCGCGAGTGCTAGCTGGTGGAGAAGCACTGCGTGCCCTAGAGAGTGAGGAGTCAGGAGCAGAGAAGTCTGCTGTCGCGTCCCGCGGACTTCTCTCGGGTGCTTCAGTGATGCGTGCTGAGGAAACAGCATCAACTTCTGCGAGCTCGACTCCCGAGGCTGGTACCCACTTCATTCGTGCGCTTATAAAGGCAAAGCAGGAGGCGAAGGACGAGCGAAATCAGAGCGACGAATCTGCTACCACTGAGACGCCAGCACTTGATGCTGCGGAGGTAATCGATGCCGTAAAGAACCCAGGGAGACTGGTTCCAAAACTGCTCAGTCAGTAATCTCGTGGTAGGATAGCCCCATGTTCTGGGCAGACCGCATTGCAGACGAAATAATACGAACACGCGCTCCGCGGGATGGGAAATCGTTTCTTATTAGAGACGAGAAGACGCTCTCAGGTCGCGTACACGTGGGAAGTATGCGCGGTGTTGCTATACATGGTCTTGTACATGAGGCGCTTGCCGCTCGTGGCGTGAAAAGCGAGTACCGCTATGAGTTAAATGACTTTGACCCCTTTGACAGTATCCCTGGCTACCTTGACGAAGCCGTATTTACTCCGCATTTAGGTAAGCCACTCTACACCGTTCCTTCTCCGGTTGAAGGATACGAAAATTATGCGGAGTACTTTGGTGCGGAGTTTGTGGCTGTTCATCAGAGGTCAGGTTTTGTACCTACATACTATCGTGCGACCGAATTATATAAGTCGGGAAAGATGGACGAGTGTATCCGCATAGCGCTAACACAAGCTGCTGACGTTCGACGCATTTTGAAAGAAGTATCTGGAAGCGTTAAGGACGAATCATGGCTCCCGGTGTCGGTAGTGTGCGAAGCATGCGGAAAGATGATGACCACTCGTTCGTTTGATTTCGACGGAGAGACAGTGGGCTATGCGTGTGACAAGGGACCAGACGGTACGGTTCCTTGTGGACATACTGGCCGCGTGGCCCCATGGAAGGGTGCAGCGAAACTATTCTGGAAGGCTGATTGGGCGGCAAAGTGGGTTGTACAGCAAGTAGATGTCGAGGGTGCAGGTAAGGACCACTCCACAAAGGGTGGCTCGCGTGATGCGGCCGCGCACATTGCTCGAGAGCTTTACAACTACGAGCCACCGTTTGATGTACCATACGAGTTTTTCCTTGTTGGTGGAAAGAAAATGTCTTCATCCAAGGGTAAGGGTTCGTCTGCACATGATATGTGCGCACTCTTCCCTCCGGCAGTGTTCAGACTTGCATTAATTGGCAAGGACATTAATCAACAAGTAGACGTTGATCCCGAAGGTGACTCTGTTCCGCGTATGTACGACTGGCATGATGATTTGGCGGAGCTGGTGCGGACTGGTGTTGCAGATGATTTTACGCGGCTCTATGCGTACACTAAGCTGCCAGATGATCGAGCCGAAGGGCATGCGCCATGGATGCTACGTTTCTCCCAAGTTGCTTTCATTGCGCAAATGCCTCACATATCGTTGCTTGATGAAGCTACGCGAATCAAAGGCGAAGCACTCACGTCAGAGGAAGTGCTCTTGCTTGAAGAACGTCAGAACTATGCGTTGTACTGGCTATCTACCTACGCACCCGAGGCACATCAGTATCGACTACAGGAGCATCTTCCGGAGGGCCTTGAACTCTCGTCCGTGCAACAGGCCGCACTTCGTACACTTGCGCAGTTTGTTTCTGAGGGGGAACGTACGGGTGAGGAACTGCACGAGAGGTTGCATCAGCTTAAGAGCGAAGTACCAATCCCACCAAAAGAACTATTCCAAGCACTCTATAAGGTCTTTCTCAATCGCGAGTCCGGACCCAAGGCTGGCTGGTTTCTCTCAGTCCTGCCCCGTGAATACGTTGTTCGTCAGCTGCAGGCTGCGTGCGCGTAATAGAGAGCGTTGCTATCCGTCTTATACCTCTGTGGGGACAGTGCTCCCTGGTCTATACTTTTATACATGAAACGCTCTACACTCATCATTACGTTGTTTACGGTAGTGCTTGTAGCAATTGCGTGCGGGGCAGCCTGGTACCTCGTCGACTCTAGTCAGCGTGTTGCAGACTCGCTCGGTGGGGAAAGTGACAACATTCCGATGACTCCCGGGGACGCTATTTATGTCAGCGGGGACTACGGATTCCTGCTCCAGTACCCGGAAGCAGCGGCTGTGACAGAGACATTTGCGGCAGGATATCACTTGCCACCAACCTGGCGTGCTACGGCTAGCGCGGATACCGTCGGCACGCCCATCGTCTCGTTTACGACCTACACAACAAAAAGCGAGACTAACTATCCGCGATACTTTGACGCCCTCATTCGCATCGGTGCAAGTAAGGACTCAAGAGAAGTCGCTCAGTGCTTGAAAGCCACAAGCGATCAAGGTGAAGTTGAGCTTACTGACATTGTCATAGGCGGCACTACCTGGAAGGCTTTCTCGTTTGAGAATGCTGGCATGCAGCAGTATGTACAGGGGATTTCGTATCGAACCGTACATGAGGGCTCCTGCTTTGCTATAGAGAAGCTTGCGGTCGGTTCTAATTACCGCGAAGGAACGAGCGATCAGGATATTCCTAAAGCCACGTTGGATGCAGAATATGCGAAGCTCGATAGAATTATCCAGACGTTTACATTCGTAGCACAATAGCCACACAAGATATGAACATTGTCCATTTCATCGTTTCAGTCGTTGCCATTCTGGTAGCGTCCTACATCGTGCCAAATACCGAAGTAACCTTGGTTGGTGCCATCATCCTTGCGATTGTGCTTGGTGTTCTTAATCTCTTTGTAAAGCCGATTCTGACCATCCTCACACTTCCGATTACCATACTGACGCTCGGTTTATTCTCCCTCGTAATTAATGCAGGACTCGTGTTACTTGCGGACGCAATTGTGCCCGACTTCTCTGTGGGTGGCTTCTGGATAGCGGTCCTCTTCTCTGTCGTACTCTCGCTCGTGAATGCGTTCTTCCACCTCATTCTTCGTAACACTGATTAGTGCAACTGTGTATAGATAGACACCCGTATACGGCACAACGTGCCGTATACTAGGGAGTATGGAAGGGCCAATACAGCAGGTAACCTCTCCCGAGGAGGAACTCGCATATCTGCGTGCTCAAATTGCTGCGAAAGAGCAAGAACTTGTATCGCTACGCGAAGAAAAACCGCGAACAGAAATTGCTCGCGAGCGTATCGTGCATCACCGTATCGCAACGCCAGACGAAGTATTTCATCCAACCTACGTAATGCCGGTAGCAGAGACGGAGCGTGCAGCCCACACGCTGTCGCTTAATTTGGACCCCGCGAGCACCGACGCGAGCATCGAAGAGTTGCGGGGCATTATGGAGACAAAGGGAGTGCGTAATGCCATGGCGGTGCTTGATAAGGTTGGAAGCCCGCACCTGGACGACGATTTCCATCGCTTCCTCGTGCAGTACTTACTTGCTGGCATGCCAATACAGGGCATCGGTGAGAATCAACCAGAGTGGAAGGCGCTTCACATGACCCTCTATGAGATATCACTTCCTGAAAAGAAGGGGGATGATGGTAATAATCGAATCCGCCCGCTGCGCGAATTGGTTTCGAGCATGGAGCAGTTCTATTCAGGCATGCTGGGGCTTGAAAGCGCGCACGCAGGAGAGTTGTCCTATATGACGCTCGAGCTTGCGGTGCCTGTGGACCGCTCGCATCTCATGTTCTATGCAGCGGTGCCGAATTCTCGCCGCGACTTGTTTGAGAAGCAGCTAACCGCCGTGTTCCCGGGCGCCGTTGCTACCATTCAGCCGAACGATTACAACGTGTTTGTGGACGGCGGCACCGCCATGGGAGCAGTGGCCGAGTTTAAGGATCAGCCAATGCTGCCACTGAAGGACTATCAGGATTTTGACTACGACCCCATCAATGCACTTTTGAATGCGTTTGCAAAAATTGCTCCGGAGGATGAGGGCGCATCGCTCCAGATTGTGTTCAAGCCAGTGGGGCATCACTACGTCGAGCATTATCGACGCATTTTGCATCAGCTTCGCAAGGGTGAGCATCGTGGACGTGCGTTCAATCTCCCAGAAACATTCGTTGGGGACTTTGCGCGTGAAGCAGCGAGTCTTTTTATACCGAAGCAGACACACAACGAGCAACGCCCAGTAGACGAAGCTGCCGTAGAACAAGTTGAAAAGAAGGTGGCAGCGCCTATTGTTGCAACCAATATTCGCATCGTCGCTTCCTCGATGGACGCGCATCGTGCTGAGCAGATGCTCACTGAGCTAGAGGCACCGTTTCATCAGTTTGAGAACACGAAGGGTAACCGTATAGAATTTAAACGTCCAGGTAAGGGCGGGTTAAAGCGATTCTTCCGCGACTTCTCGTTCCGACTTTACGAGAAGGCAACAAACATGCCGTTATCACTGCGCGAGTTGACCACGCTCTACCATTTCCCACCACAAGGCATTGAATCATCGCCGCACCTTAAGCAATCACGTGCGGCAAGCGCTCCAGCACCTATCGGCTTACCTGCCGAGGGCACAATCATTGGTACAAACGATTACCGTGGCGTTACTACCGAGGTACGCATTTCACCTGAGGATCGTTTGCGTCACTTATACGTGATTGGACAGACCGGTTCCGGAAAGTCGGGTATGTTGCGTACCTTGATTGATCAAGATATTCGCGCAGGAAATGGTGTGTGTTTCATTGATCCGCACGGTAACGACGTCGTAGACATATTGGCCAGCATCCCGCCTGAGCGCTATGAGGACGTCATTTACTTTGACCCAGCAAACATCGAGCGTCCGTTCGGTCTTAATATGCTGGAGTACGATCCAGCACGCCCTGAGCAAAAGTCATTTATTGTGAACGAACTCCTCATGATTTTCCGTCAGCTCTATGGTGATGTGCCGGAGAGTATGGGTCCTGCGTTCGAGCAGTATTTCCGTAATGCAACTCAGCTCGTGATGGAGGACCCGAGTTCTGGCTCGACACTCATGGATATTGGTCGCGTGCTTTCCGACGCCTCCTTCCGTAATCTGAAGCTCTCGCGCAGTAACAACCCCGTAGTGAATCAGTTTTGGACTGAGATTGCGACGAAGGCAGAGGGTGAGGCGAGTTTGCAGAACATTGTGCCGTACATCACCAACAAGTTTGACGAGTTTACCGGCAGTGACTTCATGCGTCCTATCATTGGTCAGCAGGAATCTTCGTTTAAATTCCGTGAGCTAATCGACAGCAAGAAGATTTTGCTCGTGAATCTTTCAAAAGGTCGCCTAGGGGAGCGCAATGCGAACCTACTCGGTCTCATCATTGTGGGCAAACTCTTCATGGCTGCGCTTTCGCGCGCAGACTCTGTAGGTACAAACTTCCCACCCTTCTATCTCTATATCGATGAGTTCCAGAACATAACCACGTCGTCTATCCCTGGCATTCTCTCAGAAGCTCGCAAGTACAAACTATCGCTTACTGTTGCGCACCAGTACCTTGCTCAGATTGACGAGAAGATTCGTGGTGCGGTATTTGGTAACGTTGGCAATATGGCGGTGTTCCGTGTGGGCGAGGAAGACGGTGAGTTCTTTGCAAAGCAGTTCGCGCCAGTATTCACTGCGCTCGACTTCGTAAATACAGAGAATCGCAACGCATACGTTAGAATTCTTGCAAATGGTATGCCGCAGAAGCCGTTCAATATAAAAACTATTGATCTGCGGCCGGGCAATCCAGACCAAGTGGATGACCTTAGGCAGTTGTCGTTCCTGACCTATGGGCGAGACCGTGCTACCGTTGAGGGTATAATTAGGGCACGATACTTATCATAATTATTTAGCGTATGGCACGAACCCCGGGTGAGAATCCTCCACGACCAGTTACTAGCCTAACTGGAGAAACAGGTAAAGAACTAGTCAAGGACGTGCCAGAGTCTAGTGTTATACCCCAATCCACTCCAGCTTTACCAATTACGGCTAAAGGCGACAAACTCGTTGTAACGGTTACTCGTCCGAAGGGAGCGGCGGAAGCTGACACAGCGAAGACGCGACGCGGCACAAGCGGCGGCAAGAAAGACTTGCCACGTCAGCGCGGGAAGAAGAAACTGGTAATAGCAGAGGGATTGCCAGATCAGGAGCCACTAGTCTTAGGTGACACTATATCAGAACAGGAAGTTGTCATGGGGGCCGCCAAACAATCATTCTTGGGCGGTGTTGCTAAGAAGATCAGCGGAAAGAAGCTTCCTAAATACAGTGAAGAGCAGCTCGCGGTGCGCGAACAGCTTAGAACGGCTAAAGAAAGCACAGAAGGCGTTTCTTTGAAGGATGAATCTGACGCTACCCTCATTTCACTGCGAGACAGAGATCCTGAGCCAGAGAGTATGCCCGCTATGCGCACTACACACAACACTCCCATGAGTGAGATATTCGGTAACGCTCCTGTGAACCCGCTCTCACCAGACGTTAACCTTGGAGAAGTTAAAGATGAGCTTAGAAGGCAGATTACCGATGAGCAGGCACGGCTAGAGACTGAAGGGAACACGGCAGCAGAGCCACCCGCAAGGAGGAAGGAGACTGCAAAAGAAGTTAAGGAGCGCCTTGCGCGCAAGGCTGGAGGAGAAAAAGCAAACGCAGAATATCTACAGAAGGACGCGGAGCTCGGTGCCGCAGAACTTGATCGAAAGAATGCGTACTTTGCAGCGCTCGTGGAATTCCAGAAGAGCCGCTCTATGGGGGATGCTCTTTCGGAGCGACTTGGTGCCAAGTCTGCTGACAAAGTAGAAATGACCGAAGAACTAAAGGCACTGAAGAAGGAATGGGTACAGTCGAGTAAGGTGCGCGCCAAGAACAGGTTTGATAGTGTGCTGGCTCGTCGCGAAGGTCGCGGTGGTGAGGAGCGACAGGCTAGAGATACTGAAGCAGTTCTGAGGCGATTTGAGCGTCGTTATGTGCTTCGCGAGGCAGTATTTAAAACCTCCCAGGAGGAAGCTTCTGTGCGAGCACGGGCATTAAGTGAGCGCGATAGCCACATTGTCGAGAAGACAGTAAATGGCTTCGCAAATCACTCACTCGTAAAGAAGTGGGGTTCCAAAGCACTACTAGGTCTCACGACAGTGGGTGTTGGTGGCGGATTGGTTGGCGCCGCATTTACGGTTGGTGCGGGTGCTGTCTTGCCAATACCGTTAGCGATTATTCTTGCCGGTAGTACCGTGTCTGCTGGGCTCCGTATCCGTGCTGAGCTGCTGAAAGATAAGACTCAGGATCTTGCTGAAAAGGCAAAAGACGCAACAGGAGAAGATAAACGAAATATTCTTGACGAAGTAAGGAAGGCACAAGCCAGTCAAGAGAAAGCTCAGAAATGGGCATCACGCCTTACTCTCTCCGGCTGGGCTGGTGGAGCTGCGAAGTGGTTTACAAGGGATGTGGTCCAGAAGGCAACACGTGACTCAGCAACTCGCAAGGACGCACTTGGTAATATTGGCGGACGAGTAGATGTTGACTGGAATAGTCAGGATGACTTTGAGCTGCTACGAGAAGAGATTGACGCAGCCACTGCACGCGTGCAACAGGCTGATGTACACCTAGGGTACGCAACTACGGTGGGTAGTATAGCTGGAGGTGCTGCGCTCGGAGCCGGTGTTGGGTACGCATACTCACACGCAGACGATGTTGTGCGGGCAGCCTCGCCAGTCGTTGATGCTGGTATCGACAAGGCCGGCGACGCCTTCGATTCTGCAAAGGAATGGACGGGTGGCGCCTCTCACTCAGCAAAGGAGTGGCTAGGCGACCATATTCCTGGACAGCACGACACCGACGCGGCACCATCCGGCGCGTTGAAAGCCGAGGTTGATAAGGGAGCGCCAGCAGGTGGGGGCGATGCTCCTGCAGCAAAGGCAGACACTGCGCCTGTAGAAGCGAAAGTCGACACTGCCCCTGCTGCTAAGGTTGATACTGACACTGCGAAAGCTGACGCTGCTCCTGCAGCGAAAGCAGATGTCGTGCCTGCTCCGGCTGTGCCTAAGGTGGAAGCAACCCCTACTGCTCCAGACGGACTTATGGCAGGTGTTGAGGTTAAGCCAGGACAGGGATTTGGAGAAATGATTGTGGCGCTTCGCGGACAGATTCCGGATGATATTCAGAATCCTTCACCTGCGCTTGAGCATGTACTAAACAGCAATGCAAACGCGCTCACGCACGAGTTAGAAGTTGCTATGGATGGCAAGAGTCTTGTAATGCAACCGGGTGACAAATTCTTTGTCGACAACGACCAGAATATTTGGTTCCAGCAGGTAGGAGAGAAGCAGCCACACTTGGCGTTTGAGAACGTGACACCGTCGCCAGAGCATCCAGACGGATACGTAGCGCACCCCATTGATGGGAAGATGATGGCAGATCCGGTTCTCCCTACTCCAAAAGTGGTTGCGGAATCAGTACCAACAACACCGGGCGCTGCCTCTGACATTGTTATCACATCAGGAAACGAAGACATTACTGTGGGTGACGTGACCATCTCGCAGGGTGGAGGAATTGTTGACCCATCGCTAGTGTCTACTGGCCCAGAGCAGCTCGTGGTTAACCCAGTTGATTCAGGTCAGGACGTTAAGCCACTCGTGCAGCCGGAGAAACTAGATACCACCATACCAGCGACCGATGCGCAGGCTCCTGCAGAGGCTCCCAAGGCTGATGCGCCAGCACCTGCGCCTGAAGTTCAGGCTCCGAAGTTAGAGATTGTGGGCACTGCACATCCGTTTGCAGATCCTGCCGCTGGTCAGGACCTTAATCCGAACGGTGTGGACTTAAATAAGCCCCAGATTCTTGTGAATGAGGGAAGGGTCTGGGCTCACGGTACAAATAATGTAGATAGCTACAATCGTGCAGTTGAGGAATCGCTACGACTAGCAAAGTTGCCTGGCGCAGCGTCAACGGACGTGTACTTTGTGGTTGAGGGCGTGAATCCTGATACCGGCCAAGCTGAGCTGGTGGTCAGAAAACTTAGCACACCGCCAGATTCTGTTACCCCGCTTGTTGCGCAATTTGGCCCCGGATCAAAACCTGTCGCTGATCTGCCAGACGCCAGCAAATTTACTCTTCCGACAAAGCGCTAATATTCGACCATGACTGACACCACAAAATTCCAACGACTTATAGAAGCGCTCGAGCTCGACGAGCTTGCTCCTGGAGAAGAGCAGGATGAATTGCTCACCGACTTAAACGCAGCAATCTTCAAAAGCTCGCTCGTGCGTATGATTGAGAGTATGGACGAGAAGACGCGTGAGGAGTTCGCAACGCTCATGGAGAATGAGGCGAGCGAGGAGGAGCTTGAAAAGTTTCTGGCAGAGAAAGTTCCTGGCGCTGAGAAGGCAATTGAGGAGGCGGTCGCTTCTATTGCTGATGATATACTTGCCGTGTCAGACACCGATTAATCCTATTTGCCCATAGCATCACTGGTATGAATGTCACTGGAACAGGAGTTGCCGTTGCCGTAGCAATTGTCGTCGTAGGAGGCTTCCTCTTTTTTGGAAGTTCTATTCTAGGATTCTTTGCTCCGCAGCAGGTACTAGGAGAGCCCGAGTTTGCCACTACTACCCTTAGCATGCAAGAATCACAGTCTATGAATACAGAAGAATCAGCCGGAGGACTCCCGCAGGAACTCCCAACAACCCTTACCGTTAAGGATACGGTGGTGGGAACTGGGGCAGAAGCAGTAGCAGGTAAGTCAGTCACTGTGCACTACCTTGGTATGTTGCCAGACGGTACGGTATTTGATGGCTCAAAGAAGCGTGGACAGCCGTTCACCTTCACACTTGGTGCAGGCCAGGTAATTGCAGGATGGGACCAGGGTGTCGCTGGTATGAAAGTTGGTGGAACACGCCAGCTCATCATCCCACCAGATATGGGCTATGGAGCACAAGGAGCTGGAGGAGTTATTCCCCCAAACGCAACACTTATCTTTGAAGTTGAGTTGCTTGAAGTGAAGTAATAGAGAGTCGCATATAAAAAGAAATCGCGCGTGTGGCCGGGGGCCGCACGCGCGATGTTCTGTTCTAGACCCAGAAGGTCAGAACAGCTAGTCGTAGGTCGGGGGGTCTTCACCCGGGGCCAGCACCTTGATGGGCTTGCCCTTCATGCCGGGGAGTTGAATCCCCACCAGGCTGCCGACGATGTCGTCGTGCCGCTTGATCATCTCGGTCACGCAGTTTGCGTGAGCCGACATGAGGATCATGCCGACCTGCTGGTCCGCCGCCTCGAGGGAGGCGAACATGCCGGTGCCGGTGGTGAGGCCGACGACCTGCTGGAAGGTGTCCGCGGTCGGTGCCTTGAAGGCCAAGACCGTGCTGAGGACGGAGCCCAGGATTTGGGCACTGCCAGCACGTCCTCCACGCTTCAGGACCGTCAAGCCGACTTCATCGACGTACTCGATGATGCCGGTGGCGCAGAAGTTATTGATTTGCGCCAGGGCGAAGTTCTCCTCCATGGTCAGGACGGTGCGCCGATGGAGCACGCCCTTGGAGTCGAAGCCGTCGTCGATCAGCACCGTGTAGTTGATGGTGCGGAGCGCCGTGGTGATGGCGGCCTTGGGGTCCGGCAGTTGTTGGGCCGCCGCTTCACGAACGGAAGCGTCGGGTCCGAGTCCACCGCCGAGGCCTCCAGTGGTGCTGCAGGCAGCGAGCAGGCAGGTGGCGGCGACGAGGGCAAGAGCCTTCATTCCGCGCGAGATCAAGGTATTCATCGAAGGTCTCCCTGTTGCGATGATTGGTTGATGCCCGTTCCAACGATATTCTGTGTGGAAAGAGCGTACTCCTATAGTATATACAAGTTAGACACTCTTGTCAAGTTGACTAGACGCCCGAAAATACTTGCTAAATGGGCGGTTCCCGCCTAGTCTCCTATATATGCGACCCATTCGGTTTACGGTTACCGCTCGGGAGGGCAAGGCACGCGCAGGCGTCCTATCTACTCCTCATGGCGACATACGCACCCCGGCCTTTGTGCCGGTCGGTACTAAGGCCGGAGTAAAAGGCA
The DNA here is from genome assembly GCA_964618705.1 of uncultured Candidatus Saccharibacteria bacterium. Lineage (GTDB taxonomy): Bacteria > Patescibacteriota > Minisyncoccia > Phycocordibacterales > Phycocordibacteraceae > C7867-001. Next base: position 42,271 of record CAZUBJ010000001.1, read on the forward strand.
TTCTCCCTGCCCAGCTTGAGACCCTTGGTTCCCAGGTGGTGCTCGCTAATACCTATCACCTGTATCTGCAGCCAGGTGAGAAGCTTGTAGAGGATTCCGGAGGGTTGGGGAAGTTCATGGGATTTGCCGGCCCAACGATAACTGATTCAGGAGGCTTCCAAGTGTTCTCGCTTGGTGCTGGGTTCGGAAAGAGCTTTCAAACGGTGCGAGAGGACGACAAGAACCGTGAAGAAGAAGGCGTTACGCTGTACGACGAGGATGTACAAACCCAACACGGACAGCTCGCGATTATTGATGAAGAGGGTGTGACGTTTACGTCGCACATTGATGGTTCACTCCATCGTTTTACGCCAGAGCGCTCGGTAGAGATTCAGCACGCGCTTGGGGCAGATATCTTCTTTGCATTTGATGAGTGCACTGCGCCAGACGCTCCGTACGAGTATCAAAAGGAAGCAATGTACCGCACACACCGCTGGGCCGACCGTAGTCTAAAAGCACATCGGCAGAACATCACTGCTAATCAGCAGCAAGGACTCTACGGCATTGGTCAGGGCGGGCAGTTTGCAGACCTGCGTAAGGAAAGCACCAAAGCAATCGTTGAGATGGGCTTTGATGGGTTTGGACTTGGCGGCTCGTTTAGTAAAAAGTACGGAGAGAGTATGTTGCCGCTCGCACTTGAGGCATTGGTGGACGTGCCAGAGGACATGCCACGCCACGGGCTTGGGGTGGGAGAGCCTGGCGACTTGCTCCTTGGTATCGCGCACGGCGTGGACACGTTTGACTGTGTGTCTCCAACGCGCCATGGACGCCACGGAGTGCTCTATACCAAACGAGGCACGCTCAACATCACCAACGAGAAGTACAAGAATGACCTCACGACGCTCGGCGAGTTGTGTCTCCCGGGCACCCTTCCATCAGGAAGTGAGCAGTTCACCCTCGCCTACGTGGCGCACCAGTTTAGGAGTGGGGAAATGCTCGGACCCATCATTGCCTCACTCCACAATGTGGCCTTCCTTACGCGCCTTGTAGACGGCGCACGCGAGGCAATCGAACAGGGAACGTTCAGCGACTACCAGCAAAACTTCGCACGCGAGTACTACGGATAACGAAAGGAGGTGAGTGTGGTATCGTCTTTCTATCTATGGCGAACTTTAAGCTCCATACCCCCTTTCCTCCAGCTGGTGACCAACCGGTGGCTATTGCCACACTCACCGAAGGATTGAAGGAGGGTATGCGTCACCAGACACTGCTTGGTGTGACCGGCTCAGGAAAGACGTTCACTGCAGCAAATGTGATTGCTAACTTTGATAAGCCAACACTTGTGCTGGCACACAACAAGACGCTCGCTGCGCAGCTGGCCCAAGAGTACAAGGAATTCTTCCCTGAGAACGCCGTGCACTACTTTGTGTCGTACTACGACTACTATCAGCCGGAAGCGTACCTCGCGCATTCCGACACTTATATTGAGAAGGAAGCACAGATTAACGCGGAGATTGACCGTTTGCGTCATGCTGCTACCCAGGCGCTCCTGACGCGCAAAGACGTCATCATTGTGGCGTCAGTGTCTGCCATTTACGGACTCGGCTCTCCTGCACAGTACGAGAAGGTGCACATAAAGCTCGTGAAGGGCGCTCCAGAGAATCGGGCTGCACTCATTCGTAAATTGATTGATATTCATTTCAACCGAACTCCAGCAGACCTTTCGCCAGGGCAGCTGCGCGCAGTAGGTAACACCGTAGAGCTTATGCCAGTGAACGAGCGTGCCCTCTATCGCATCTCCTTTGATGGAGAGAACATCGCCTTTATTGAACACCTCGACCCTGTCTCGCGCGCGAAAATTGGTGAGCTGGATTCCTTATTCATATTCCCTGCAAAGCACTTTGTGGCTAACGAAGAGGAGCGCCTACGCGCCGTGGACGATATCAAGCAAGAGCTTGAGGAGCGCCTTGCAGAGCTGAAGCGCGAAGAGAAGCCGCTTGAGTACGAGCGGTTGAAGCGTCGCACCACGCACGACTTGGCCATGATTCGCGAAGTTGGGTACACCAACGGCATTGAGAACTACTCACGCCACTTTGACGGCCGTGCTCAAGGCGAGGCTCCCGACACACTACTGTCCTATTTCCCACACAAGAAGGACGGGTCCGCAGACTTCCTCACCATCATTGATGAGTCGCACGTTACCGTGACCCAGATTGGTGGTATGTACGCGGGTGACCGCTCGCGCAAGGACGCGCTTGTTGAATTCGGCTTCCGCCTACCGAGTGCTCGCGATAACCGCCCACTTCGATTCGAGGAGTTTGAGGCGCGCGTAGGGCAGACCATCTATACAAGCGCTACGCCAGGTAATTACGAGCGCGAGCACAGCGTTCCGCCGGATGGGCAAGTGGCGGAGCAAATCATTCGCCCTACAGGCCTCATTGACCCTGAGCTCGTCATTCGACCGATTGTTGGTACCGATACGTATCCTGGGCAGGTGGCGGACTTTATCGCGGAGTCGGAGAAGACTATCAGTGGTGGCGGGCGTGTGCTTGCTACAACACTCACCAAGCAGATGGCAGAGGACCTCTCTGACTTCCTAAAGCAAAAGGGTATGAAGGCTGAATACTTGCACAGCGACATTAAGACCATTGAGCGTATCGATATTCTGACCGCTTTCCGCAAGGGCCTGTTTGACGTGCTGGTTGGTGTGAATCTGCTTCGCGAAGGACTCGACCTGCCAGAGGTGGAACTTGTGGGCATTTTGGATGCAGATAAAGAAGGCTTCCTGCGCTCAGAGACATCACTCATTCAGACGATTGGACGCGCTGCGCGCAACGTCCTTGGGCGTGTGATTCTCTACGCAGACGGTATGACTGGTTCTATGGAGCGCGCCATTGGGGAGACAGAGCGCAGACGCACCAAGCAGCTTGCATACAACAAAAAGCACGGCATTACCCCTATCACGATTAAGAAGGAGATTCGCGACATTGCGGAGAGTATGCGCAGCGAGCACCAGAAGACGGTGGATTCGCTCCTCGTACTCGATAGCAAACTATTTGAGGAGGACCCAGAGACGTTCATTGCAGACAAGCGTCTCCAGATGGGTGAGGCGGTTGAAGCACTCGACTTTGAGACCGCCGCTATCATTCGCGACGAGATCTATAAGCTTGAGGGCAAGATTGTACCGCCACCTCCGTCAAAGAATCCGGTACATAAGAAAAAGAAAGGCAATTGGACCGTGATAGAGTAAAGACATATGAGTCTTCGGGGCCTGTTCGGCGTCCTTCTGGTAGGTATTCTGTTAGCTACCTTTGCCGTAGTGCTTCCGTCGTTTCTGTTTCTGCAGAATCAACTCGGGGTGATATTTCCCGCTGAGCTTGTTTCGCAATCAAGTGGTTCGCTCTACATACTTCTGGCATGGCAGGCAATCATCACTATTGGTGTTCTTGCAGTCCTGCTCCTCGTGTTCTATGTACTGCTTGAACGCTTCATCATTACCCCGCTGAAGCTTGTAGTAAGTGCCATGGAAGCTTTTGCTGTCTCGGGCGAACGTCTTCCCCTTCCACGTATTAAGAACCTACCGCAGGAACTGCAGACGGTTACTAAGGCGTTTGATCAAGTTGTTGATAGGGTTGAGATTTCGCACAAGAAGGATGTGGAGGTCTCGCGTGTTAAGTCAGACTTTATATCAACCGCAGCGCACCAGCTACGAACACCGCTTACTGGTATTCGTTGGGCGCTTGAAGCACTAGAAAAGAGTGACTTGAGCGAGGATCACCAAGCACTTGTCAAAAGCGCCAAGGACAAAAGTCATGAACTGGTAGCCATTGTCGGCACGCTTCTTGATATCTCTGCTATTGAGTCCGGTAAATACAAGTACACGTTTGAGACAATCGCAATCGAGGATATGGCGGAGGAAGTCGTCCGTGACTTTATGCCAATGGCACAGAAAGCCCAAGTCAGTGTGTATGTGGAGCGAAGCACTCAAACTGCACGCGTACGAGCAGATAAGGAGCGCATCAAGTGGGTTTTGAATAACTTGATTGAGAATGCTATTCGGTACACACCAGCAGGAGGTACTGTGCGTATATCAAGTAGTGAGCGGTCGGGTAAGGTGTTTCTACAAGTCCGGGACAGTGGCATCGGTATAGCCCCGGAAGATCGCGACAACATCTTTGAGCGTTTCTACCGAGCCCAGAACGCAATTGCTATCCAGAACGGAGGGAATGGGCTTGGTCTCTACATTGCCCGCACCATCGCCACCGACCACGGCGGGGACCTAACATTTGCAGCGAATGAGGACGGAATAGGGACCACGTTTACGTTGACTGTGCCAATTGCGGAGCGGTAGGAGGGCGGTATACTTGGTACATATGACTGATACCAAATTCATTCTCGTGGTTGAGGATGATCCCATCCTTAAGAACCTGCTAGGGCATACACTTGCTGGTAAGTACCAGACGCTCTATGCGAATGACGGAAACGAGGCTATCGCGCTGTTTGATCAGTACAAGCCATCAATCGTGTTGCTCGATCTCATGCTGCCAACCATGGACGGGTTCGCAGTGCTTGAAAGTATTCGTAAGCACGAGGGGCCAGAGAAGAACACCCCCATCATCATTGTGTCTAACCTCGGACAGCAGAAAGACATTGAGCGCGCAAAGGCACTTGGTGCGAACGATTACCTTGTAAAGGCAGAAGTCGCCATCGAGGAAATCATCGGAAAGATTGAGAACTTGCTTGCACAACAAGCACCTGCTGCATAGAGCATGTTTGGTGAACAAACTCCCAAGTCGATATCGAAGCTACCCACCCAATCTGCAGGGGAGCACACACTTAAGCCCATAGCACTTAAGGAAGCAGACCCAACGCGTTCTTCTCAGCTGCCGCTTACAGGCAATATGCAACATACAGTTGACTTTGATGCGAGAGCAAGACCACACACGATAGGCGTGCACGAGTCAGGAGAATATGTTGAATTGCGAAAGGATCCGAAAGTGCAAATGGCCGTGGCACTACTGGCTAAAGGCATTGTTCCTGTTGCCGACGTGGTGCAACTCCAAGACAAGCCAGAAAAGCATTACTCAAAAGTAATGCCGCTTGAGCGCATTGGGCAAAAGACAGCAGAGAGCGAACTGCTAGCGTATCTTGAGTTCATGAATCTTGTGTTTGGGGATGCAGACCATAGAAAAAGCCGCGGGGCACCTCATAACTACGTGTACACGGACGGGAAAGCAGCACTCTACGATTTTGGTGATGTAGATCTGAACATGGAGTTTCGAGGACTATTCCCACCGCGTCAGGCCGAGCACACTGTGGAATCCTTAGTTCACCTTAAAGAACTTTTGGCACAATTTCAGGCCAGAATTGAGGGAGAGGAGGGCGAGAAATTTATAGAATCTGTCCTCGAGCATGCGCGCCTACAACCCTCAGATTTGCTTGGAAGAGAGGGTACGCGTTCCGTTAATGATATTCAGGAGGTGCTTCTGTCGCGCACAAATCGGTCTATGCTTATTGCTGAGAACGAGCGACGAGAATTGCTGGCGGCATCGGAAGCCAAGTAGAGTGGTCTGTGATACAGTGCACTAGTACCAGTCCCGCCACGGACTGGCCATTTCCATAGTATGGCTACAGCAAAAAGGAAAGAAAGCTCACACGAGCAACATCAAGGCGCTGATTGGATATCAGTGAAGGGTGCTCGTACCCACAACCTGAAGAATGTCTCGGTAGAGATTCCCCGTGGCGTGATGACCGTGCTCACGGGACTCTCTGGTTCGGGAAAGTCCTCGCTCGCTTTTGATACGATTTTTGCCGAGGGACAGCGCCGCTACGTGGAGTCCCTTTCTGCATACGCGCGTCAGTTCTTGAATCAGATGCAGAAGCCAGATGTAGACGAGATTACCGGACTCTCTCCTGCAATTTCCATCGACCAGAAGAGTCGCTCCAACAACCCACGCTCAACGGTGGCAACCGTCACCGAGATATATGACTATCTGCGCGTCTTGTATGCACGTGCAGGTCAGCCGTACTGTATTCACCACGATGTACCCATCTCTCGCCTCTCAAAGGAGGAAATGATTCGTATGGTGTGGGAGCGTGTGCTCGCAAAGACCACTCAGCCTTCTAAGAAGAAGGGAGAGACAGAGACGGTTATGGGAATTGAGTTTGATAGAACACAGGTTGTTATACATGCGCCGGTAGTGGTTGGAAGAAAGGGTGAGTACTATCAGCTGCTCTACGACCTCCTCAGTAAAGGATACGAGAAGGTTTTGGTAGACGGGAAGCCGCACTCGCTGCGCGAGAAGCTCGTACTCGACCGTAACAAGCGTCACGATATTGATGCGGTGGTGGATTCCATCTTCGTTAGCGAGTTCGTGCGTACGCCAGAGCAGGCGCGTGAGCGCTTGAGCGAGGCGCTAGAGCTTGCACTCAAGGAAAGCGATGGGCTCGTAAAGATTCTCCATGCTGACGGAACATTTGAGACGCTCTCAGCAAAGTTTATTTGTCCTGAGGACGGCACGTCGTTCCCTGAGGTGGAGCCACGCCTATTCTCTTTCAACAGTCCGTACGGGGCGTGTGTAGCGTGTAATGGGCTTGGTACCAAGTCGCTGTTTTCAGACGAAGTATGTCCGGTATGTGAGGGCAAGCGTCTAAAACCAGAAGCGCTACGCGTGTACATCAAGCAAAAGAAGAGTAAGGACCTCGGTATCAACGTGGTTGATTTCACCAACTTCTCTATTAAGGAGGCGAAGGAGTTCATGGACACTATTGAGTTGTCCGAAATGCGCATGGAAATTGCAGCGCCAATCATTCGTGAAATCACGAGCCGTCTGGAATTCATGCTGAATGTCGGTTTGGATTACCTGACACTCAATCGTTCTGCTGCAACGCTCTCGGGTGGAGAAGCACAGCGCATCCGCTTGGCTTCTCAGCTTGGTACGGGCCTTGTAGGCGCGCTCTATGTGCTCGACGAGCCTACCATTGGTCTACACCAGCGCGACAACGACCGCCTGATTAATACGCTACTGACACTCAAGAAGCTCGGCAACACGATTCTCGTAGTTGAGCACGACGAAGACACCATCTACGCCGCTGACTACATTGTGGACATTGGTCCTGGAGCAGGAACCCACGGAGGTAACGTGGTGGTCTCTGGCTGGCTCGACGAGCTTCTAACTGCGCCAAAGAATGACTCCGGATCGAAGACGCTTTCGTACCTGCGTGGAGAGACAGAGATTGAAGTACCTGAGGATCGCCGCACAGGAGAGAAGGGTTCTATCAAGATTAAGGGAGCTACGCTCCACAACTTGAAGAATCAGAACGTAGATATTCCGCTTGGAAAGCTCGTGTGTATCACCGGCGTGTCTGGCTCGGGCAAGTCTACGTTCCTCTACGACATTCTGCACAAGAACGTAGCGGCGCGTTTTGCAAAGCGCGAGGCAAAGCTTGAACACGTAGCAAGCATGACGGGTACGGAGTACGTGGGTCGCGTAGTGCTTATTGATCAGTCACCGATTGGTCGCACGCCACGCTCAAACCCTGCCACCTACACGGGAGCATTCACGCATATTCGTGACTTGTTTGCAGCAACAAGCGAGGCTCGTGCACGCGGGTGGAAGCCAGGGCGATTCTCATTCAACGTTGCGGGCGGTCGCTGTGAGACCTGTCAGGGTAACGGCATGATTGCCGTAGAGATGCATTTCCTACCAACCGTGTATGTGACCTGTGACGTCTGTAACGGTAAGCGCTTTATGCGTGAGACTCTTGAAGTCACGTTCCGTGGCAAGAATATCCACGACGTGTTGCAGATGACGGTAGAAGAGGCGGCAACTTTCTTTGAGGATATTCCTGCCATTCACGACCGTTTGGACTCACTAAAGCGGACCGGTCTTGAGTATCTGACCCTTGGTCAATCAGCTACGACTCTCTCGGGTGGAGAAGCACAGCGTGTGAAGATTGCATCCGAACTCTATCGCCCTATTACTATGAAGACGCTGTATCTGCTCGATGAGCCAACGGTGGGTCTTCACTATGAGGATGTGCGCAAGCTGCTCGAGATTCTGCAGGAGCTCGTGCGCCGCAGCAACACGGTGGTGGTTATTGAGCACAATCTAGACATCATCAAGTCCGCCGACCATTTGATTGATTTTGGTCCTGAGGGAGGTGTCGGTGGCGGCAAGGTGGTAGCAAAGGGAACACCTGAGGAAGTCGCGGAGGTAGAGGGCTCACACACCGGCCATTACCTGGCAAAGATGCTGAAGAAGGCGAAGAAGAGAAAGTAAACAAAAACCGCGAGGAGGAATGAATCCTCTCTCGCGGCCGCCCATTAGGGCTTGTTGATGTTGCTAGTCCGCGTTGCGGACAGCGACGATGACCCAGCAGATGAGGGCCAGAATGCCGCTCACCGACGCCCACCAGAAGAACAGGCCGTTGAAGGGGAAGACGCTGATGCCGTCCGGGGCGGTCAGGCTGTCGCCCGACTCCCCGTTATCGAGCAGGGTCTCCCGCAGCTTCATCAGCACATTGCTCTTCTCGAGCTGGCTGGCGTCCGGCTTTACGGACTTCAGCTCCTCCAGGGAGGCGCTGACGTTCTCGTACCAGAAGCCGACGTCGTTCTTGGGGCTGGGCCACAGGGCGCCGGTGTTGCCGGAGGTCATGGAGTTGGACTCCATGTAGGCGACGGCGACTTTCAGGTTCTGCTCGGCCAGTTCGATGGTGTTCGAGTTGGCGGCACGTTCCAGGTAGTTGCCGCAGCGCAGGTCGAACATGACCTTGCTGTAGGTAGCGCACCCGCCCCAGACCAGAAAGACGATCGAGGACAGGATGGCGACGAGAGTCGAAGCACGCATAAGATTTTAACCGGTTTCCCGGCTCCCTCACGAAATCGGTCGGTCCGATTCCTCTGCACATACTATAGAGTACTTATTGGTATTTGTCAAACATTGCTACCTAGATGGTACAGTTAAGTTTTAGAGAGTCACCCATTTACGAAAGGATGCGGGATGACCCACGTTGCTCTTGATTGCCTGCAAATTGTCGGCCAGTTCAGCGAAGAGGATATCTTCACCACCGTCAGGAAGCACCTCTCCCAGTTTCCTGACTTCCGTCCCGACTTCTCCGATGAAGACTTGTTCGCGTTCGCGTACGCCAAGGGACATGCTGTCTCTATGAATGCGCAGATGACGCGGGCTCGGACGAACGGGGACTACGGACGCTGGACGAACGACAAGGTGCTGCCGTGTTATATGGGCAGCTGGTTCAACGAGGCGCGCAGATGCGCCGAGTAAGACCAGGGCTACGGGTCCGCTTTTGCGGACCCGGCTCATTTCTTGACCAGGCAAGTCAAAAGGCCCATACTCCCGCCAGTTGAGATCACACCCGTGACCACTGCGTTCTTTGTGGTTGCCATCAATTGGAAGGAGATAGGTATGTTAGACCGACCCACACGCCCTCCGACAATGAGGGCTCTCGCCAAACAGGCGACCCGCGCCAAGGTTCTCGCCGCCGCCCGCGAGACGATCACCAATTGCGGGTACGAGGATACGACTATTCGCGACATCGCGAAGCTGGCCGGCATGTCGACCGGCGCCGTGTTCTCCAGTTTCGACAGCAAGGAAGAGCTGTTGATCGCCGTGCTTGAAGCGGAGCACGAGGAAGAAAAAGCGTTCATGAAGGACGTTGCGTTTTCCAACAACGACCCGGTGCAACGCATCGGGTCCATGCTCGCGGCCAACTACAGCTTCTGGCAGCAAAAGCTGAATCTGCTCAGCTGCAGGCTCAGTCTCGCGAGGAGCAATGATGCCTTCGGAGAGTTCACCGACAAGGTCGACTGCGCTCTCACCAACGCCATTTGCGCCGTTCTTCTGGAGCACGGCGTCGTGGAGGCGGAACTGAAGGCTCAGGTGCTGCTGGCCGTGCACCTGCGCAACCTGCAGGTCCAAACCGGCTTCCCTTGGCACGTTGATCCGAAGATGCCCATCGGCCAGTCCGTAAACCTCGTTCTCCAGTCGTAGGTGACCGGCTTGAGACAATGGAGGAAACCCCGCGCTAGCGAGAGCTAGCGCGGGGAATTCATTTACAAACAGCTGTGAATAGAACGACTTCCGGGTCCGCACAGAGTGCGGACCCGGTTAGATTGCTCAGGACGCGACGAGTCCGGCGATGCTCTGGATGGATTCAGCAGCGAAGTTCCTATTGCCTGCTGAGTACTCCCAGGAGACTTTTGCCCCAGATCGGTCAAAGGCGTAGGCGGGTGCCTTCCAGAGGAACTGACAGGAGAGGGCTTGCGCCACTTCTTCGTCGGTGAATGGTTCAATTACGGCGAGAACCTGGGCGACTGCAGGATCTGCATGTTTCTGTGCACGGTCGCACAGGTCGATAACAGGACCATCGTGACTCCCAATCCAGGCCTTCATCGTGAACGTTCTGGTCGACTCATCAAGGTCTAGGCGGATCTTTCCGAGAACACGGAATCCGCCCACCTCCTCAAAGAAGGGGTTGAGAACTTTTGCGACTTCTTCGTCTTTTTGTGATGGGAACATCACAATCTCCCTATATGGCTGACAGGTAGTCTGACTGCGATGGTACAGGAGCGGAAAGCCAATAGCAATCAAATTGAAAAGCAGTAGTATACAAATACATGGAACGCGCAGCACTAGAGAAGTTTGATTTACCCGACTGCCCGGGTGTGTACTTCTTTACGCTCGGTAAGGGTGCGAATAAGAAGGTGCTGTATGTAGGTAAGGCAACCAGCCTGCGTGATCGCGTGCGCTCGTATTTCGATGCAGAGCTTATCGCCACTCGCGGTCCGCGCATTGTAGATATGGTGACTGCTGCGGACGGTATTGATTACGAGACCACACCTACAGTGCTTGAGGCTCTCGTGCGCGAGGCTGCGCTTATCCGCAAGCACGAGCCCAAAGCAAACGCGATGGGCAAGGATGACAAGACATTCTTGTATGCAGTGATTACGGACGAGGAAATCCCCCGCGTACTAGCAGTGCGTGGTGGAGAAATAGACTTTACGAAGAAAGTCACCAATGGAGTGAAGCTGAAGGCAATCCACGGCCCGTTTCCGTCGGGCTACCAGCTGCGCCAGGGGCTAAAGCTAATACGTAAGATTTTCCCTTTCTTTGATACTCCACGCCCGGTAGGCGAGGGCAACAAGCACACGCGCGGAAAGGTAGAGTTCAATCGCCAGATTGGGCTCTATCCGCGCGACATGAATAGTTCGTCCTACGGACGCTCTATTCGGAACGTATCGCTCTTTCTTGCAGGAAGAGTAAAGACGCTGCGCGCCACGCTCACCCGCGACATGAAGGAAGCTGCAAAAGAGGAGCGATTTGAGGACGCTGCCATTATCCGTAAGCAGCTATTTGCTCTAGACCACATTCAGGATGTGTCGCTCATTCGTGACGAACGCGAGGGCTCAGAGACCGGTCCACGTATAGAGGCGTACGACACGGCACATATTTCAGGAATGAATGCCATTGGCGTGATGGTGGTGGTAGAGGACGGATTGGCACAGAAGAAGGAGTATCGAATGTTTCGTATTCGTGAGCAGGGTGCAAAATCATTGAATGACGATATTGCTTCGTTGAAGCAAATTTTGACTCGTCGTTTGGGACACAATGAGTGGCCGCTTCCAAAAGCGTTTGTGGTGGACGGTGGCAAGACGCACAAGAAGGCCGCAGAGGAAGTGCTGGCGAGCGTAGGAGTAGGAATCCCTGTGGTGGCAGTGGTAAAGGACGAAAAGCACCGTCCTCGAGAGGTGCTCGGGTCCCTTCGGGCGGGGATTACTGACGCAGACGCAGTGCTTGCCAACAGCGAGGCGCACCGATTCTCCCTGGCCGCTCACCGAAAGGCTCGTAGCCGCGCCATGCGCGGAGCTTGATATTTTCCATAATGGGTGTAGATTTGCACTTACGCCCGGCTGCGGAGAAATCCGGTAAGCTTGGCGTCGCTCGCGGGCCTCGACATGAGAAGAGGCTCGCCGCTGCCCAGAACGGGTTTGCACACGTATCAACCGAGGAAAACCTACGCTCACTTGTGGGTATAGGGGGAAGCAGGAGGTTGCGTGGTCAATAAGGATAACTAAGACGCCACTCCTCGCAACGTCGAGGAAGGGTGGAGGAAACCACGGAAGGGAGGAAGCGAATGCACAAACAAACTGCGTAGTGCGTGAGAGTGCTCTTGCTCGAGCAGGGACAGTCTCACGCGCTCCGCGAAATGACTTCTGGCGTCATATGCCAATGAAGTTGTGTTCTTCAATACAAACGGTTACCGACAGGGGCCCGCGCAACGCGCACATGGCCCGAGGAACGTAGGGACCGAAGAAGAACAGGCCGGACTTAAAAACTCCGGCCTTTCGCATTTCCATACTGGTATACTCACTACTATGAAAGGCACGGTAGTTGCAGTTCTTCGGGGCGGTCCTTCACGCGAACATGACGTGTCGCTGAAGTCGGGCCACACTATTCTCACCCACCTTCCTCGTGAGCAGTTCATGCCGCGCGACATTTACATAGATAGACAGGGGATTTGGCACGAGCGCGGTATACCTACCACGCCAGAGCGCGTGCTACGAGGCACTGACGTGGTCCTTCTTGGGCTCCATGGGGAATATGGCGAGGATGGCGAGGTGCAGAAGCTGCTGGAGAAGTTTGGTGTGCCGTATGCAGGTACCAAATCTTTTGAGTCTTATGTTGCCATGCACAAGATGCTGTCTAAACAGAAGGCGATACATGCAGGATTGCTCACGCCAAAGTTTGCATATGTTGAAGAGTCGTCTGACATTGCGCAGGTAGCGCGCGAAGTGAATCGCACCTTCTTGCAGCCGGTCATTGTAAAGCCGGTGAAGTGGGGCTCGTCTGTGGGCGTGTCGTTTGTACATGGCTATGCGCCCCTTGAGGCTGCCGTACGCAAGCTTATGGAGGAAGGAGCAGGTGGAGTGCTTATCGAGGAGGTGATTCGCGGAACTGAGGCCACGGTGGGAGTCGTGGAGGGACTGCGGGGTGAGGCACTCTATGGCCTGCCGCCTGTAGAGATCATTCCGCCCGAGAAGGACTTCTTTTCGTACGACGCAAAGTACTCGGGAAGCTCTCGTGAGATATGCCCAGCGCGATTGCCTCGCAACATTACCGACGAGCTTATTCGCCACGCAAAGACCATGCATGGGGAATTGGGACTTCGCCACTACTCCCGTTCTGATTTCATTGTTTCTCCAAAGGGTATTTACTACCTGGAAACAAACACTCTGCCAGGGCTTACGCAGGAGTCCCTGTTCCCGAAGTCTTTGGCTTCAGTGGGGGTCACCTTGCCCGACTTTTTCACCCACCTTGCGGGTCTAGCGCTCACCAAATAGGGTGTGGTATAGTCTTTCCTGTTAGGCCCTTGTGGTCTGGCACCCATAACTATGGGCCGTTAGCTCAGTTGGTAGAGCATCTCATTTTCAATGAGAGGGTCGCAGGTTCGAATCCTGTACGGTCCACACCATAAAGTTCGAACATGTCACGGCGGCCTTTTGGTCGCTTTTGACGGTTTTTGAGCGCAGGATCAGCAGCAGGGAGTTGTCCAGGCGGTGTCCGCTCGTACGGTGTTAGTAGTGATACAGTATTGGTGTGAATCCATTCGAGCGACCAACACAACCTAAACCTTCCAACAGCGCAGAGGTCGCCCTTCAAGGCGTTGCAAGCCAGCACGATTCCCTCGCGCGTGAGCACGCGTATCAAGCGCAATATGAAAGTGAGATTCTCCCGCTTCTGCGCGACGCTGAGAGGCTTCAGATCAATTTGGGGGTGGCTGAGCAGAAGCTTCGCGGCGCAGAGCTCAAGAGCCCAAATCAACCGGAAATACTTGCGCTTCAGAAGCAACTCCGCGCTCTACGGGGAGAACCCGAGCTAGACACTGTTCCTGGCAACGATAGTGCACTCACTGCTGCTCAATTGGAGTACGACACGGCCAAGACCGCACTGGAGGCTACGAGGAACGAGATAGCCGAGCGAACTGCTGAGCTACGTCGCGCCCACGGGCTCAGTTAGATGTCTTTCTCGTGCTGCTGCTTCATCCTTGTCAACTCAGAGGCCCTTGCAATTCCGACCTAACTTGCGAGAATTGAAGAAGAACGACTGACCTTGAGATTTCTCCCGAGGCCAGACGTTCGCAGGTCTTTGCGCTCCAAATGTCAGTCGACTTTCGGCACCGGTGCCGAGCGTGCTCGGCAGTCTGACGATGCGCCCAAATGCGACTAAACAGAACTACGAGCTTGTCCATGTGGACAATTCTCCTTGGTCGGCAGCCTCCCCTTAGGTTGGTACCCTCGGAGACTTAGTCTCCGGTTGGTGGGGTTGCTGATTAGGATGGGCCTCCGCTTTCGAGCGGGGGCCCAGTTTTTTGTGCCGCCCGATTCGAAAAGGAGGGGTGGTGGACTGCAGCTGGCCTCACTGTCTTTCACTTAGGCGTTCCACGCTTCTCACGCTCCTCTCGGATGGCGATGCGCAGCAAGACTCGTACAAATTCATACAGTCGTTCGCGCGCCTCGACACGCTCAACAAGTGTGGCGTCAGGCATGTATTTGTAGATGAGGTGGGCTCCTGGTGGGCAAATGCACTTTGGTGTTGTTGTCATACCGCCGCAGTATGCAGAATTGCCTACCAGGCCGCTAGTCGGTCATCAGTGTCTTCATACTTCAGACTCTGTTCTATCGAGGACAAAAGGGACTTCATGTCTGGACTTTGGGGAGGTCGAACCTGGGCCCGAGCTGGTCCACAAACGACATTTGAAAGCCCCGAAAGGGGCTTTTGTCGTTTGCGGGCCGTAGCAGAGTGTCTGCACACTCTGCGGCAGGATTCGAAAGTGGTTGAGTATGTCGCAACGAGTTCGAAGCTTTGTGAGAACGACGTGAGACACGAGACCCACACCGTTCCTGTAAGGAAAGGATCCTGTACGGTCGAAATTCAAAAAGGCCCGGACATTCATCCGGGCCTTGCGCATGTGCGCGAGTGATTATTGCGTCGCCGCTATGAGCTGTTCGCGTCCGAGTCGGAAGTAGCCCTTCACGGTGCCGTGCGGTCGCTTCAGAATTGCCGCAATTTCCGAGTCCGAGAACCCGATGCTTCCGAGCAGAATCGCCTTTCGGCGATCAGACTGCATGTTCGCCACGTACGCGAGCACTTCTGTGAGCTCTACCTGCACTTCCTGGACCGCTTCGGTGCGGTCGCTGTTCAAGCGCAGTCGGGAGAGCATCCGCCCCTCCGTCCTTTCCTTGCGGATGGAGTCAATGAACAAGCGCTTCATAATCACCTGTGCCCAGGGCAAGAGCTCTCGGGTAGGGTCGTATGCGCTCCGTTGATCGAGCAGTTTGGCGACGGTGGTCTGCACCAGGTCTTCTGCGCGTTCACGGTGGCGGGTCAGCTTCTTCGCGTAGTTGCGCAGTGCGCTATAGGTCGCCAGTATCCGGCGACCATACTCAACTTCGTTTTGCATGGTTGCCTCCTTCTGGCTATCCACAACCTACAGCACATATTCTGGAGACGCCAGAGCCCCACTGTGCGCAGTGCTACTATTACCCCAATGCTTCGGCGCATCATTGCCACTATAGAGTCCTCATCACTCACCCTGTATTCATTCATGGGTGCAGTGGCGGGAGTCGTCTTTCTCCGTTTCTTCCTAGAATCCTTTAGCGCCCGCACCCCTACGGGTTTTGTCGCAAGCGACGCGCCCACACTCGTTCACTACGGACTCTTCTTCCTGGCAGCGCTCCTATTGCATACACTCATCGTTGCGTTTGTGACGCGCGAGAAGATGCTCACTGTGCTCAAAATCAGCACGTACGCACTCCCGCTCATCCTGATTGCTCCGATCATCGACATATTCATGGGTGGGGGAACGATGGCGTATTTGATACAGCCACTGCCAGAGCTGATTGCAGACTTCCTCACATTCTTTGGTCCACTACAGGGCTCAGGTGCTACGGTGGGTATTCGTATTGAGCTTGCCATAGTGCTTGCGGGTCTTGGAACTTATATATGGCTCAAGACTGCCAGTGTGTGGCGTACCGCGCTTGGCGTGTTTCTCTCCTATGTGGTGGTGTTTGGCATGGGCGCATGGCCAAGCCTGGTAGCCATTGCCACTGGCGGCACCGCGCATGTGATGTTCCTGGCAAGTGACTTGAGCAGCTCACTCATTGCACGCTCGTTCCTACACCCAAGCGAGGTGTACAGCGGATTCCGTCTTCTTGAGATGTACTTCAGTGCCTACATGGCGCAGAGCATGTTCCTCCTCTCGCTTATCTGTGGCTACTTTGTACTGCGCTCTATTTCTCCACGCGTGGTGAAAGCAGTGAAGGCGAACATGCGCCCGCTACGTCTACTAAACTATATGGCGCTGGCGACACTGGGCTTTTTGCTTGCGCTCTACTTCGCTCCTATCACCTGGTCTGTCTACGACGTCATTACGGTGCTTGTCGCGTTTTCCTGTATCAAGCTTCTGTGGGTCTTTGCGGTCACCGCAAACGATTTGGGAGACGAAGATATCGACCGTATTTCAAATGCTTCCCGCCCTCTTATTACGGGTGCGATGAGTCGAACCGAAATGATCCAGGTCGCCGTAGGAGCTCTTATATTGGTGATTTTGGGAGGTCTCTCGCTTGGGTCCTATTCGCTGTTCTATCTCCTTATATATGTAGCCATCGTTGTGGTGTACTCGTTCCCGCCACTGCGCCTGCGCCGATTCCCTGTGGTGTCGCACATGCTCATTGGCTTTGCGTGCCTGTGCATGGTCCTCATGGGATTCTTTCTCGCTTCACCCGCGCGCGAACTTGCGGCATTCCCACCATACGCTGCGCTTCTCGTTGTCATTATTTTTACGCTTGGACTTAACTTGAAAGATTTGAAGGACGAAGCGGGAGACCGAGCCGCAGGTGTGGTCACCATAGCGACGCTACTTGGTGCGAAGCGCGCACAGTATGTGATTGCTGCATTACTGTTTGTGGCAGCATTGCTTGTGCCATTTATGCTGCAGGAGCCGTCACTTTGGATTCCGTGCATTGTAAGCGGCGCCATTGTTGCCGCTGGAGTAGCGAAAGGGAAGCGGGAAAAGTTTGTTTTTGTAATCTATTTCTTATTTGTGCTGTACCTGATATTCAGACTGGTGGCATAGGCTGTTCTAGTTCGTTCAGTATATACGGCGCATAATTTGCTATAGACAGCCAAAGCAGGGGGCGTACACTTATTTGCAATGACACTGGGGGTGTCCGGGCGTTGGGAACATTACACGCAGAACATTTTTAGTATGACTATTTCACAGAAGCTAGCGAGCTTCGCTCGCCGCGCATCGTTTGCATTTATTGCAGCTGCGCTTTTATTCACCAGTACTGCGGACATCGCGTTTGCGGTTGCTCCTCTAGCAGTTAATGACAACTACAGCGCAACAATGGACGTTCAGTTGTCTGTTAATGCATTGGACGGTGTCCTAACTAACGACTCAGACGATGTCGGACCGATTGCTGCAATAGCTGTTGTGGCAGGGTCAACTACTGCGGGAGGCTCGTACGACTTAAGTACTGACGGGTCGTTTGTGTACACGCCGCCTTCTGGGTATAGAGGTTCAGATACTTTCACCTATGAAGTGAACGACATTGCCCTTGAAGGCCCCTCCTCCGCCACTGTTGAAATTCTCGTGGAAGACCCGGCTGTCGCAAATGTAGCAACTCTCTCGGAGTTGAATGCTGCTCTAGGAAATCCTGCAAAAACCACTATCAATCTCACCGCGGACATAAGCGGTATTACTGACACTGTGGTTCTGAATCGTGCATTGACGCTAAATGGAGGAGGAAATTCTCTTTCCTTTACTGGTCTAGAAGCAGCCACCCCAAACGACGAGGGAGTAACTATCGTGGCTCCAGCAACGATCAATAATCTAGTTGTGGATGCTGGCCTTGTAGTACCTGCTACTTGGGTTGGTACCTACGCTGTTCAGGTATACAACTCAACTGCGACACTACATAACGTCACAGCGACAGGTGCAAACGGAGGTATCATGGTGAACAACTCAAACGTGACGCTCACAGGCACCGTAGACGTCTCTGGAAACGGATTTGGTGGCATTGAGTCTTCGAACGGTTCTGTTCTTACTGTTTCGTCTGCTTCATTCACGAATACTTCGGAAGTGTATGGCAAGCCTACTCTCTGGGAGGACGGACTAACGGGCACCACTGTTGTAAATTACGGTTCGATTACAAGAATTGAGAAGGGCTCTCAGTATCAGTTTTACCTTTCCGCAGACAACGCCAAAATTCCTCAGACGATTACCTTCGCTGACCCTACAGATCTCACCTACGGTGATTTCGCAACATTCTCTGTAGCCCCAACTGCAGACTCAAGCCTTCTTGTTTCTATCGGAACCAGTGGTGCCTGTAGCAAGGCCGGGTTCCTTGTGACTGTTACTGGCGCTGGTACCTGTACCATTACTGCGACACAGACCGGAGACGCAATCTACGCCGCAGCCACTCCTGTAGTGCAGTCAGTGACTATCAGCCCCCGCGCAGTGACTGTCACCGCCGCGAGTGTTACAAAGGAATACGACACTACGACTTCCTCTGCAGGTACCCCAACTTTGACCGCAGGCTCCCTCGCGTTCTTTGAATCAGCAACATACAGCCAGACATACGTGTCTTCTGATGTTGGGGTAGGAATTGTAATTGAATCAGCTTCTTCGCTCGATTCCAATGCAAACTACGCCGTTACTCATGTAGACGGTTCAGGCGATATCACTCCAGCATCACTCACTGCAACAGCAGTAGCGGCTGACAAGGAGTACGATGGCAATACAACAACAACCGCTGCTGTATCTGTGACTCCTCTTGCTGGGGATACGGTGACTGCAACATATACAACAGCTATCTTTGACACTAAAGATGTTGGGGTGGGAAAGACGGTCACGGTGTCTGGTATTGCGCTTGATGGAGCGGACAAAGACAACTATGCGCTTACGATCAACTCTGCTACGGACGGAGCAGATGTTACAGCTAAAGCGCTTACGGTAGATGTAACGGTAGACAACAAGGTGTACGACAACACCACGGCAGCTACCATTACTGGATATACCCCAGTGGGACTTGTCGGGCTTGAGACCGTCACCATTAACGGCGGAGTCGCAACGTTCACCGACAACGAGAACGTCGGGGCGGGAAAGCCAGTATCAATCACAGGTCTAAACCTCGTGGCTAATGCAGTGTCTGCGAACTACTCATTCACAACAACTGATACCACCACGGCAAACATCACCACTCGTGCTATCACGGTGACCGCCGTGACTGCTACAAAGGTGTATGACGGACACACGACTTCAGCAGGGACCCCGGCTATCACTGGTCTCGGACTCGCGACGGGCGATACTTCAGGATTCTCACAGGTATATGACACTGCGAACGCAGGAACAGGAAAGTCCCTTTCAGTTGCCGGTGCAGTGAATGATGGCAACGGTGGAAACAACTACGCCGTAACTCCAGTCTCAGTAAGTACTGGGGAGATTACCAAGGCACCACTCACTATCACGGCGCAGGACAAGACTAAGGTGTATGGGGACGCCAATCCTGTGGCTACTGCAAGCTACTCTGGATTCGTTAACAGTGAGAACGAGTCAATACTCGATGTCGCGGTTACGCTCGTGGTTGTCGCTAACAACCAGACTGACGTAAACAATCACCCAATCACGGCGTTTGGTGCCGCTGACGGGAACTATGCCATCACGCACGTGAATGGAAACTTGGAAATTACCAAGCGCCCACTCACCACGACGGTTGTCGCAACAGACAAGGAATACGACGGCACCACTGACGCTGATGTAGCACTTACCTTAAACGGCGTACTCTTCGCAGATGTGGTGACGGTAAGCAATACCGACGCAGACTTTGACACAAAGAATGTGGGCACAGGCAAGACGGTGACTGCTACGGGTGTAGCTATTGCGGGTGCTGACGCAGGGAATTACAGCATCGCGGCCACTGCTACTGACACTGCAGACATCACTGCAGCACCACTTTCAGTGACTGCTAACGCGGCCACAAAAGTGTATGGAGATGCTGACCCAGTATTCACCTACACTGCAACAGGACTTGTGTCAGGCGACAGCTTCACAGGCGCGCTATCTCGTGACGCTGGAGAGGATGTAAGCGACTACGCGATGGAAATCGGTTCCCTGTCAGCTGGTTCGAACTACGGCACCATCGTATTCACGCCAGCAGACCTAAGCATCACCAAGGCCCCGCTCACTATCACCGCTGACGACAAGACTCGAGTGTATGGAAACGCTAATCCAACTTTCACTCTTACATACAGCGCTTTCCAGTTCAGTGACGACGAGAATAATCTGGACACCGCTGTTGAGGGTTATACCGTAGCTGGGCAGTTTGACGACGCCGGTACGTACAGCATTGATGTTGTGGAAGACGGTGGGGGATTTGGTCCATCAGCATTGGTTGAAGACGACAACTACGAGCTCATGCTTGTAAGCGGAACACTCACTATCGAGCGTGCGGACCAGGAAATTACCTTTGATCCGCTCGCGGACATGGAATTCGGAGATGCAGACTTTGACGTAGCTGCTACATCGGATTCCGATGAAGACGTAGTGTTCAGTGCAGCTGGCGCATGTACGGTATCTGGAGCAACGGTTCACCTTACTACCAAGGGCACCTGCACCATCACTGCCTCCGTTCCAGCAAGCACTAACTACAACGCAGCAGTGTCTGTAGACCAGAGCTTTGAAGTGGCCGACGTTGCTGTGCCAGTAATCACTCTTGCTGGTTCTGCGTCACTCACCCTGACGACAGGAGATGGCTACGTTGATGCGGGAGCAACCGCAACTGACGACGTGGACGGAGACATCACAGCAAGCATTGTGACGGTGAATCCGGTAAACATGGATCTCGCAGGCACCTACACCATCACATACAACGTGACGGATGGAGCCGGGAACATTGGAGCAGAAGCGACACGCACCGTAGTGGTAGAACGACGCAGTAGCGGTGGTGGTGGAGGCTCGTCTCGCAACACAGAGACTGTGGCCACTGGTGGTCGCGTGCTCGGTGCTGCCCTCTACTTCTTTGCAACTGACCTCACTGTCGGCTCTACGGGAGCAGATGTTATGGAGCTTCAGAAGGTTCTTATTGAGGCTGGCTACCTAAAGATTGCAGCTCCAACTGGCTACTTTGGTCCAATGACGCAGGCAGCGGTAAAGCTGTACCAGGCGGCAAAGGGAATCCAGACAACGGGATACGTTGGTCCACTTACGCGCGCAGCGCTTAACCAGGGAACAGCACCAAAGACCGCAGAGGAGCAGATTGCCGATTTGATGGCGCAACTTAAGGCGCTTCAGGCCCAGCAGTAATTACCTGCATGTTAGTAGTAGCAAAGCGCCCGCGAAAGCGGGCGCTTTGTGCGTGCTACCATTTATGTATATGACCACATTGCGTACCGTAGGTATCTTTCTCATCTGTATCGCAGCGTCGCTTCTAGCGGGCTTCTGGGGCTCTACAGGCACCGTAGGAAGCATTGCTGGCTGGTACTCCATAATCAACAAACCGTTCTGGACGCCACCGAACTGGGTGTTCATGCCGGTATGGACACTGCTCTTTATCCTTATGGGCACAGCAGCTGCGCTGGTGTGGAAGAGTGGAAAGAAGGATGCGTGGAAGCCGGTGCTATTCTTCTTCGCTCACCTAGTGGTGAACACGTACTGGTCTATCGTATTCTTTACGAACCAGGACCCGGTCACGGCACTCTACGTCATTGCTGTTCTGTGGCTCATGATTGTCGGCATGATGGTGTGGTTCTGGCGCTACTCACGCGTCGCCACGTACTTGCTCGTGCCGTACATTCTGTGGGTGAGCTACGCCACCACGCTTAACATCGGCATTGTCCTTCTAAATCAATAATTATGCGCTACGTACAACTCTTTGCTCTGACTCTTCCTATTGCCCTCGTTCTTGATGTTATCTGGATTGTAGGAATCGCTATGCCGTTCTACCGTGCAGAGCTTGGTGGGCTACTCGCAACTGACGTGGTGTGGCCGGCTGCTATTGCGTTCTATGTGTTCTACATAATCGCGCTCATTGTGTTTGTGCTAAAGCCAGCAATCATTGCGCACTCATTGAAGAAGGCCGTACTTCTCGGGGCTTTTCTTGGCTTCACGGCGTACATGACGTACGACCTCACCAACCTCGCTACCACTGAGGGCTGGTCGCTCGCGGTTGCGTTGGTGGATATGCTCTGGGGCACCGTCTTTACCGCGGTGCTAGCTGCTATCTCGTACACCTTCGCTACAAAGTGGTTGAAGATGTAGGAAGTTTGTTCGTCTGGGTATAGAAAAACGGGCGGCCAAGGGCCGCCCGTTTCACTCGAGCTAGTCCACCGTCCATTAGAGGGCGGAGCGCCGTCCGTAGGTTTCGGGATCCCAGGTGATCCGTCCGCCAGTCAGACTCGTCTCGCGCGAAGCTGGGGGAGCGGCGACGCGCGCAGGGCGGACCTTGGGGCCGCGCATGGCATCGACCTGCCGGAACAGACGCTGACGCAGTTCGTCGACAGTGATGCCGCCGTCACTTGCCCGTGACTGAAACTCGGCGGTGCGACGGCTCTTGTTCAGCCGCTTGCGAATGCTGGCCTTCTTCTGGCCGGGATGCGTCCGCGAGATTCGAGTGGCGGGCTTTTTGGGCAGAGTGCGCTGAGCAAACATGAAAGATCGTCTCCTTGGTGTTCAGAAGTGAACAGGAGTGATAATGGTTCAAAGAGAGATAATTGGCAAGTTACTTGCCCTGACCGTAGTATTTCTTGAGTAGTTTTACGTGCTCCTGGTAGGTTTCAGTGCAGTGGAAATTGCCACGTGCGTCATGGAAATAGAATATGCAATCGGTATTCTTTGGATTGAGTGCTGCGAGCACCGCCGCCATGGATGGGTTTGCGATAGGGCCTGGAGGAAGTCCCTTATTTTGGTACGTGTTGTACGCAGACTTGATGTACTTGTCTGCAGGGAGTGGGGTTGGCCACCAACTCTTGGTGGTGCCCTTGTTTGCCTTTGCATACTGAAGCGTTGCGTCAATTTGCAGGTTCATGCCCATCCAGAGACGGTTCCAAATAATGCCAGAGATTACGCGCATTTCGGTCGGGTCCTGCGTTTCTTTCTGTAGAAGGGACGCGATGGTGAGTGCATCATCGAGTGGCAGAATTTCCTCCGTCTCTATGCTGTAGCGCGCAACGATTTCTTTCTGGAATCGCTCGTGCAACATGATCTGCACATCTGCGGGAGTCATGAGGCCGCGCACAGCGTACGTGCCAGGCACCACTTGCCCCTCCGTCATGATTGGCTCTATGGTGCGCATCTGCTTTAGAAAAAGTGCCTTCTGCGCTGTGTTCCAACCAAGCTGTTTTGCGAACACGGTTGCCACTTCTTCTTGGCGGTATCCCGCACGCACCGTCACAATGCCGCTGGCGCCTACGCTCGCGAGTGATTGATGAATGGGAAGTGCGGAAATATATTCAGCAAGGCGAGTGATAAGCTCGCTGGCAGTTCCCGCAGCTGCTTGAAGGGAATTGGTATGGAGCGTCAGCATCTCTTCCACTTTCGGGTCCTCCACAATCTTTTGCTCTTCAGGATAGACAGTAATAGGGAACGCTGGCTGCACGGGCTGAAGAGATGCCCAGTGCACGTCTACAGAAATGGCCGTAGGGAGCGCAAAGACCGAAGCGACAAGGGCGAGCATGACCGCAAACAAAGAGCCCGCCGTGACTAGGCGTGTTGCGAGTGTTGTCTGTCGTGCACGTGCCCGTACTTGCGGGTGCGGCATCAGTTGCTTCATGGAGAAGTTGGCCACCTTCATATTCTAACGTACAAGTGGTCACCGCATTTATACGGCGTACTTTTTGTGTGGAAAGTGCATAACCTCGGTAGACACGTGGAGCGGTTCAATGCTACGGTGCGAGAAGCATGACTCGCAACAAGACAACAAAATTGCCAAAGGCGCCGAAGGCCATTCTCCCACCCACCCCTGTCGAGCGCGCTGTTGCGTTGATTGGCTCCGTGTACTCACTTGGCGTACACACAGTCGTATTCCTGGCCTTTTTCATGAGCGCACTCGTAGGTCTCATTGAATGGGAAATTATGCTCCTCGTGCTCACTACCATTGTCTCGCTCGAGGCAATCTATTTGTCGCTCTTGATTCAAATCACGGTGAATCGCCACACTGAAAGCCTCAAGGAAGTTGAGGAAGACATCGAGGAAATTCAGGAGGATGTGGAAGAGCTCGGCGAAGACCTGGAAGACATTCAGGAGGACATCGAGGAAATCACCGAGGACATTGAAGGTATCAGTGAAGACATTGATGAGATTCAGGAGGACGTGGAGGAATTGAACGAGGAGGATCAAGCTGACGCGGACCGTGCAGCACGCACCAAGAGCGTGGGCAAGAAGCCAACCAAGGCGGAGGCGCTAGAGCAGCTTTCTCGCGATGTAGCGCGCGTACTCGAGGACCTGGAAGCTCTGAAGAAATCAAAGTAGTTCGGTCGGGTTAAAATACTCTGCTTCTGCGTTGCGGGCCCCCGTGATTGCACTCACCGTATACTTGATACGTCTCGCGAAATCACGCTCCCGCGCCTTGAACCCGAGTATTTGTATCACCGACCTCAGGTTTGCTACACTTGATACTACGGGCCCATAGTAAAGTGGTATTACGCATCCATGGCATGGATGAGGGCGGGGTCCGATTCCCCGTGGGTCCACAAATGCTCAGACCATACATTCGAATTTCCACAATCTCATATGAGTGTTATACTTTTTCTATATGAATGAAAGTCCAACATTCAGACTGTTCAAGTATAGGCAAAGTCTTTTAAGCGGCGCGGGATCGATCTTGGACTTTTCGGACCCGCTCACCAAGTACAATGCTAGCCAGACTGGAGTGGAGGCAGACTGTATGTCAATCGGTGCGGACTGGTTAGCCGTTGGAGGAGACATGCGTTCGGCTATACAACAATATGAGCAAGAAGCGACGCAATAGCGGTGCTGTCCCCGTGCGCACCACTCCTGTGGATGCAGTTCCGCACCCGCAGGATACGCAAGGTCATGTTGCGAGATTCGAGCATTTTTCAGGACCACTACCACCACCCAGCATTCTCGCGAAGTACGACGAAATCGTCCCGGGCGCAGCAAATAGGATTATCTTAAAGTTCGAGGCACAGACAGAGCACCGAATGACACTGGAAAAATCCGTAGTGAAAACAGGAAACATAAAGGAATTGGTCGGACTAGTTCTGGCATTTGTTGTAGCAATGACCGCAATAGTAGGGGGCATTGTAACCGCGATAATGGGCACACCATTCCTTGGTGGCAGTCTCTCGTTCGCTGGCCTCGCGGTATTAGTGGGTGCATTTCTGCTCAGAAATAGAAGGAGAACGAATGATTCTTCCAGTGATAAAGAATAGGCACAAGCGACTCCAACTTTAATACAAATGCAAAAGGCCCGGACGCGAGAGGTTAATCTCGGTCCGGGCCTTGCCGTAGAGCTAGTCGAGAAGCTCGATGCTGCCTCTACGGGTGTTTGTGCGGTAGAAGCCGCGACAGTTGCGAGGAGGGGGCGGCACTGTTCCCTTCGGGTGCGGGGCGACTCGCCTCACGTACCCCTTGAAGTTCCAGCATTCACCGGATCCGTCTTCGATCTCGACGCCGGTGATGACGACGTGAGCGACGACGGTACTGTCGTTGGCCCCCAGCCTGAACTCGACATCGCGCGTGTTGACCGACTTGCGGTCGAACAGTGCCATCATCAGTTCGAACTTGGACGGACCATAGGAAATATCGCTGCGAATGGTGGTCATACGACCCTCCGATGTACAAGGCTCCATGAATGGGGCAGGAACCAAACCCCCTTATCCCGCAGGGCGGAACGACTAGCTCATACGAACTAGAATTACACCCAGTATAACACTAAGTGCGCTTATGGTCAAGTAGCTGGAACTAATGTCCAATCAAGTGAATGATTTCGTAGAAGCCGTAGAGACCAAGACCAACGAAGGCGAGTGCGCCAATAAGCGCAATAACAGGAAGCTTTACCAGCTTGATGGTCTTCTCTGGGTTGATGTAGAGGAGAATGTTTAGAATCATGTGGCCAAGGAACACTCCGATACCGAAGCCAAACACGTTAATAACCGAGAAGAGCGGCACGTAGCCTGCAAAGTCGTCGAGCCCGAGGATAAACGGCACTGAGAATGCAAAGGCAAAGAGTCCCCAGAAGGTTGCAAAGGCGGAAGCCTTCATGCCGCCGTGCGGAAGAATTTTGCCGAGCAGTGGGTGAGTGAACTTGTTGAAGAAGTGCAGTGCCTTTTCAAGCTTGTGTACCAAAAGCATGAACCACTTCGGATGATTCTCGGCGTCGTGCGCGTGCTCGAGTGAGTCCTCGGCAAGTTTGAAGAGCACGATGGCTGCAATAAAGAGCATGGCCACGAGTAGCCACTGAATCTCCTTGAAGAAGGTCCAAATAAGGAGAATGGCCATGGTTCCGGCTGCGTTCCCTGCAGCTGACCCAAGCTCGATAGAAATACGACCCTTCATGCCTGGGTTCTTGTGCATCAAGTTGCCAATGAAGATAGCGAAGTCGATGGCGGTCTTTAGGTAGATGGTAAGTCCAATCAGAACGTCAATCGGGTTAATCCTGAGTGCGATGTCCTCCACGGTGAAGTGATTCAAGACAATGATTTCCACATACAGTAGCGCCGTGAGTACGACGAACGCCACAACGGTAAGTGAGAGCGGAATGAGCTGAGTTTTGAGGAAAGATTCTTTGTTCGATGTCATAGATGTTTTGACTACTATACCGCACAGCTCGTCTGCTTTACATTGGTGAGGATATTTCTTATGTTGATTTGGTGCACACGATTCGTGTACGAATCAAGAAGAGGGAAGGCGTATGCCCGAAATTCTTACCAATCCTGGCACCTTGGTGGCGTTCGGTACCCTGCTGATCCTTGGTGGTCCTGTTGCGGTCTTGTATTTTGCTACCAGGGATCCGTGTCCTGGATGCGGCAAGAGACGCCACACAACCGACATCAAAAAGGTGCTCGGTGTGGCAAACCTCAAAGAGGGCGGTCAATGGGTCGCCACAGACATTCGCATAGTGAAGTGCAGAACGAAAGGATGCACTCACCCAGAGGAGGAGAAGCCACTGCCGCCAAGGCCAGCAAGGGACGACGAGGTGGCAGAGTATCTGCTCTCATGAGCACAAGGCAGAACGCTTTTTACAGCCGGCACCGGGGCAGCGCCCCGGGAGCCGGTTTTCCTTTGCCCATATGGAGGGGGCCTGGTAGGATGGCCATATATGGTAGGGGTACTGACCCGCGGGGGTCTTTTTTAGATATGGCTGAAACTACGCACATTGCGGAGGAGCTAGAGCACGCAGAGACGGCGTCTTCTTCAGCGCATGCTGCCACCGAGACTCACGAAGGAGCGGAGTCGCACGGTAGCGGCGTGCATGTGGTACTTAAGGCCGAGGAAGTTGGCTCTCTCTACGGATTCCCAATCACCAACAGTCTCATTATGACGCTCATGGCGTCAGTCCTACTCCTTGGCTTTGCGGCGCTGTTCTCGCGCAAGCTCGCACTTATTCCGGGCAAGCTTCAGGCTGGCGTGGAAATGCTCTTTGAGGCAGTGCTTGGCTACATGGCAGAGACACTTGAGAGCGAGAGCCTCGCGCGCAAGTTCTTCCCACTTATCATGAGCATCTTCCTCTTCGTGTTTGTGGCAAACATGCTCGCGTTCTTGCCGGGTGTTGGTTCCATCTTGATTGAGCACGCAGGCGTGGACGTGCCACTTCTTCGTGCTCCTGCGGCGGACCTCAACATGACGCTCGCGCTCGCCATCATCGCCTTCTTGGTGATTGAGATTGCGGGTGTGGCAATACTTGGCTTTTTCAAGTACGGCGCAAAATATGTTAATTTTAGTTCACCGGTCAACTTCGTGGTGGGCATCATCGAGCTACTCTCCAACGTCGGTCGCCTCATCTCCTTCTCATTCCGTCTCTTTGGAAACGTGTTTGCGGGCGAGGTGATGATTGCCGTTGCAGTGTTCTTTGTTGCTTGGCTACTTCCGGTGCCACTGATGGCATTTGAGGTATTTGTGGGCTTTATCCAGGCAGTGGTGTTCTCTATGCTCACCCTGTTCTTCATAAAGCTCTCTATCATGGAGCCACACGGGAACGAGAGCCACTAGGCTCTTGTCTCCATGTGGTTTCGGGATAAGGCTCGGACCAGTATTAAAAGTTCACTAAACAGAGCAGTTACTACAATCTTTCAGATGCGAGGCGCAGACGAGAAGCACAGCGACCCGTACAAACGCGTACGGAGAGCGAGCATCGGAGACTGCAACGAAGCAGCTGATTAGTGTAGGAATTGCGAACAATTATTTATGGAAACAGAATCAGTAAAACTAATCGCTATGGCAATCGCTGCTAGCGTTGGTGTGCTCGGACCAGCAATTGGTATCGGTATGATTGGTAGCAAGGCTATGGAGGCTATTGGACGCAATCCAGAGGCTTCTGGAAAGGTTGTTGCAAACATGATTCTTG
>CAZUBJ010000002.1:0-46523 GCA_964618705.1 uncultured Candidatus Saccharibacteria bacterium
AGCCTAACTCTAGGCATAGGAATCACTCTCTTCCCACAGACCGCGGGAGCCTTTTGGCCTTTTTCTATACTTCGAGCCTCTGAGGGAGAGGAAGCTGCTCCAATTATTCATGACAGCAGCATCGATTTGCTACAGGCGGCTGTTAACCCAGACCCCTCCCCTCTTCCGGGTGACACCGACCTCTCACTAAGTGAAGGTTCTGCGCTTATTGCGAACGCTGGTGTAGATGGCACAATTGAGGTAGACCACACTTCATCAAGTGGAAGTATTTCTACGTACACAGTAGAACAGGGCGACTCAATCTCTGGAATTGCTGCCCGCTACAAGGTGTCTGTTGACACTATCCTTTGGGCAAACGGTCTTACCAGAAAGAGTGCCATTAAGCCCGGCATGACCCTCGTTATTCTTCCAGTCTCTGGCGTACGCCATACTGTCGGCAAGGGCGAGACCCTTAAGGGTATTGCTAAGGCATTCAGTGCTGATGTGGACGATATTGCTTCGTACAACGGACTAGATCCAGAAGCTGCGCTTATTGCAGGAAGCGTACTCATCATTCCTGGTGGAGAACTTGCGGCGCCAGTAGTGAAGAAAGCAACCTCGGTGGTAAAGAGCACCATTAAGACCGGCGGAAGCATGGGTGCAGTTAAGGCAGTTGGAAACACCAGCAAGGAGGTTTCGCTTGGAAACCCAGCACCAGCAGGACGTATCTCTCAAGGAATCCACGGATGGAACGGTATCGATTTTGCAGCTCCGAAGGGCTCGCCGGTGCTTGCCGCAGCCGCAGGTACGGTGATTGTGTCTCGAGTGGGAGGATGGAACGGCGGGTATGGAAACTACGTGGTTATTGACCATGGCGACGGCACTCAGACCCTCTACGCCCACCTATCCGTAGACAATGTTTCAGTAGGACAAAAGGTGGCGCGTGGCCAGCAAATCGGTGGTGTTGGAAACACCGGCAAATCAACAGGCTACCACCTTCACTTTGAGGTTAGAGGCGCAAAGAATCCGTTCGCCCGGTAGCTCGTATATAAAAGTCATCTGCGTTGTTGTGCGTCCCGGCTCGTAGCTGCGCCGTACTATTCAGTACGTCTCCGCTCCTCCCCTACCCACGCCTAGCACCTGAGCTTGTATATACAAGCTACACACCTACTCGAACCCAAACATGCCGCGCGGGCGATATTGGAGTGCCTCAAGAATGTGTTCAGTCTTAATCTCGTCGCTTTCTTCCAGGTCAGCAATGGTGCGCGCAACACGGAGCACTCGATGATATGCGCGCGGTGAGAGATTGAGTTTCGTATTGGCGGTGCTCAGTAAGTCGCGCACAGCCTCGCCTACAAAGTCGGGGCTATCAAGCTCCCGTGGAGAAAGTCGTGCATTCACGCACCCTCGAGCTTCTGCCCTGCCCCGCGCGCTCGCTACACAGGCGCGTACACTTGAGGACGATGCGCCCGTGCCTGCATTACGAAGCAATCCTTCGGGAAGGTGCGGCACTTCTACCCACAGATCAAGACGGTCAGCAATCGGCCGAGATATCTTTCGCGACTGTTTCATTGCTTCGCGCACGCGCACCTCTGCATCTGCCGTGAGCGTGTCCGCGGGATTCATCGCGGCAACTATCATGCAATCGGCAGGAAAGGTGATACTCGCTCGAGCACGCGAGACGGTCACCACTCGGTCCTCAAGAGGTTGGCGCAAAGCCTCAAGGGTGCGTGCATCGAACTCAGCAAATTCGTCGAGAAATAATACTCCGTGATGTGCCAGAGTCACCTCTCCAGCTTTTGGATATGCGCCACCGCCTACAATCGCTGTGTGTGAAATGGTGTGATGTGGTGCACGGAACGGTGGATAGTAAAGAGCTTCCCCGCTGCGCAACTGCCCTGCAGTTGAGTGAATAGAAGTAACTTCGAGCCGCTCACTACTTGAGAGTGGTGGCAGAATTCCAGGCAGCGCACGGGCCAGCATGGTCTTCCCTGTTCCGGGTGGCCCATACAACACAATGTTGTGTCTGCCGGCCGCTGCAATGATAAGCGCGCGCTTCGCACTTTCCTGCCCCTTTATGTCTGCCATATCAACAGCAAGAGGCGGTGGCGGCGCCTGTGTATCAGGCCGAAGCTTCGGAAGAAGAATTGTTCCCGAAAGGTGCGCCACCAATTCCTTGAGTGTGTTTGGTGCATAGACTGAGATATCCGATGCAAGAAGTGCTTCGTGAGCATTGTGCGGGGGCACAAATACCTGCGTGATACCTGCGGCCCGCGCCGCTACCACCTGCGGCAGAACGCCCCGCACGCCACGTAGCGCTCCATCAAGCGCGAGCTCTCCTATGTAGAGGGTAGGTTCTGCTGGAAGGGTGAGGTGTCCTGCTGCGGCGAGATAACACAATGCAATCGGTACATCAAAGTGCGAACCCTCCTTCTTCAGATCCGCCGGAGACAGGGCCAGGACAATACGCTTATTCTCTGATTTGGGTGACTTGAATCCGCTGTGTTTAATTGCGGCCGCAACGCGGTCTCGAGCTTCTTCGACTGCCTTATCAGGAAGGCCGACAATTGAGAACGAGTGGAGGCCACGGCTCAAATCAGCCTCGATAGTAACAAGTTCGGCGAGAGCGCCAACAGGCTGCGCAGCAACCAGTGTTGCGTACCCCTTCTTCTCATCTGTCTCGGCCGGCACGTTCTCAAACGTGATGTCCATAGGTGTATAGTACTCCCCGCACACGAAAACTCCCCCGCGATACTGTGTATCGCGGGGGAGTTTTTCAGCCAGATTACGCGGCCTGCTCCTTCTTTGCGATCGTGCGGTATGCGTGCATGAACGCCAACTGTGTGACCGGTACGGTCACAAACAGTCCTACAATAAGTGCGCAGAGACCAAGAATATTGAGTAGCAGTGTTGCGACCGCCAGCTTAAACAGCTCAAAGCGATGTCCACGAGTAAGACGAACACTTTCCTTAAGCGCTTCAACCGGACCAAGACCTTTCTCAATAACAAGTATGCCAGCAAATGAGAATGCGAGCGCAATGATAACTCCCGGAACGATAAATAGAACCAACCCAAGAATTACTGGAATGCTCCCGAGGAAGCAGACTCCAAGGTAGCGCCAGAATGGCTTTGGATTCCATAGGTCGCGCAACTCTGCCTTGTTCACGTGGTCATGCGCCTTTAGATAGAGCGTGGTCACACCAATTCCCATAAGGAGTGTGGTAATGAATCCTTCCAAATCAATAAGGAGTTCCATCTTCTCCTTTCCGAATACAAATTCAAACAAGCCCTCTACAAGCCCAATACCGAGGCTGATAGCAAAGAGTAGTAGTGGCACTGCAACAAAGAGCCACGGACAGGCCTTGAATGTTTTCCACCCAAATGCCAAGTATTTTTTTGTGTGCGAGAGAAATTTTTTCATGGTACTTATGTTGCGTATTCAACGCGCGTTGCTGCGGCCGGGTTTGCTTCAAGTCGCGACTCCTCAATTGGTTCCCCACTAACGGTGCAAATGCCATAGGTGCCATTTTCGATGCGTGCAAGTGCTGCGAGCACTGCGCCGTAGCGAATCTCGAGGTCTTTTAATATTGCCGCGTTATCTTCATAACCTTCAATAAGGTCCGCAGCATCAACATGGTCTGCCTCTTGCCCCACCTCCTGCGGCACTGGCTCCCAGTCACCGGGGTTTGATGGATTAATACGACCGACAGTAGCCAGCGAAGCCTCAAGCTCTGCTTTCTCTGTCTCTAGACGGGTGCGGAAGTGTTCGGTGTTCATCGAGGGTACTCTAGCACACTCCCGCGGGCTGCTATTTCGCTCCTGCGGACAAGCGAACCAAAAGTGCTGCAAATGCGGCTTCGTTTCGCGCAATAATAAGGGTTTCTCGGTCTGCGTAACCATACAGCATGATGGAACGACCACGACTATCTCGCAGGATGCGCACATCTCTGTTGGCAACAACAGCATCAACAAACCGACCCGAGACTGTTACTGGCGGCGGCGTGCTTGGCATCACGGGAACGGTAGAAGAAGCGGTAGCGAGAGTGGTGGTTGCGGTGCTGGTCGCCACAAGCGACAAATCTACAGAAGGCTCAGGCAAGTCGTCTGGGTACATTGGATAGAGCACGCCAATCTCTCGCACCATAAGCGGCTCCCAGGTGAGCATGGCTGCGAATGTGCGTTCATACGAAGAAACGCGCAGTATAAAGAAACTTCTGGTATCACCACCCTCGTTAATGACACCGACCGTACTGCTCTCCTCGATGTTTCGCAAGAGTAAATCAGGTGCAGATAGCGATAGTGCTTTTATGAGAACGCCGCCCGGCGCAGGAGAGCCTGCCAGCGTACCAGTTTCTCCTGTTGCTGGTTGCCCGATGTAGGTCACTACTGCTGTGCCAGGAGCAAGTTGCTCACTTGCTACAGTAGCAAGTGCTTGTAGCAGTGCTCCGCCAGTACCTTCTACCTTTTTGTACTCGTCCGCAAAAATAAGTGATGGTACTGACAACGTAATGACCGGAACCTCGTGTCGCGCGCCAATGTACAAGTACGCTGCGTACGCTCCACCAAGACCAAACACAAGCAGCGCCACTCCTGCCACAAGTATGAGTATGGGCGGACGCTCACCACGAGTAACTTCTGTGCGAGAAGCAACCGCCTGACCAGCATCAAGGCCGGCAGCAAGCACTGAAAAAGAGGACGACTTTGTTGCCTCAGTACGGTCCTTAAAGTCTGTTGAGAACGAATGAAACGGAGCTGCTGCTTGCGGCTTTGGTGTTGGCGGACGAGGCGCAATAGGTGTGGGAACAGGAGCTGGTGCGGGAACTTCCTCAATTGGTTCACGATACAAGGGTGGCATCGCGTGCACAGGCTCGGGCTTCGGTTCTGCAAATTGCGGTACCGGCACAGGTTGCTCCGCTACTTGTATGGGTACTGGGGCCCGCGTAGGTGCTGTTTGCACAACATCTGGCACTGGCATTGCTGCTTTAGGTAGCGTCATTTTTGCACGAAGTCGCGCAAGGACTTCGTCCCGTTTCTCTTTCGCGTCATCCTTTGGAGCGGGCTGAGAGTCGCTCTCAACATACTGATCAAGCTCAGCGCTAGACTCAAGATCCACCACTTCTCTGTCTGGCCGCTCGGGTTTCTGCTGCGCCTCAAAGAATGGTTGCTCAGCTGCGTCAAACTCAACGCCGTCAGACACCTCGCCACGCTTCTTCTTTTCTGCTGCCACTACTTTTGGCACCGGCTCAGACTTTCTCTTTGGAAGCGCACCAACATTCCCCTTCCCACTCACTTGCGCCACGTCCTTTGCGTATGTGCGAATATACTGCGACATGTCTTGCGCAGGTGCCGCATCTGTTAGATCAACAGGGGGTGGTACTGGTGAGGTGGTGTCCGACATGTACTAGTTTGATTATAGCCTGTACCCTCCCCTGTTCTGCACACAAGTACACAAACACCGCTCTCTATTGAGAGCGGTGTTTGATTAGGGGCGGGTTATCCGCGGTGCCCTATGATGAACTTCTTTGGATCCTCACACATATCAGTGAATGCGTGCGCGGCCTCTTTCAGTTTCTGAGAAGATGATTTGCCGAAGGAGATAACCTCCACCTGACAGCCGTCATTCTCAAGGTATTCAATGAGTGGGACAAAATCCCCATCACCGGTAGCAAGGATAACGGTATCCAGTTTCGGAGCGAGCTTTACCGCATCAATAGCGATACCCACATCCCAGTCGGCCTTCTTGGCGCCGTCAGAGAATATCTGGAGACCCTTTACCTTGGTCTCAATACCCATCTTGGTGAGTGCCTCAAAGAAATTCTTCTCGTCCCCACTTTCGGTGGAAATAACGTAGGCAATGGCGCGCACAAGTACGCGGTCCCCCACTGCTTCTTCCAAAACATTCTGGAAATTAACACGAGACTTATAAAGGTGTTTGGCACTGTGGTAGAGGTTCTGAGTATCAATGAATACCCCCACTCGCTGCGCCGGATGCTTGATTACAGGCATAACGGTATGAAATTAGAAACGTATTAAAAATGTAGGCTGGAGATTGCTCCTACCTATATATCGTAGCACCTGCTTACGCTTAGTGTCCGTAAAAAAGAGTGGAATACAAGGCACTCCTTCAAATCCTAGGGAAAAGGGGTCGGTTGCGAGGCGCAAACAAGTCGTGAAACGAGCTGTACTAGAAGTACAGTGAATGAACGATGATGTTTGAAACAAAGCAACCGGCTTCTTTTGCCGGATTTACTTCTTTAGGCCGAGCTTCTTGATAAGGGAGGTATACCCCTTCTTATCATTCTTCTCTAGGTAGCGAAGATGTGCGCGGCGGTCCGCAACCATCTGAAGAAGACCACGACGACTGTGGAAGTCCTTCTTGTTCTTCTTAAGGTGTGCAGCTAGTTCGTCAATTTTGCGGCTAAGCACGGCAACCTGGACGTCAGCAGAGCCGGTGTCCTTGTCATGTCGTGCCGCATCCTTGATAACGGCTGTCTTTACGCGTTTCGTAAGCATTGAGGCTACATTACCACACCTTGTCAAAACGCGCAAGTGTCCCGTAATAAGGCTCTACCACAAGCCACTCCCCTGGCCACCTACAATGATGGCCAGAAGAAAGAATCCAACAAGGAGTAATAGGAGGCTGATATACGGAAGAAGTGCTCCAAAGAATGCAATCTTGGCCCAGCGACTCGATGCTTTGGTGACTGCCATAATGCTCGCGAAAAGCGTAATGCCAACCGAACCATAAACTACCCAGTCAAAAAACGGAGGGTGTACCTTGAACACAAACTCAATAAATAGAACCCCTGGTAGGAGTATTAATACAGAGACAAAGCCTGCAACCAACATGTCGTAGCTGTCTGCCCGGGGAGATTTTGTCTTACTGAGAATCATACAAAAAGTGTAGCGCCCGCGAAGGCTTATACTATACGTATGGACGCAAGCCAAATGAAGCGGGAATTTCTCGAATATATTGAGATTGAGCGCGGTCGCGCGGTCAAAACGGTTGAAAACTACGACCACTACCTCTCCCGCTACTTTGAGCAGATGAAAATAGTGAGTGTTTCCGACATTTCAGAGCAAAATATTCGTGAATTCAGGCTCTGGCTGAATCGCCAGCCGGGCACGGGGCGCGACTCTATGAAGCGCCGCACTCAGAATTACTACCTTATTGCGCTTCGCGCGTTCCTGAAGTTCCTGCGAAAGCGCGGCATTGAGAGTCTGTCCCCCGAGCGCATAGAGTTGGCAAAAGTCCCCGAGCGCCACTTGGACCTTATAAACGCTAGTGAATTGGCGCGTCTGATGAAGGCCCCAATGGATGCGTATGCTGCTGAAGAAGACGAGGGAAAGAAAGCAGCTTACTTGCGGGACTCTGCAATACTTGAGCTTCTCTTCTCGACGGGGCTTCGCGTATCCGAACTTTGTGCGCTTAATGTGGACATAGATCTCTCTCGTGACGAAGTGTCGGTGCGTGGAAAGGGCGACAAGGTGCGTGTGGTCTTTCTCTCAGACGCGAGCAAGGAAGCCATTCGTGCGTATCTAAAGGCCAGAAAAGATATGGAGGAGGCGTTATTTGTAGACGGCCGCCCCACTTCCCTTCATCGCATAACCCCACGCGACATTCAGCGTCACTTAAAGAAGTACACCGCTCGCGCGGGTATCACCAGTAAAGTCTCTCCCCATACCCTACGCCACGTATTTGCTACTGATTTGCTCCAAAACGGCGCAGATATTCGCTCGGTACAGGCGCTTTTGGGCCACGCCAGCATCAATACCACCCAGATTTACACGCACGTGACTGACGCGCATCTGCGCGAGGTCCACAAGAAGTTCCACTCCAAGAATCGCTGATAGGCTAGTTTCCTCCTACGCACGCATTTCCACCGTCCCAGTTAAGCCATGGGGAGGCATATTTATCCCTACAATACGCAGGAAGCGAGCCAACCTCATACATGGTTGAGTAGAACCCATTATCACTTGCAGCTGCTGCGTGCGATGTCTCCAGGCTCACACCAAGTCCATACTGCTGATAGGGAGCATTCGACTTATAGTTGAATCTTCTGTTTAGAAATGGCCCCCCTGCATCGTCTCGTGGGAATGCGCTTATATAGTTCACCAGGAGTGTCTCAAATACGCACCAATTGCTGTTGTATCCGCACGCACCGCCATTCGTTGTATCAAAAGTGCTCGCAAACGAACCAAAGGTACTACCGGGGTATCGTCCAGTGTCTGCGTAGTACAGCTCAATTGCCTTACGCATTTCGTCTACGGCCTCGATTCTTGCCGTATCCCGGGCTCTTGCTCGGATGGTACTGAGAGAGCTCAACACTACTGACGACAGAACGCCAATGATGGCAATAACAACCAGGAGCTCGATGAGGGTGAATCCTCGGGGGAGACGCATACCGTCAGTGTAGCAAGCCCTCACGGGAATATTGACTTTATCCACTAGATATTATATATTTACTACATCAAATCGCAGCGCTGGGGAGAAGAAGTAACGTCGAGTTTCCGAATTCAGCCAACTGCACTTGATAGTTATCAGGTGTATCGCTCTACAAAATCTATGTTGCAAGGCATTATTGCTGGACTCACAGACAAGGGATTCGGATTCATTAAGATCGAGGGAGAGGCGAAGGATCTATTCTTTCACTCAAACGAGCTCGTAAATGTTCGCTTCGATGATCTTCGTCAGGGAGACAAGGTTGAATTTGAGAAGGCTGAGGGTCCTAAGGGTCCTAACGCTATCAAGGTCAGCAAGATCTAACCAAACGAGCGCCCGCTTGCGGGCGCTTTTGGTTTCTCGCGGGCAAGTTATTAGGTAACCCACCACTTCTATGCAGGACGGAACGATTGCGGAGCTCGGTGAGCGAAGCTCAGGCCTCATCAAGCGAGGAAAAGACAAAGAACCTATGTTCTTTCACGCTGACTCGCTGGTGGGCACCACCTTTAGTGAACTTCGTGTTGGAGATAACGTAAGTTTTGAAAGCACGGAGAGCAAGAAAGGAGCCTACGCTACCCGCGTACTTAAGAAGTAGCGTCTACAGACGAGACTAACAAAAAACCGCCCATTTGGGCGGTTTTTTGTTATGCGTCTACAGGTGTCGCTTCCCAATCCTTATGAAACTTCTCTGCCCAGGAAACGAGCATTGGGTCACTTCTATCAAGAGACTTAATACTCTCTGCCATTTCAGGGTGCGCCACCTCAAGGTGTTTCATGCCCTCGGCAATCATGCCGTCTTCAGTTTCTGCGTGCATCACCTCCTCACACATGC
Organism: uncultured Candidatus Saccharibacteria bacterium; assembly: GCA_964618705.1. Lineage (GTDB taxonomy): Bacteria > Patescibacteriota > Minisyncoccia > Phycocordibacterales > Phycocordibacteraceae > C7867-001. The sequence goes on from CAZUBJ010000002.1 coordinate 9,255, forward strand.
CGCCCATTTGTGCACAGGTCATTGTTTTCATACGTCGTCTCGCAAGTCGCTAGTTAAGCTATACAAAAATCGTAGCATGCTTCCCTGCCCGATTCTGCAGTACAATGCATGTATGAAAATCGTGTCGTGGAACGTGAATGGAATACGGGCCGTACACCGCAAGGAGCTCTTCCTGCCGTTTATTAAGCAGTTGAAGCCTGACATTATCTGCCTTCAGGAGACAAAGGCCGAGGAACACCAGTCCCCTGTTGATTTGATGGAGTTCGAGGAATACTGGTACTCCGCAAAGAAAAAGGGGTACAGTGGCACTGCCATATTCACCAAGCAGGTGCCCCTTGATGTGCGATTCGGCATTCCAGCGGAAATAGCTAGTAAATACAACCTGGTAGACGACGGTTACGGCGACCCAAACGATGAAGGTCGTGTGATTGCGGCTGACATGGGTCCGTTCTTCGTGGTGTCGGTATACACCCCAAACGCAAAGGATGACCTGTCTCGCCTATCGCTTCGCCACACCCAGTGGGACCCAGCATTCCTGGAGTACATGAAGGAATTAGAACAAGAAAAACCTGTCATTTTCTGCGGCGACCTAAACGTTGCGCATACGGAGGACGATCTTGCCAGACCCAAGGAAAACAAGGGAGTAAAGGGTTTCACGAATGAGGAGCGCGAAGGAATCGACTCGATAATTGCGTCCGGCTTCATCGACACGTTCCGCCTATTTACTACAGGAAATGGGCACTATTCGTGGTGGAGCAACTGGGGACAGGCGCGCGAACGCAATGTAGGATGGCGTATTGATTACATATTCGCGTCTAAGGCACTCAAGGGGAAGATACAGACCGCAGAAATCCATGACGACATCATGGGCTCTGACCACTGCCCTGTCTCCATAACACTCTAGTGTCCTATAGGACATCTATAAAGGACACTATCCCCACATGTGTCCTTTACACCGTATGGTGCGGGTATATAGTAATGGAAGACGAGGCCCGGTCTGGTGCGAGAAGAACTTAAAGACCGGCCTTGCATTGGCTGTTCTTTGATAGTTCTTTCTAATCAGAAAGTGTTTGCCACGTTATCCAGGCCGTCCAACGATTGGGAGCGAATCTCCCCTATTCAAGACTGGGTCCAGCCACACGGATGCAACAACGTATCAGCAGCACTCACACCAAGAAGCCACCCGCACATCTCACGGGAGGACCCCCAAAACCAGCCCCCGCTCCAATTTGGTCCTCTCAACACTAGGGTGGCTTTCTTATTTCCCATAGCAGCACAGTAAAAAGGCACCATTTGCTTTGTTGCTCGCTCCGCTGCTCTCTCACCGTACTGTTCAGTACGCCTCGTTCACTGCGCCCCAAGGGCACTTGAATCCCTAATCGCTGCGCTCAAGGGCTTCTGGCGCTCTCACTCGCCTCGCAACTAGCACCTTTTATACTGCACTGGGCCCCATTTCACGTGAAACCAGCAATACTATACAGAAAACGGCCTATATAGGCCGTTTTCTGTTGTTTCACGCGAAACAGGTACTCTTTTGGATGTTTCGCGTGGAACCTAGCAGACGTGGTGTTTCTTTAGTATAAGCTGTAGCTCCTCCTCTTCGCGCTCCTCCCGCTTCATCTTGCCAGAATCTCCTAGTTCCTTGAGCTGTGACTCTGGAAGCTCTAGGAGTACCTGTGCGCGCATATCCAAGTAGGTAAGCTCGTTCTTCTTTGGATCCTCCAGAACCTCCTCCAGAAGGGCGTTAAGCGTCCAGCCTATCTTTGGCCCTGGTTTCGCGTGAAACTGCTCCATAAGGCGATTTCCGTCTGTTTTGAGCATGGCCACAGATATTGGGTCGCGAAGTGCCTCCTCCACCATTGCCTTGTACTTACGAAAGCGGAACGGCTGCTCCTTTGGTCGTCCCGTCCCAATACGGTCGCAAATGCGCAGATCCAGCAATTCGTGAATGTTCTCCTCACCTACGTTCACAATCATGCGGCGTACCGCTGATAGGGTAATCTGGTCAGGATCAGAGAAAAACATGTGCCAACGCACCAGTTTAGACACTTTCTCTATGGTTTCACGTGAAAAGCGGAGATCTTCCAGGGCTTTCTTGGTCACTCGGGCGCCCACCACTTCGTGCCCATGGAAGGTCCAATCCTTCTTTTCATCAGACCAGCGCCGTGTTTCTGGCTTAGATACATCATGGAACAGGGCAGCGAGGCGAATATCAAACGGCCAGTCCTTGTCTGCTGCGTGCTGCAGAGCGCGCAAAAGGTGCCCAAACACGTCAAAACTGTGTGCCTGATTCTGTTCCACACCGATTCCACGGGTAAGGTCAGGAGAAATGTACTCCAAAAGCCCAAGTTGCTGAGCAAGCACCAATGCCATCATTGGCTGTTTAGAATTAAGGATTCGCACGAACTCATCCCGAACCCTTTCACGTGAAACATGGCTCAAATTCTGGGCCTTTTCCTGTATTGCGGCCGCGGTTTCGCTATCTAGAGCGAAATCCAGCTCGGCGACAAGGCGAATAGCTCGCATAAGGCGAAGCGCATCCTCCTCAAAGCGCTCAAGAGGGGAGCCAACCGTGCGCAGTACTTTGTGAGTTATGTCCTTTTGTCCTATATACGGATCAATAAGGTGTCCTTTAGATTCATCAAGTGCGATGGCGTTGATGGTGAAGTCACGGCGCGCCAAATCTTCCTCCAAGTTATCCCCAAATGCTACGGCGTCAGGGCGACGCTTGTCGGAATAGCTTGATTCGGTGCGATAGGGGGTCACCTCAATGATCGAGAGGGAAGGGTCTTCACTGCCAGACTTAACTCCCACGGTCCCAAAAGTGTTCTCGTAAAAGGATTCTGGACACACACGCACGATATCCTCTGGCTTTGCATTGGTAGTGACGTCCCAGTCCTTTGGGGTACGGCCTATAAGCAGGTCGCGCACACAGCCACCCACCAGGTAGGCTTCATATCCTGCGTCGCGGAGCGCACCAGTAACAGTGCGTACTTCTAGGGGAACCTCGTACTTCATTACAAAAATACTAGTACGGAGCTCGCCAATCTCCTAGGGCTCGCGTATTATCAACACTGTTCCTGCGCCCGTAGCTCAATGGATCGAGCACTTGTCTTCGGAACAAGGGATGGGGGTTCGATTCCCTCCGGGCGCACCAATAGTGAGCGTATGCCAGGTATACTGTTTCTCAGTATGACCAAACTAAACACAAAGGAGCGGACGCGATTGCTTTCGGTGGCTAAGAAGTTTGGCACCCCGCTCTACGTGTACGACGCGGCTATGATTTCTGCGCAGTGCGAGAAGTTGAAGCGGAACTTCAAAGACACTAACTTTCATTACGCAATGAAAGCAAACTCTAATCCGCAGGTTCTTTCGCTTATCAAGAAGGCGGGGCTTGGGGTGGAGGCCGTGTCGATAGGGGAGCTTGAGCTCGCATTATCAATTGGTTTTCCAGCCTCGCGCATTAGTTTTACCTGCTCAAGCCTTACCGAGGCGGAGCTTGTGCATGTTGCCAATACCGGTGTACGCGTCCATTTGGATTCACTGCATCAGCTCCAGGTCTGGGGAACAAAGAAGCTCGGTTCCACAGCCTCTATTCGGTTGAATCAAGGAATTGGGGGAGGGCACCACGCACATGTGATTACCGGAGGTCCTGACAGCAAATTCGGCATTGTGTTGCGCGATGTGCCAAAAGCAAAAGCAATCGCAAAGAAGTACGGCGTATCCATAACAGGCATACAGCAGCACATTGGCTCTAACGTGCTCGATATAAAGATTTTTGAGAAGTCTGTTCGGGTTCTGTTGGAAACAGCGAAGTCATTCCCGGATGTTGCGCACATAGACTTCGGTGGAGGTATTGGTGTTGCGTATGCGCCAGGCGCCGCATCGCTTCCGCTGGGAGAACTTGGTAAGCGCATGCGCTCACTCACCGGTAGCTTTCAGCGCGAGGTGAGACGCACGGTCGCGTTCTCTATGGAGCCGGGCCGGTTCCTCGTTGCTGAGGCGGGCACACTGCTCGTCTCAGTCACGGATATCAAATCAACAGAGAAGCATCACTTCGTCGGGGTCAATTCTGGATTCAATCAACTTATCCGTCCGGCCATGTATGGCTCGTATCATCCGATTGAGAACCTCACCCGTGCGCGCGGACCTCGTAAGTCGGTGACGGTGGCAGGGAACGTGTGCGAGTCGGGCGACATCTTTGCCAGTAAGCGATTGATGGTCGCTCCACAGATAGGGGATACGCTCGCCATACTTATTGCTGGCGCATACGGGTTCACGATGGCGTCTAACTACAACCTCCGAAAGTTGCCACGCGAGGTACTTCTGACCCCCTCAGGGGCAAAGGATATCTCGTTTGTACCAAGTACCCACGCTCGGTAGGTCTGGCCTAAGGCTGGGCTCCTGTGGTATCCTGCGTTTCAGCGCGGATATGGTTTAGTGGTAAAACGAGTCCTTGCCAAGGATTAGTCGGGAGTTCGATTCTCCCTATCCGCACCCGAGCAGCAAAAGAACGCCAAAGGGCGTTCTTTTGCATTTATGCTCGGGTGCGGATAGAGCACGGTGTGGGATACCGTGCGTGGAGAATCGAAAGCCGGAAGCGCGACGGCGCCGAGGCGGGGTCGCGCAAAATCCCAGCAGGGATTTATGTGTGACCGATGCGTGACAGCGACTCTTCGAGCGAAGCGAGTTAGAGAAGCGGAACTTCTCCCTATCTCCGAACCAGGGGGACGAAAGTGGTAATCGCCGGTTCTCCCTCAAATCCTCCATGTTCATAAGTGGGGACAAAGGTGTTAATAGTGGGGACAACTTTATAGGACAAGTGCCGTGTCTTTAGCGCTTGTCTGCAAAATAGTGAGTGTTTATATGCTTTTTCTCTCAGTCTGCCTATTGGTCTTGTATACTGAGGACTGTGACCGACATCTCCACACTCTCCACAAAAGAGCTTGGCGCCATGGGGGAGGAGGCCGCTGCTTTGTACTTAAAGAAGCAGGGATTCTCTATCGTGGATAGGAATGTGGTGCGCAAGACGGGAGAGATAGATGTGATAGCAAAGAAGAAAAGCACGCTCCATTTCGTAGAAGTGAAGTCTCGTATTTGTCGGGAATTCCCTCAGGATGATGCAGGAGATACCGCATTCGATCCCTCGGCAAACCTCCACAACGCGAAGATTAGTAAGGTTGCTCGAACAAGTGAGTGGTACGTAGCGGAGAAGGGGTGGGAAGGGGACTGGCAGGTGGATGGCCTCCTGGTATGGCTTCGAAGTCGGGATGGGGCTGCCTTTATCTCCTACCTCCCACAAATTCTATAAATCTGCTAGTATGGCTGAGAAAGAGGGACGCTAAGATAGTCCGGGGAGGGTCGGTCGCTTGCACCGACGCACCCCGTTCGCTCGGCGAAACACCAAATATACGCTCCGCGTGCATTTGGTGTTTGCCTCACTCACGGGGTGTCGTATACCGGTAGTACGCTACTTTTGGGAAGTAGATGACGGAGTTCAATTCTCCGCACCCCGACTACTTTTGAACGCAGTGAAAAATAGACGGGTGCAGCACTGTGTCTGCACACAGTGCGTGGAGAATTGAATGGCGGAACCTTATTTCAGTCAGCAGACTGAAATGGTGAGCCGGGCTCGCGAGCATTGTGAGTGACGACGAACAATGACTTGTGAGCAAAAGTGGTAATCCACGTTTCTCCGCACCCCGACAAATTTGTGCGAAGCAGTAGAAACACAAAAGCCGCCCGAAAGGGCGGCTTTTGTTTTTGATCTAAGTCCGATTACCGCATCGCGACTCCACCCAACACCTCCGTAAGTGTGGTGCGCAGTTCCTCGTTGCGTGCGGCAATCTCTGCAAGCAAGTCAGCGGAGCGATAGGAAGCAAGATACTCATCAAGTGTGATGCCCATATCTTCCTCAAAACTCTCGCGCACGTGGCCGGCGGTAACTGCACGCAGATCGCGCTCGCTAGGTGTGCCGCCTGTGGTGCTGGTGGTAATAAGTGCCACCATCTCGCCACGCGCGTTCACAATGCCGCCTCCAGAAGAGCCGTGCTGCGCAGCCTCACTTCCACCAAGGGATAGCAAGTCTACGCTCGTACGACCAAAGGTGTATACGTCGCGCACGGAGCCAAGCACCAGCGTAGGCATCAGTGAGTCCTTAATCTGCGCGGTGGTAAGCGACTGTGCGCCGTATGAGCCAATAGCTACAGCGTCACCAATCTTTGGTGCGTTTACTCCAAAGGGCACGTGCGCAAACTCGGTTGGAAGGGCAGCGCCTGTTGCTGAGCGAGTGATAGCAAGGAGCGCGATGTCGTTCTTGCCGTTTCCGCGAGGGTTCGCCACGACAAGGCTCGTGCTATTTGCTTCAACCCACGGCTTTGAAATATAGATAAGCTCCGCAAAGTATGCGGTGCGAGCCGGTGCGCCGGTGCGTACCACGCAGACTACGTTGCCCTTGGTCGGGTGATTCTCAAGCAAGAAGAGCTGCGCAATGTGTGCGTTGGTGATTATCACGCCATCAGAGCTAATGACTACACCAGAGCCAGAAATAGACTTCACACCGCCATTCTTAGAGGCGCAGATAATATTCACCAGGGCGTCGGCCAGATTGTCCTTTGCGCCAGACAAATCAGCCGGCGGTGCTTCGCTGCGACTGGTAAGGCTACCAACTGCGGCAAGTTGTCCCTTCGCGGTCAGGGAATTAGCAAAGGATGGAGACCCATCAAAGAAACCGTAGGGCACAGGACCCTCGGGCGCAGTGTTTGGTTTATCAAACAGATTGGTATAGAGCGCCAAGTACGCTATGACGGTTGCGACAACCAGCAAACCAGCCCAAGCAAGTAGGTTTTTTGACATATACCTATTATACAGCATAATCACAAAAAGAAAAGCCCTCCACAGGGCCACGCAAGTATGCTATTCTCGTCTCTGAAGCGGGATTAGTTTAATGGTAGAACTACAGTTTTCCAAACTGTTAGCAGGAGTTCGATTCTCCTATCCCGCACCAAAATCACGACGAGGACGCGGAGCGTGCGAGGACTATATTTTGGGCTGGGATAGGAGAATCGAAAGCCGGAAGCGCGACGGCGCTGAGCGGGCGTAGATTTCGTTGCGAGCCTGCGAGCTAGGAAATCAAGTGCAGAGCTTCGCGCAAAATCCCAGCAGGGATTTATGTGCGACCGATGCGTGACCAAATATTCTTATGAGCGCAGCGAATTAGAATATGGGAACTTCTCCTATCCCGCACACAGTGAACAAATTGTACGAAATGCAGAAATTGGCGCATGGGTAGCCGATTACAGCCGGTTATGACTATAATTGCAGTGAGCAGTAAAGCTATACTTATCCAATGAGTGAAAGCCTCCCTAATTCTTCCTCAGAAATCGAACAGGAGGCGCCAAACGAAACGCACGAAGAAAACGATCACTCTCCTGAGAGTGATCTGACAACGCAGGATGCTGAAGTTGTAATAAAATACCAAGAAGGCCGAGAAACAGCTCAGACAGCCTTTGACAATGCGATTAGAGAAAGAAACTCTAATGAAAACCTTTCGCGTGTTCGAGAGTCACTAGGACTAGCCACAAGTCAGCAACATAATTCTTTTGCATTAGACGATATAGAGGCGCTAGAAGCGGAACTGATACGTGCTGAAGCCAATTATCCAGGGCACTGGACGTTATTATTGGCTGATCGTCTACGCGATCCTGAGACCAAGAAAAAATTTCTGGAGACAAGAACTGAGGCTCTCCCTTCATTACAAGAAGGAAACCCGGGACCATTTGATAGGGAAAAACGATTTCGGGCTCATTATGAAGAGCAGATGGCAAATTATGAGGAGAATATTGAATCTGTATTTAATCAAACTGTAGTCGGCAATGCCGCTGAATTTGGGAAGAAACCTGTTCATGCAGGTTCAGGGAACATAGGAGAGCCTGGAACCGTTTTTCTAGATTCGGAAACAAAGGAGGGCTTACCCCTGACTCCTCGGCAGAAGATGATAATCGAAGCTCATGAAAAAGGGCATGGTATGCGGGATTTTCAAGGATCAGATGCCATAGAAATTCGGTCGGTACTAGATTTCAGTGTTTTAAAGGAGCGTGAGGAGATTGCTACTGCACAGAATCCACAAGATAGATTCGCTAATTATCTAAATAAACCCGAAGAAATCATTGAACGCATGGCCCAGCTCAAGAATTATTTCGGATTTAAGGGAAATGAGGTTTTTACAAAGAAGCATTTGGACTACGCACGAGAGCATTACATTCAAGACACAGGTTTAGATAACACAATGAGTCACTTCTTTGCTGCTGTAACTCCAGAGACGGAGGATCACTTCATTGAGGTAATGAATAAATATCCGATATAAGATCGCTTCTAGGCTTGTTTACTAATCTGCACAAAGGGAAAAGTCCTTCGGGCTTTTTCCATTTGTGCGGGATAAGTCAGGTGTGGGGAGTCTGACAAGCTTGACGGTATACATACATTATGTGATAATGTATGTGGGTACTATTGCCCCTTATAGAAGGAGGTTCTCCAGTGGAGACCACGTCGCAAAGAAATGAAATGAGGTTTGATGCCTCTGCCGACCTTTATATCCGTGTTGAGTCGGGTATGCGCTACACACACGAAGAGATCAAGGGCTTCGTTGAAAGAGCGGCATCAAGTGTGGAGCCGTGGCGCAATACGCGCGGACAACCCTTCGAAAACTATCTCAGGCCGAACTACGAAACGGGTAGGGCTGTGCAGGGGCAGCTCGACACGCTCTACCTGATAACGATTACTCAGCTCGGTCGTGTTTCTCGTGCGACTCTGGGAGCACAACAACTGTTTGCGTACCGCGCCTTCGTGGAATCAGTGGTGCATGCGGTTGCGGAACTCGGAGTGCCAGGACTGCATTCGGTAGACGGAGTTGTTAACTATTCGCTGCCGCTTGCCAGGCACACAGCACCACTCTCAACCTAGCCGCCCATTCGGCGAAACGAAAGCAACCCCTTCGTTTCGACGGAGGGGCGGTTTTCTTTTTCATCAACATCACAAACTCTCGCCCGCATCGTATACTGTATCCATACTTTGATCACTAGACCTGTACTTTCTGTATGACTATCACACAAACCTGGCGCACAAGCGCACTCATTGCTCTAGCCGTAGTGACCACCATGGTCGCAGCGCCCGCTGAAGCATTTGCCGCAGAGAAATGCGCATTCACGAAAGATTTGACCATTGGTCACGAAGGCGAAGAGGTGCGCTGTTTGCAGAAGTATCTAAACGCAAACGGCTACATCGTGGCCGCAACAGGTGTGGGCTCTACAGGAAAGGAGACAAGCCAGTACAAAGCACTTACGCAGGCCGCGGTGAAGCAGTGGCAGCTTGCAAACGGCATCATCCCGTCTACGGGCACTTTTGGTGCAAAGTCACGCGCGATGTACGCTACCCTTACTTCAGTAAGCACTCCAACGGTACCAGTCGTAGTGCCAACCACTCCAACAGTGCCAAGCACCAGTTCGGTAGAGTCTGACACCAGAGAATCGCTCCTTAAGGCAAAGGACAGTCTAAACGAAATCAAGGACGATATTGACGAGGCAGAAGATGACGACAACGATATTGGAAATGCAAAAGAGTACTACGAAGAAGCACAAGAAGAGCTCTTTGATGCCTTCTATTACTTCTTGAAGCGTGAGTACGCAAACGCACTTGATAGCTCACTCACCCTTGCAAAGAAGATTCGTGACGCGCGCAACGAAATCCGCGAGAATATAGATGAGGAAGACAAGGCACGAGAAGCAATCGCAGACGCCGAGAACGCCATTGAAGACGCGCAGGATGCAATTGATGAGGCGGACGACCGCGGTAAGAACGTAAACGATGCAGAGGACTTGCTAGACGAAGCAAAGGACGCGCTTGAAGAAGCCGAGGACCTGCTTCGCGACGATGAGCTAGAGGACGCATACGACCGCGCCAAGGAGGCTGAGCAGCTTGCCGAGGACGCAGAGGACGAGGTGTAGCTCTCTGCACTCTAAATGACAGTGCTATGCTAGCAGCATATGATGAAGGAACTAGAGGATCTTGGGCTCTCTGAAAAGGAGGCACGCGTATACCTGGCATCTCTTGAAATTGGACGTGCAACGGCAGATCAGCTTGCTAAGCACGCAAATATTGTGCGGCCAACAACCTACGTGCAAATTAAAGCCCTCATGGAAATGGGGCTAATGAGTACGTACGAAGAAGGGAAAAAGACGTACTTTGCGCCAGAATCTCCGTCAGCGCTCAAGCGCCTGCTTGAAAAGAAGAAAGAAGCTCTGCGAACGAGTGAGTCGCTACTGTCCAGCATGCTCCCTGACCTCACTCGTCAGTTTGAGGGAGCGGGTGAGCGTCCGGTGGTTAGGTTTTTCCCCGGGAAGGAGGGTCTTGCTTCTGCGAGAGAAGAAATACTAACAACAAGGGAGAAAAAAGTTTATGCAGTATTTTCTCCGGAGCACATGTCAAGGATTTTTTCTTCGGAGTATTTGGACGACTACTCGGACAGAAGAAGGGCACTGGGGATTCATTCTGTTGGAATTTATAACCAAAAAGAAATGTTTGACAGAGCTGGGCTGGATCAGCTTACGGAACGAAGGCAGCTTCCCCCAGAGCTGGAATCGCTATCTGTAGACATATATATAACAGATAACAAAGTCACCATTCTTTCGCTAGAGGGAAGTTTATTTGGTTTCGTAATGGAGAGCGACCAGCTCGCCTCTAGCATGAAGGCAATATTTAGTTTTCTCTGGACATCATCATCTGGTCCAGATAGTAAATAAAAATGGGGTCGGGAGTAAACTCCCGACCCCGAGCGGCTGAAAGCCGCTACCACTTGACCGGTGACGGGTCTAGTTGCCGTCCCCGCCTCTGTTGAGATAGGTCAAGACCTACTCCTTCTCTCACGTTTGCCCAGTATTACCTGGGCGGTCATCTGGCTACACGCTCCAGAGAACGAACATCTCACTTCCTTTCGGCTGGGCTGAAAACACTCCAAAACTGCCAGACCACACTAATCTAGCAGTGGCAACACTTTTTGTCAAGATACTTAGTTAGAAAAGCACTTTTAATATAAATTGCACTGACGAATGTTTTGCGCGAAGTGCCTTATACCCACTGCATTTTCAGTAGGAAATATATCGTCATGTCAAAACATATTGACAAAAAAAGTGCAAGGGTATATAAGAGCTAAGTCAGCGCTGGCTGACAAGAGCTTTGACGTTTAAATACAAGTATTCGTTATTCCTATCCGGACAGATAGGCAAGTGTCAGGAACTCTCCGGCCCATTAAATGCCGGGCCTACTCACTATTCTGTCTGGTATAGGGATTGCGAAAGCAATTCCTGGGAATTTCCCATAAAGGGAAGACTGGCGCCCGGGGAGGGGCATAACTATGAACATTGAAGAAGACTATGGCTTGAAGGAGCGCCGCCTTCGCGATCTCGAAAGGGAGGCGGACGAGCTCCTGCGCCAGGCTGGCTGCAACTTTGCTGGTGTTAACCGGCGGGATGTGGTCGCGAGCCAACAGGCTTTTGAACGCCTGGCGATTCGCACCCCGACGGGGGGAAAGTCCTGTCGGAGGCACTAGCCGGTGCCACCTTGCCCTGCAGCGGGGTCACACTGCAGGTTGCTGGGTAGTCCACCAGCGTAAATGCATGGGCAAGATGCGCGGACATCTATAAAAGCCGCAAAAAGTACGGGCAGACAAGAATGTGTCTGCCCCTTTATTCAGCCTGCGAAATGGTTCGTGGGTTGATAGAGATACGGGGCTGTTGATGAAAATTTTGAACCTTACGCAGCACGACGCCACGGCTGATCAGATCGCCGCCGGCGTGCTACCCGCAGGCTGTGAAAAAGAAGAGGTGCGCGAGCTCCTCACTTTTGACAGCCTGCCGAGCAGGGAGTGGATTGAGGCGAAGGCGCAAGCCCTCGCCGACGTCGCTCGTGCTCACGGGCCGCTCATCGACGCCGTCATGATCGGCGGCGCGCCCTATCTTATGGGGCCGCTCGAGCGCGCGTTGAAGGCGCAGAGTATCAAAGCCCTGTACGCCTTCTCGCTTCGTGAGAGCGGCGAGACGCCAGACGGAGAAGGTGGTGTGCGAAAGACGATGGTCTTTAAGCATGCCGGCTTTATCGAGGCGTAGCTGCCAGTGGGGAGTGGTGATCCTGACAACAGAATTCACCAAGGAGGACATTGCTACGTCCTCCTCCATATTCAGCCCGCGAAACGGTTCGTTGGCTGATAGGGATAAAGCGATGACCGATAAGAATGAAGAAGTTTTCTTTCAGGACTGGAAGCCAGGAAAGGGCCACCAGGAAATCTGCGTCTGGGTGAACAAGGACCCGGATGGGAACTTCTGGATCGCCATCGTCACCCGGGACGGCCGCTATCCGCGGTGGGAGACTAGTCGTGGCGCGATTGTCCGAACTCTTTCCGAAGCATTCGCCACTCTCAATGTGTGGCTCGGAGAACGCGATTGCGGGTGGAATATCGAAACAGAGGAGGAGGTGGAATGAAAAACCGGAATCCAATCGCCAAGGCACTTCGGAGCCCAGCGCTCCGACAGCGCGTCGTGTCCGACAAGAAGAAGTGGTCAGACCGAAAAAAGGTGCGAAATTCGCTCAAATTGGGCAAGTACGATCGTGACCGATACGATTTGCCCCTCTTATTGAGACCGATGACATTCCGTCGTCGGCTCATCAGAGGCTTGATCTTTCATGCGCAATTCCGCCACCGTTCTCGTGCCCGTCGTCATGGGCATCGCTGACAGCTTCGTCGGGCTCTTCGGCCTCATGCTGAATCCCTACGGACTCCTCGGCATCGGTTTGTCGCTCTTCTTTCTGCTGGGAGGCATCTGGCTCATCCAGATCGGCTTTCAGCAGTCGAAGACGTAGACAAGGCAGCAGAAGGAACTGCAAAAATCCTCCAAGGCGCGGCTATAAGTCGCGCCTTTTTGTTTACCAACGTATACTCCATCTCATGAAAATCGGCATTATGGGTGCGGAGGGGAGCTTTTCAGAAGAGGCCGCCCGCAAGTACATAGAAACTGAGAAGCTGAGCGACGCCGAGCTCGTCTTTCTGGTGTCTGCTGAGCGCGTACTTACAGCGCTTGAGGCCAGCTCTATAGATACCGGCATCTTTCCTATAGAAAACAGCAACGGCGGGATTGTGATAGAGGCTGTGCACGCCATGGCAAAGCATCGCTTTCAGGTAGAGAAGATGTTTGAGATAGATGTGCATCAGAATCTTCTCGTACTTCCTGGTACTAACCCCGAACAAATCACTGCAATCACATCGCACGACCAAGCACTCAAACAATGCCGCATGTACTTGAAGCGAAAATGGCCAGGAGTAGACCTGTCTGAATACGAAGACACTGCAAAAGCTGCGGCAGACCTACGTGCCGGCGTATTGCCACCTACAACCGCCGTAATTGCCTCTAGGCGCGCGGCAGAGCTGTACGAGCTAGATATACTCGAAGCATCTATTCAAGACCTTAAATTCAACTATACGAGCTTTGTAGTTGCGAAAGCACTCGCTTAAATAAGTAAACAATAAAAGCCCCGCGTAGCGGGGCTTTTATTGAGAAAATAGTTGGAAACTACTTTACTGCGTCCTTAAGCGCCTTTGCTGGGCGGAACTTAGGAGTGCGAGTCGCAGCGATGCGAATAGTCTCGCCAGTGCGAGGGTTGCGGCCGGTGCGTGCTGGGCGAGCCTTTGCACTGAAGATACCAAGACCTGCAATTGAAACCTCATCACCAGACTTAAGGCCAGAAGTGATGCTCTCGATAACACACTCAACTGCGCGCTCTGCGTCAGCCTTGGTGCCACCAAGTACTTCCTGTACCTTGCCTGCAATATCTGCTTTGTTCATAGGAAATCGTTAGGGGGTTAATTCCTCTAGGGCTACTGAGCCCCACAAGAGGGCTACCGAAGAAAGTATAGGAAATGAGCCATATATTGCAATAGCCAGGAAAACTTGACGGGGATAGCGAAAATCGCCCCAATTGGAGCGATTTTCTTAACCCATGTCAACTGAGCTAGCGAGCAAACTCCACTACGCGATTCTCGCGGATGACATTTACCTTAATTTCTCCAGGATATTTCAGTTCATCCTGCACGCGCTTGGCAATATCGCGTGCCATTTTGTGCATCGCAATGTCTGAGACCTTGCCTGGATTCACAAAGATACGCAATTCGCGCCCTGCACTGATGGCATATACCTTTTCAACGCCCGGGTAGGAGGCTGCAAGGCGCTCCAGGTCGCCAAGACGCTCAAGATAGCGCTCTACGGTGTCACGGCGCGCGCCTGGGCGACCTGCGCTAATGGCGTCTGCCACCTGCACAATCATGGACTCAGGTGTTTCATACGGATACTCCTCGTGATGCGACTGCATAGCCTGTATCACGCGTATATCCACGCCGAATTTCTCCAGGATTCTACGGCCAATTTCCACGTGCGTGCCCTGCACTTCGTGGTCCACCGCTTTTCCAATGTCGTGGAGGAGTGCGCCTGTGCGCGCCACTTCTGCGTCAGCACCAAGCTCTTCTGCGAGCATGCCCGAGAGGTGCGCCATTTCTATAGAGTGCTGCAGCACGTTCTGTCCGTAGCTGGTGCGGAAGTGCAGGCGACCAAGGAGTGCGACCAATTTTGGATCAAGTCCTACAACACCCACTTCGTACGCGGCTTCTTCGCCTTTTTGCTTAATGATTTCGTGAATCTGCGTCTTTGCTTTCTCTACTGCCTCTTCAATCTTTGCAGGCTGAATACGTCCGTCCTCAATCAATGATTCAAGCGCAAGCTTTGCCGTGTGGCGGCGAATTGGATCAAAGGAAGATATGGTGATTTTGTCGGGCGCGTCATCAATAATCACATCAACGCCCGTAGCACGCTCGAAGGCCTTGATGTTACGTCCTTCCTTTCCAATAATTTTTCCTTTCACCTCCTCAGATGCAATGGTAATGGAAAGCGTCATTACGTCCGCGTTCACATTCGCCGCTAGACGATGAATAGTGGTAAGGAGGATGGAGCGAGCCTTGTCTTCCAGGCGTGCCTTGCCGTGCGCATCAAGTTTTTGCAAGCGAGCAAGAATAGACTCTTCTAACGTTTCCTCCAAATCACGCATCAGCATGGTGCGTGCCTCATTCTCTGAAAGTCTCCCAAGACGCGTAAGCTCTGATCTGCGCTCGGCGAGCAGTTTGTCCGCCTCACGCTTCAGGTTTGCCACCTCGTTCTCGCGGTTGCGCACCTCTTCAGAATCGTCCGCAAGTGCACGCTCACGCTCGTCAAGAAATTCCTCACGCTTTGCAAGGCGCTCGGTGTTCTTCTCAAGCTTCTCCTCACGCTCCTTTAAGGGGCCTGCGAGCTCGCTTTCAACCTCTTCGGCGCGTAGCTCTGCTTCTTGAATGATGCGAGAAGCACGCTCCTTAGCTTCAAGGAGCTTTTGCTTTACTTCAAGCTCAAGCGAGCCACGCTGACCAAGAGCAATCAGGAATCGTAGGGTGTATCCGAGGGCAATACCCGCAAGACCACTTAGTGCTAGCAGGGCTAAAATTAACTTAATAGACATACACAAATTTCATACGAGCCATGTGGCTGCGCGGTTAGGGTCAAAAGTTGGTAGTACAGAGTTCAGTCGCGACAATCGTTCCAGAGGTTCAGTGCGTCTGTAGCCATAGTGCCACAGCGCGGTGGGGGCGCAAATAAACGAGAAACGGCGCCCAGTGGGCGCCGTTTCTCGAGCACAAGCCTCGAATTACTTGGCTTTGTAGACCGTATCAACTAGGCCGTACTTCTTAGCCTCCTCCGCAGTCATAAAGAAGTCGCGATCAACATCTTTCTCGACCTTTGCGAGTGTTTGGCCAGATGCTTTTGCGAGCATTCTATTCAAACGGTCGCGTGTCGCGAGGATGTGGCGCGCCGTAATCTCGATGTCCGCTGCCTGTCCCTGCACACCACCCCATGGCTGGTGAATCATGACCTCGGCGTTTGGAAGTGCGAAGCGCTTGCCCTTGGCACCAGACGCCAGAATAACGGAGCCCATAGATGCTGCCATTCCCACTACCACCGTCGCCACTGATGGCTTGATGTGGTTCATGGTGTCTACAATCGCAAGACCCGCGGTCACCGAGCCGCCTGGAGAGTTGATGTAGAGGAAAATATCCTTCTTCGGGTCCTCGGCCTCGAGGAACAGGAGCTGTGCAATCACCAAGTTTGCGGTGTCATCGTCAACGCCACCTGAGAGGAACACAATGCGCTCGCGAAGGAGGCGCGAGTAGATGTCGTATGCACGCTCGCCAAACTGTGACTTCTCAATCACCATTGGGACAAGCATTGAAGCGCGCGAGGTTTCTTTACTCATATATATAGTGGGTTAGTGGGGGAATGGTACCAGAAAAACGGACAGAGAAGAATGTAGAGAAGTTACTCTGTAGGTACCGCGACCTCTACCTGCAGCGTCTCGCTCTCCTCAGTCGCGTACTGGTAATTCTGTGCCACACGCTTGTTCCATACGTAAAAAGCACCGACGACAAGAATGACGACTATCATAATGATAGAGAATAGGCTGCCGTATGCGCCGGGAGCCTTCTGGGGGATTGGGGTCTGTGCTGGTTCCATAGTTTTATTAGTATACCCCTCTCGTACTGGGCACGACAAAAGGCCACAACTGCAGCGTTGCTCGCTCCGGGGCTCACTCACCGTATAGCACATACGGCTCGTTTCACTCCTCACTCGCGCCTTGCATTTGTGGCCTTTTGAACGCGCCTTAATCTTCTAGTCCTTTTTTGCGTCGTAGAGCTCGCGAGAGCGAGTGAACGCAGCTTCAGCTTCCGCCTTGCCGCCCCACTCACCAAGAGTCACTTCCTTGTTCTGAATCGTCTTGTAGGTCAGGAAGAAGTGCGTGATTTCCTTGAGCGTGTGCTTGTTCACGTCTGCTAGGTCTGCAACCTCCTTGAAACGAGGATCGTCGCAGGGAACCGCTAGAATCTTTGCGTCAGACTCGCCGCCATCAACCATCGGAAGAATGGCAACCGGGCGTGCGCGCACAAGGATGCCTGGCATGAGCGGATAGGTGGTAAGCAGTACCACATCAAGCGCGTCACCATCGTCCCACAGAGTCTGTGGCACAAATCCGTAATCAAACGGATAGTCCTGAGCAGAGTGCATCACGCGATCAAGCGCGATGAGTCCCGTCTCCTTATCAATCTCGTACTTGTTCTTAGAACCTTTTGGAATCTCAATAATGACATTCATTTCGTCGGCAGTGCCAGACACTACATCGTGTAGCAAGTTCATACAATAAGATTGGAATTACTTAGCTTCGTCTCGAGCTTCCTGTTCGTCAACAACTGAGTCGTTGGACTCGTCGCTCTTTGTGAGCTCCTCCTCCGCAGAGAGCGCTGAAGATTCTGGCTCCTCCTCGGTGATAACAGACTCGGTCTCGGTTGGATCAATACCGGCTGCAACTGCTGGATCAGCATCCTCAGCTGCCTCAAGCTCCTCGATAACCTCGTCGCTTGCACCCTCAGGTGTTGCAACAGCTGCCTCTGCTTCTGCATGAGCGCCACCAACAGAGTTAATGTCGATGTTCCAGCCAGTGAGCTTTGCGGCAAGGCGCACATTCTGTCCGCCACGACCAATCGCAAGAGACTGCTGGTCCTCAGACACTGTCACCGTTGCGCGATGTCCCTCCTCGTCGAGCACAATATCAAGCGCGGTAGCAGGGGAGAGAGACTCCTTGATGTAGGCAGCCTGATCTTCTGACCACTCGATGATGTCGATGCGCTCGCCACCCAGCTCGCTCATAACCGTAGACACGCGTACACCGCGCTGTCCGACGAGCGAACCTACTGGATCAACGTGTGGGTCGGTTGAAGCGATAGCAATCTTGGTGCGGCTTCCTGGCTCGCGCGCAAGACCCTTCACCTCGATAGCACCACTTGCAAGCTCAGGAGCCTCCAGCTCAAACAACTTCACGATGAAACGTGGATGAGAACGTGAGAGACGTAGGTATACGCCACGGAATCCCTCATCTACTGCGTAGAGGTATGCGCGAATGCGCTCGCCGCCTCGGAAACGCTCGCCGGGAATCTGTTCCTCGTAGGGAATGATACCGGTAGCGCGACCAAGGTCGATGAATACCGCACCACGCTCAACGCGCTGCACGATACCAGAGACAATCTCGCCCTTCTTGTGACCGAACTCGTCCAAGATTGAAAGCTTCTCAGCCTCGCGAATCTTCTGAATAACTACCTGCTTCGCAGTCTGTGCAGCAATGCGGCCAAAGTCGTCCTGTGGCTCTAGTGGGAAAATCATTTCCTCACCCACCTCAACACCGCGCTTAATGCGCTTGGCGTCGTCAATCAACATGTGCTTCTCGGCATCAAAGCGGGGAAGCTCGCCTTCGTTGAGTATTTCTACCTCTTCGCGGTGTCCGTGCTGTTCTGGAGCGTGCACAATCTCCTCCTCGCCCTCCTCAGGGAAGCGCACCATAGACTCATCCACGACGGTCTTTACCTGCTCAAAGGCAACGGTACCCGTATTCATGTCCAAAATGCCACGGATTACCTGTCCGCGCTTTCCGTACTCTTTCTTGTAGGCAGTGGCCATGGCCTGTTCAATAGCGTCCACCATCACCTCCTTGGTGATGCCGCGCTCCTCAAACTCGCCGAGCACTGAATTGATTGTTTTTAGATCCAACATAAGCCGATATTTAGTTGTAGAAACCGTATGTAATTGTAGTAACGCCACTCCATAGTCGCACGAGGAGGGGACTTTTAACAAAGAAATGCCCGGGTTCCCGGACATCTCAGTTAGGTATAACATACCATATATAGGTAGATTTGGTCAATAGACGTAACTTGACTATTTGTCTACAGTGGTGTAATACATATATGCGTTTGGGCCTTTGTTTTGGCCCTCCATTTCCTCCAACCGGGGACTGGATCAGGAGCGCACCGCTCTTTGACCGTCTCCAACAAACCCTTGAAAGGGGAAGCATAACATGAGTGCCACTGACATCGGCGACGCTGAATTCACCCGTGCGACCACCAACGACGACCTGGGCACCCAGATCATTGATGGTCAGCGCGGCATGGACCCGCTTCGCGTCGTCCTCCTCGCCGGCCTCGCCATCGTGCTCGCCATCGTCGCCGTCCTCGGCTGGGGCGCCTACAAGAGCAACCAGCTGCCGGCGCCGTTCACCATCAAGAAGGGCGAAGTCATGCTGGATCACACCGGCGGAAACCTCGGCCTGGCCATCAAGGTGGCCGAGCGCACCGGTATGCTCGTCGTCGCCACCGAGAAGTGCGGCATCGAGAAGCCGGAGCTGGTTCGCCAGCTGTGCGGTCGACCGCTCGAGGTCAGCTACACCGAGGCACGTCGCATCGCGCCGCTGACCGACACCATCGAGATCGACATCCCGGTCTACGACGGCGACTTCATCGACCCCGAGACCGGCGTCTACCACGAAGCTCCGCGGCCGACGGGCACTGTCAGCCCCGTGGTCGTCTATGCGTTCCCTCCGGCGAAGAAGTAATCGCCACCTTTCAACAATCAGGGAGACGAAGACGCTCGCGCACCTGCGCGGGCGTTTTTCTTTTCCCCGTAGAAAAAATATTTACGTGCGAACGCGATGCGTTCGCACGTTATACTTTCAATACGAACTTTTTACATGCAAGTATCTGAAAGCGAACTAAAAGAATTCATTCTTGATTCGGGACTCGTCTCCCGGAAGGAAGTTGAAGCTGCTGCAGAGGAAGGGAAGCAGCGTAAGCAATCAGTAGGAGACATCCTTGTTTCAAACGGACAACTTTCACAGGATGCGCTTCGTCGCATTAAGGCGTACGTGCTTGGTATTCCTTTTGTAAACTTGAAGGACCGAAAGATTCCACTTGAAGTGCTGTCACTCATTCCAGAACCAATTGCGCGCACGCACAGCATTGTTGCCTTTCGTAAGGGTGACAAGGAGCTTGAAGTGGCGATGCTTGATACTGAGGACCTTCCCGCTATTGATTCGGTGCGAAAGACCACCGGTCTCACCATTCTGCCGCGCCTGACTGACGATGACTCGCTCAAACACACACTGTTGCAGTATCAAAAGTCGCTCAAGGAAGAATTCGGAGATTTGATTGCTACCGAGTCTGGCCGCATCAACCTTATTAAGGATTCAGATGGAAAGGAGGTGACTGGAGAGGACCTCAAGAAAATGGCAGAAGATCTGCCGATTGTGCGCATCGTGGACACGCTCCTTCGCCATGCAATTATCCAGAGCGCATCCGATATTCATATTGAGCAGCTCGAGGACCAGGTGCTTGTACGCTATCGCATCGATGGCATTTTGCATGATGCAATGACACTGCCCAAGGATGCGGGGCCAGGCATTATTGCGCGCATCAAGGTGCTGTCATCTCTAAAGCTCGACGAGAAGCGTCTACCACAGGACGGCCGATTCAAAATGGAATCTGATGGCGACAAGGTGTCGTTCCGTGTCTCCATGCTCCCAACCTACTACGGGGAAAAGATTGTTATGCGCTTGCTGCGCGAGACGGGTGAGGGCTTCTCACTGGAGACGCTTGGCTTCCACGGAGAGACCATGGAGCGCATTCATAAAGCGATGAAGCAAACAACGGGAATCATTCTCGTCTCTGGTCCTACCGGTTCTGGAAAAACCACCACGCTCTATACCATACTCGATATTTTGAACACGCCGGACGTAAACATCTCGACCGTAGAGGACCCGATTGAGTATCAGATGAAGCGCGTGAACCAAACACAAGTAAATCCAGCCATTGGGTTTACCTTTGCCCAAGGGTTGCGCTCGCTGCTTCGTCAGGATCCAAACATTATTATGGTGGGAGAGATTCGTGATAGTGAGACTGCGTCCCTTGCCATTAATGCGGCCCTCACCGGACACGTCGTACTCTCCACCATTCACACCAACTCAGCCGCCGGCGCCATTCCGCGTCTCATTGATATGGGAGTGGAGCCGTTCCTGCTCGTATCAACACTTCGTCTCATTGTTGGACAG
This sequence comes from uncultured Candidatus Saccharibacteria bacterium, assembly GCA_964618705.1. GTDB lineage: Bacteria > Patescibacteriota > Minisyncoccia > Phycocordibacterales > Phycocordibacteraceae > C7867-001. The sequence goes on from CAZUBJ010000002.1 coordinate 30,300, forward strand.
CGTTTGGTGCGCAGACTCTGCGATGGCAAGGAAGAGTACATTCCAGATAAGGTGGAGCGAGAGAAAGTGGCGAGCGAGGATCACTTTACTGCGGCGCTCGGCTCCCTTACAGAAGAAAAATTGATAAAGGCCGGTACTAAACTTGCCGACTTGCCGTTCTACCATCCAAAACCCTCAGCCGAGTGCGAAGAAGGGTACAAGAGTCGTATTGGTATCCATGAGATTCTCACCGTGTCGCCAACCATTCGTGATTTGATACTCCACAACGCATCTCCTGATGCTATCGAGGCGCAGGCTCGTAAGGAAGGTATGCTCACCATGCTCGACGACGGTATTTACAAAGCGGCGCGCGGCATCACCAGTCTTGAGGAGGTGCTCCGCGCAGTGACTGAGTAGCACTGGCGCGCTCGCTCGCTCGGGTGTATACCTCTACGCAGAGCCGCAGTATCAAACGGACTATCTGTTTGGGTGTGGCATTGGAGGAACCTACATGTTCTGGACACTTCTGGCGATGAGTATCGCTGCCGTGCTGGCACTGTTTGCTGGTGCCTGCTTCGGGTTTGACCCACTCCTGGTGGGCGCGGTCGCGTTCTCTATCGCGTTTCTTCTCGGCTTTCAGGAGTCGGAGCGGGACGCGCTTCTTGCTTGGGGCGCTGGCTTCAGTCTCATCGCGTTCATCTTCTCGCGCATCCCACAGCTCTGGCCACTGTTCGAGTTTGTGGCGTCCGCCATCCTCGGTGTCGCGGTCGCGCTTCTCGTGACGGCCGCGGTCGACTGGGCGCGGACACGGGCATGACACTAGCTGCCCCCTCTTGGGCCGGACTTCCACACGGAGGTTCGGCCCAAAGCTGTATCTAAATTAGAAATCGCCCGAACCATAGGAACGGGACGATTCCCGTTTTCAGTTCAGGCGATTAGAGGCGTGCTCCTATTTGTCGCAGCCACTCAGCATCAAGCGCATGTAAGTCGTCCTCGTTTCTGTTGCCATTCTTGCGCTCGGCCTCCAGTCCATATTTCCAGAGAAGCCGGTAATTGGTTAATTGCTGCGAACAGTGCAGCTGCAGTTCTGCCAAGGCGTTCTGTCTGCCGCCAAAAACTTTCACGACAATCATCCGCATAGGATTCTTGGCAGATAGAATGTCCCAGGACATCAAGGTACTCACCCATTCCGGGTGGGTGACATCCAGGACCTTGATGCAGTGTCCTACTCGTTCCGCGATCGCATTCATGGTTGTGGCCCTTCGCCGTTACACTTCGGAAGTCTGCTACGAATATGCGCTCGCGCGCACCGAACGTCAATAAGCGCATGCTACGATACCAGTAATGAAATTTCGTGTATCAGTACAAACGAAAGATGGTGCAAAAGAGAAGCGAATCATAGATGCCGAGAATCGCTTTTCGGTATATTCGCAACTGGAGGCTGAAGGAGTGACAGTACTTGAAGTTGTGGAAGCAAAGGACCCGAAGAAAGCTGGAGGTATTACATTTGGAACAGGCATCAAGACCGAGGAGAAGATTACGTTCACCAAGAATCTCTCCGCTATGCTCTCGGCGGGCCTTACACTGTCCCGCGCGCTTTCCGTTATTGAGCGACAGTCAAAGAACAAGTATCTAAAGGCGGTGGTAGCAAGCATCGAAGAGAAAATTAAAACAGGTGGCTCGTTCCACGAGGCGCTCATGATGCATCAGAAGGTGTTCCCAGAGCTCTTTATTGCGATGGCGAAGGCGGGAGAAGAATCAGGAACCCTTGCAGAATCACTTAAGTCTATCGCTAAGCAGATGGACCGATCGTTCACGCTCCAGAAGAAAGTGAAAGGAGCGATGATCTACCCAAGCATCATTCTCTCGGCGATTGTTGTGATTGGTGTGCTCATGCTTATGTTCGTGGTGCCAACACTGTCTGCCACGTTTGAATCCTTGGGTGTCGAGCTACCAATGGCCACCAAGGTCATCATTGGCATTTCAAACTTCCTCGCTGAAAACGTCATTATTTCCTTGCTGCTCCTTGCTGGTTTCTTTGCAGGAATCTATGCGTTCACGCATTCCCGATTCGGTGCTGCGCTTATTCTCCAGATAGCACTTCGTATTCCGGTGATTGGGGATTTGGTACGAGAGACGATGGGTGCTCGCGCAGCACGCGCGCTTTCTTCACTTCTTTCCTCGGGCGTGGAAATGCTCACTGCTATAAAAATTGCAGGGGAAGTAGTAGGAAAGAATGTATTTGGAGTAGTGCTCACCGAGGCAGAAGAGCGTGTGCGTAAAGGAGAAGCGCTCTCAGCAACCTTTAACAAGTATCCCGATTTGTTTCCGGCGTTTTTCACGGACATGATTTTAGTAGGTGAGGAAACAGGAAAGGTGTCCGACATGTTGGGACAGGTTGCTGAATACTATGAAACCGATGTTGAAGATAGAACCAAAGATCTCTCAACTATTATTGAGCCACTTTTGATGCTTTTCATTGGAGTCTTTGTGGGAGTGTTTGCGATTTCGATGATTACACCAATCTACTCGCTTTCTTCAAAAATATAGGCGCATTTATTCGTGCGGTGCACACAGTAGTGAGACAGTGCGCTATCATACACACATGAACGCACCGCGCGGGATGTCGCTAATAGATGTGATTGTTGGATGCGCGCTTATTTTGGTCGTGTTTGTCGGGCTCATTGGATTGTTGCGCGCGTCGCTTCTTATTTCCGGTATTGCAAAGGCGCGTGCTGGTGCCACGGCTATTGCAGAATCACAGCTTGAGTACGTTCGCGGACTGGACTATGACATTGTGGGTACTATTGGGGGCATCCCTGCGGGGCAGGTGGTGGCCACTAGTACGCAAGTAGTAAACGGTGTCACATACGCAACGCGCACCTTGATCGTGTATGTAGACGACCCTAAGGACGGGTACGGCGCCGCTGACGCAAACGGTATACAAACGGACTATAAGCAAGTCAAAGTAGAGGTTACCTATACCGTTCGCTCTACTCCACACACCATTTCCTTAGTTTCAAACTATGCTCCCCCTGGTCTTGAAACCACCACCAACGGAGGCACGCTCGCTATTGCGGTTGTTGGTGCCACGGGCACTCCAGTGCCCGGCGCTACGGTCTCCATACAAAACAGTGCCACAGTCCCGACTGTATCGTTCACCACCTTTAGTGATGCCCTCGGGTACGTGCAATTACCAGGCGCGCCAACTTCTACTCAGTACCGTATTAGTGTTGGAAAGACAGGATACTCAAGCGCCGAAACCTATCTGCGTGACGCAACCAATCAAAACCCAACCCCGGGGTACCTCACCGTTGCTAAGGGACAGACCACCACCAGTACCTTTGCCATAGATGTTCTTGCGCCGTTCACCCTCCGAACCTTCTCGCCGATTCGAGCAACCACTACCACCGACACGTTCGCTAATGCCTTGAGCCTTGCAACACAAACAAATACTGCGGTAACGGGTGGAAGTTTGCGGCTCGCAACCGGCGCTAATGGATATGCGCTTGCTGGAACCGCTCAGGGAACTAGTATCACTCCGCAGTATCTGGCCGCTTGGAAGCAACTGCAGGGCACCATAAGCACGCCGGTTGGGACAGTCGCGCTTGTGCGTGTGATGGATGGCGCAGGCACACTCCTGCCCGATGCGGTGCTGCCCGGAAACGCTTCCGGGTTTAGTACATTCCCCGTATCACTGAGTGGAGTTGCGACCACGACCTACCCAACACTCGCGCTTCAAGCAACGCTCAATACAACTAGCACCACCACAACATCTCAGATTCTTGATTGGGGAATTTCCTATGATGAAGGACCTGTACCGCTTCCGAATGTCACGTTCACCTTGACTGGTGCAAAGCGAAAGGGAACAACAGGAGCGGGTGTACCGATTTACAAAACGGTGATAGCAAGTACGACCGGAGCAAGTGCGGTGTTTAGTAGCTCGCTCGAGTGGGACGTGTACACGGTAAGCGGACTATCACTTACGATACGAACAGCTTCTTCCACGCCGACACCCTTTACGCTTGATCCAGGAACAGCGTTTGATGCTGCCCTTATACTAGAGTAAGCATGAAGGCCTTCACTCTTGCAGAGACCGTAGTGGTAGTGGCAATACTTGGCGCTGCTGGCGTAGCACTTTCAGGCATGATTGCGTTCTTTTATAAATCAAACGCGTATCTACTCGAGCAGACGAGTGCGGTTGATAGTGCGAGTCGCGGTCTCTCAATTGCGCACAAGGATATTCGTGAAGCTTCCTATGGCGAAGACGGCGCCTATCCAATTGCAGTAGCGGCAACGTCCACTATTACATTGTTCAGTGATGTCGACGGCGATGGTCCGGTTGAGAAGGTGCGCTTTTATATACAGAACGGAACGCTCTACCGTGCGGTGACTAATGCGGCTGGAAACCCGCCTTCGTACAGCGGTCAGCCCGAGTCGCTCTACACCATTGCCACTTCAGTTATGAATGCGTCCACCTCGCCACTATTCCGATACTACTCGGCTGCGGGCACAGAGCTCACGGGGACTATTGATATTGCTGCGGTTCGTTCCATTCGTATTCAATTGTTGACCGACCTCAATCCGCAGCGCGCACCGAACGTGGTGTTGCTTGAGCGAAGTGCCACACTTAGAAACTTGCGAAACTAATATGAAGCACTGCCAGTCTCCGAGAGGATATCTTATGCTCACCACACTTGTGTTTGGCGCGATATTTTTTGGCGTGCTCGGAGCACTCGCAAGTTTTGTACTCACGGAGAACAAGCTCCAAATGAATACAACGTCAGGTAACCGTGGACTCGCGATTGCGGAGGCGGGTCTTGAATACTATCGCTGGTTCCTCGCACACAATCCAAACGATTTGCAAAACGGCACAGGGGTTGCAGGACCATACACCATTCCCTACGACGACCCTGAAGGAGGGCAAACGGGTACTATCACGTTGAACATAACCGGGAACGCGTCGTGCGGTCAGACCACTTCAATTGATATCCGTTCAACGGGAACGCCCGTAGAGAATCCGAGTGCTGACCGAACGATTATTGCACGGTACGCGAGGCCGACAGTGGCACAGTTCTCCTATGTGCTTAATAGTACGGTGTGGGCAGGAGACGACCGTATCATCTCAGGTCCCTATCACAGCAATGGAGGTATTCGCATGGACGGTACGGCAAATGCACCAGTGACAAGCTCACTCTCAACGTGGCTTTGTACTTCATCCTTTGGCTGTTCACCGAACCAGACCAAGGCAGGCGTCTGGGGAGCGGGACCAAATCAATCGCTGTGGGAGTACCCCGTGCCGCAAGTAGACTTTGCAGGCATTGCAGCAGATTTCACCAACCTCAAAACAACTGCAACAGCCAGTGGCCTGTACTTTCCTCGCTACAGCTCAGGGAACAGTGGCCAGGCAAACTATTGGCGTGGCTACCACCTGACCTTTAATGGTAATGGTACGGTTACCGTGCGCCGCGTAAGTGCAACTACATCACTCTCCTCCGGGCGTATTAATCCAGAGGACACACTGGACAGGACGCTCATTTCAAACGAGAGCTTGTACGGTACCTATACTATTCCAGCGAACTGCGGACTCATATTTGTGGAAGACAATCTTTGGGTAGACGGCGTCGTTGATAGAAAGGTGACGGTGGTTGCGGCAAATGTAGTGACTACTGGCGTGGAACCGAATGTAATGCTTCCAGGGAACTTAACCTATGCAGCAACTGACGGCACTGACGGCCTGACACTCATTGCGGAGAATAATGTGCTTATTACTCCGAATTCGCCACAGAATATGACATTAAATGGCGTGTTCATTGCACAAGGAGGTGCTTTTGGACGCAACCTCTACAGCTGCCCGGGAACGTACGAACCACGGGGAACACTCACTATTCTCGGTACTACCGTGTCCAACTTACGCACGGGTACGCAGTGGGTGAATGGATGCGGATGGTCTGGGGACGGGGGGTATCAATCTCGCATAGATGCCTTTGATAGAAAGCTCTCCACAGACCCGCCGCCGTTCACTCCGTACACCTCAACCGACTACCAGTTTGTGGATTGGCGACAGGAATAGTGGGGGAAGCGGGGCATGCTAGCATTGTAGGCATATGCTCATCGTCTCGAACTGGAAGGCTTACGTAGAATCAAAGGACAAGGCGAAAGGCTTGGCAGCAACAGCCGTCAAACTGGCAAAGGGCAAGAAGCACGACTTGGTGCTATGTGTCCCTGCTCCATACCTTGGACTCCTTTCAGGTGTTTCTGGCGTTGCGCTCGGGGCGCAGGACGTTTCGGCAACACTTGGGGGTGCAGCAACAGGGGAAGTTACTGCTGGGGCGGTCGCGTCACTTGGAGCTACTTACGTTATCGTTGGTCATTCAGAGCGTCGCGCCCTGGGGGAAGCTGATGCGGTCATTTTGGAAAAGACTCGTCATGCACTGGCGCACGGCCTCACGCCTATCTTGTGCGTTGGCGAACGAGAGCGTGATGAGGACGCGCAGTATTTAAAGACTGTCCGTTCAGAACTTTCCTCAATATTTGACTCGCTTACACAAAAGGAGTGCATGGAGATAGTGGTCGCGTATGAACCATTGTGGGCAATCGGGAAAACTGCGGACGAGGCGATTACAAACGAAGATTTGCGAGAAATGGTTTCCTATATCCGCAAAGTACTTGGCGACTTTGTGCCTGGTAAGGCGGCGTCTCGTATTCGTGTGTTGTACGGAGGATCTGCAGAGGCAGCGAATGCACCGACCCTTGCTACAGATTCGGGTATAGACGGATTCTTGGTAGGGCACGCAAGTGCTGACCCGGTGTCCTACGGTGCACTTGTAAAAGCACTCTCCTAAGGCTGCTCGAGGAGCAACCCAACGCTTTCGGTGTAGCTTGAAAGCGCAAACGGTACAATAAAGACGGCAGCAACAAGAGGAAGAAGCAGTGCGGCAGCGGTGACAATAAAGGTCCACTGCATATATCGCCGCGTCTTTTCTACTGAAGCGGATAGAGCATCAATTTTTTCTGTAAGTGTGGCGAGCGTTGGTTCCATATGACTCAACTATACTCCATGCGAGTGCGGTAGTATGGGTGCATGAAGCTACTTCGCGAGTGCAGAAATCTAGAGAACATCCCCGTACTCGTGCGTACCGCACTCAATGTGCCGGTTGCGGACGGTACGGTTGCGGGCAATTTTCGTCTGCGCCGCGCACTCCCGACCATTGAATATCTGCGCGAGAAGAATGCTCGTGTCATTCTTCTCGGTCACATTGGAGACGGGGGCACGGAGACACTTCTGCCGGTATACGAAGCAATGAAGGAGTTCTTTCCACGCATAGCATTTTGCCCGGTGACTACTGGACCAGTTGCGAGAGAAGCAGTGCGAGCGTTGCCCGCAGGAGGGATTCTTATGCTCGAAAATGTTAGGCGCAATCGAGGCGAGAAACTAAACGATGAATCCTTTGCTCGTGAGCTAGCCCAGCTTGCAGACGTGTTCGTGCAGGATTCATTTGATGTGTGTCACCGCGCGCACGCTTCAGTTGTGGGTGTCCCTGCGTTTTTACCTTCCTATGCCGGGCTTCTTGTTGAAGAGGAAGTGCGAGAACTTTCCCGTGCACTAAAGCCAAAGTCGCCGTCACTCGCAATTATTGGTGGCGCTAAATTTGTTACGAAAGAGGCGGTGCTTAAACGGTTACTTGCCGCATATACCAATGTGTTCGTCGGCGGAGCGCTCGCAAATGATTTTATGGCCGAGCAAGGAATCCCGACGGAGTTATCACTTCGTTCAAAGGAAGGACAAGAAGAGATTCGTTCGCTGCTTTCACATAAACGACTTCTTTTACCGCTCGATACCGTTATCGGCGCTCCAGGAAGTTCGGGTGGGTCTGGGCGTGTTGGTGTACTTGATGGTGTGGCACCGTTCGAAGCAATTTTAGATGATGGACCAAAGACAGTAGAAATGCTCGCCGGCCTCGCAATGGGTGCAAAGACTATTTTGTGGAACGGTCCACTCGGTAATTACGAGCACGGATATACGGAAGGAACCGAGTCGCTCGCGCGGGCAATTGCAAAGAGCAAGGGTCACTCAATTGTTGGTGGAGGAGACACGGTAGCCGCAATCGAGAAACTTGGACTGAACGATCAGTTCGGGTTTATCTCAACGGGTGGGGGAGCTATGCTTGAGTTCCTTGCACAGGGCTCACTTGTCGGGGTCGACGCACTGTCGCACTAGCTAAGACTAGAACGAATTGTCTGTGCAATCCGTTCCGCTTCCTCAGTGTCGAAAGCAATCTTTGGCCAACAAAACTCAAAGTCTTCTCGTGCATGGCGAGGAATAATATGGAAATGAAGATGAAAGACCTCCTGGCCACCTTCGTGTTCGTGGTTTGAGTTAATCTGCACACCCTTAGCGCCAACCGCATCGCGAACGGCTGGGGCAATTTTTCGTACGGTAGACATTACGCGCGCGAGTGTATCGTCGTCTATGTCAAAGATATTCCTAAATGGCTTTTTTGGAATAACCAATGTGTGGCCAGGGACATTTGGTGCGATGTCGAGAAAGGCAAGGGTATCGTCGTCCTCATAGACGATTACCGCCGGCAATTCTTTCTTGATAATCCTTGTGAATACAGTGTCTTCCATACCCCCAAGCATACAATAGGTACTTCAAGGTACAATGCGACGGCATGTTCACGCTCCATGACGTCATAGATGAATCGATTCGCAAGGAGCTATCTTCCTACGACGACCTCACCGCCTCGCTTCTAGCGCGTCGTGGTGTGGTAACGGGCGAAGAAGCCGTGGCGTTTCTTAATCCTTCGTACGAGGAGCACATCCACGACCCTTTTTTGATGCAGGACATGGCTAAGGCTGCGTCCCGTGTTGCAGAGGCAATCAACAATCAAGAGCGAATCACGGTCTGGAGCGACTACGATTGTGACGGTATTCCCGGAGGCTCTCTGTTACATGATTTTTTTAAAAAAGCCGGAGCAAACTTTACAAACTATATTCCGCACCGTCACCTGGAAGGGTATGGCGTAAACGTAGGTGGAATAGAGAAACTCGCACAAGAAGGAACGACGCTCATCGTTACGGTTGATTCGGGTATTACCGATGTTGAAGCGGTTCTACGTGCACGTGAGCTTGGGATTGATGTGATTGTGACTGACCATCACCTTCCGCAAGATGGTTTGCCGGACGCGTTTGCCATCTTGAATCCGAACGCGCGTGAAGATGAGACGTATCCGTACAAGTCGCTCTGTGGTGCGGGGGTTGCGTGGAAGCTGGTGTGTGCCGTCCTTGCGCACGGTTTTGCGGGGCGCGAGCTTATTCCGCCCGGCTGGGAGAAATGGCTTCTTGATTTGGCAGGGCTCGCAACAATTGCTGATATGGTGCCGCTTACGGGAGAGAATCGTGTGATTGCAAAGTATGGGCTCCTAGTGATGCGAAAGTCACCACGCATTGGTTTCCAGAAACTGTGCGCGGTTGCTCGGGTGAATCAGCGATTTATAACCGAGGACGATGTCGGCTTCATGATAGCGCCCCGAATTAATGCAGCGAGCCGCATGGGAAATCCGCGCGACGCGTTCGTACTTCTCACCACCACGAGCGAAGATGAGGCAACGGAACTCGCGCGAACACTTGAGGCAGTGAATCGTTCGCGCAAAGCTGCGGCAGGTGCCATTACAAAAAGTGTCCACGCGCGCTTGGAGCGACTGCGTGAAGCCGAGGGAGACATTCCGTCGGTTATTGTGATGGGCGATCCAGAATGGCGACCAGGACTACTTGGGTTAGTTGCAAGTGGTATCGCAGACGAATACGAGCGCCCTGTTTTTTTATGGGGACGCGAAGGAAATGAATCACTCAAGGGTTCGTGTCGTGGGGGTCCAGAGCATGTCCATGTTGTGGAGTTGATGCAAGCGGCAGCACCAGAGACATTTGCGGGTTTTGGAGGACACGCTGCTGCGGGCGGATTCTCCGTTCTTCCGGAGGCGGTATTCGATTTGCCACAGCGGCTTGTGGAAGCGCGGGCACATCTGTTGTCGAGCGAAGGCGCCACTGATACGCGCGCAGACTTGGTGCTTGCTCCAAGCGATATTACACACGCACTATTGAAGCAACTGGATATGCTCGCTCCGTTTGGTATGGGCAACCCAAAGCCAACCGTGTCTTTGCAGAATGTTCATATTGAACGAATCGCGTGGTTTGGAAAATCGTCTGAGCACCTGCGCGTGCACCTGAAGCGCGAGGAAGGTTCGCTTGAAGCGATTGCGTTTTTTGCGAGGCGCGATCTTGGAAAGGCTCCCGACAGACTTTCGCCAGGAAGCGAAGTGCACGTGCTCGCGTATGTCGAGCGCGACCAATTCTCGCGCGGTCAGCCCGTGCGACTTCGACTGCTCGGCATTCGCTAAAGCCCAGGTATACTATTCTCCATGCATTTCATTCTCTACGCCGATGGAGGTTCGCGCGGTAACCCAGGTCCTGCTGGCGCTGGTGCGCTGGTGCGGGACGAGGAGGGAACTCAAGTGGTGACAGTCTCTGAATACCTTGGTATTGCCACCAACAATATCGCTGAGTACACTGCGGTCCTTCGCGCGCTTGAAGGACTGCATGCGCTGCTTGGAACTGGCAGCAGTAGTGCCACTGTAGAAGCACGACTTGATAGTCAGCTTGTCGTGCGTCAGATGAATGGCGAGTACAAGATCAAGCATCCAAATATTATTCCGCTTGCGGGGAAGGTGAAGGAGGTCGGTCGCAACTTTAAGTCGCTGACTTTTACGCATGTGTATAGAGAAGACAATACGGAAGCGGATGCACTTGCCAATGAGGCGATGGACCGAGGCCGCTAGGGCGCATGACCAAGAACATTCTTCTTGCGGGAGGAATCGGACTAGTGAGCGGCATTGCATGCCGCTCACTTTTTGCTTTTGACTGGCACTTGCTTGCGGTCGGTGCCGTGCTTGCGCTTGTGCTTTTGAGTGCGGGCTCTCTCTATCGCACACGTCTGTACATGCTCGCGGCAATCTTTCTTGCGTGTGCTGTTCTAGGGTCGTGGCGCATGATACTTGCCGAGCATTCGATACCGCAGGTGTTCCTAAAAGACGTGGCGAGTACCGTTTCATACGAAGGGGTGGTGGTGGCCGATCCTGATATTCGTGAGACTTCGCAGCGTGTCACTGTTGCGGTACGGAATGAAGACAAGCAGGTGCGGGTGCTTGCCGTGACACCGCTGTACCCGGCTCTTTCATACGGAGACCGAGTGCGCATAGCAGGAGAGCTCGCGTATCCAGAGCCGTTCGCAACACTCGGCGGGCGTGTGTTTGATTATCCTGCATATCTTCGCAAAGATGACATCCTGCTCTTAGTGCCTCAAGCAGAGGTAGAACTACTCGATGTATCAGTGCCACGGAGTATGTACTTGCTGCGCGCACTCTTCGATGCGCGCAAAGCTTTTGCAGGTGGTGTGGCACGTGCCATCCCAGAACCAGCGGCGTCGCTTGCCATGGGTATGCTCGTTGGTGGGAAGCAGGGTCTCGGGAAAGAACTGCTCGAAGCGTTCACGCTCTCAGGTCTTCTGCCAATTGTGGTGCTGTCCGGGTACAACGTCATGATTGTTGCGGAGGCAGTGATGCGCCTATGTGTGCTCGCTCCCAAACGATTCGGTACGTGGGCTGCGGTGCTCGCAGTCGTGCTGTTTGTGCTGGCTTCCGGCGCAGGTGCTTCTGCAGTTCGCGCGGGGACTATGGCGTGCATCGCGCTGTTCGCGCGTGCCACAGGACGTGTCTACGATGCGTTGCGCATCTTGCTCGCCGTGTTCGTGTTGATGGTTGTTTGGAATCCATACCTCCTCCTGCATGATCCTGGGTTTCAGTTTTCGTTCGCAGCAACGCTCGGCATTATCGTAGGGACACCCATCGTTTCCAATTGGTTGAGCAAGATACCAAGCACGATGCTTAAGGAAATCTGTGCCACGACCATTGCAGCGCAGCTTTTTGTCTTACCGCTTCTGCTGTACGAGACCGGGATGCTGTCACTGGTCGCAGTGCCAGCAAATGTACTTGCGCTTCCGCTCGTGCCACTTGCGATGCTTCTCTCATTTGTTGCAGGAGTCATCGGACTTCTTGCTCCTGTAGTGGCACCCATTGCCGGACTTCCTGCATATCTCGTGCTCGCACTCGTCATCAAAATTGCAACAGTGAGTGCAAGTCTTCCACTTGCTGCACACACTCTTCCGCAGTTTCCATTCCTGATTACTGTTCTCTTGTATGGGTCACTTGCGCTACTTGTTTGGAAGTATAAAAAAACTACCCCACGCCCAAGAGGCGTGGGGTAGTTTTAAAAACTTTTTACACTACTACTGCGGCACGCGCTTCAACCACGTTCCAATTTACGTTTCCAAGGAATGCTTCAACGTAGGTCTTCTTTTCTGCAGGAACGTAGTCAACCATAACTGCGTGCTCCCATAAATCAATCGCAACCATGATAGGGAGTCCTGATAGTTGACCGAGCTCGTGGTCGTTCACGAACGCGGTATGCAGTGTGTTCGCTATCGCATCAAAGTAGACGACCACCCATCCAATGCCGCGAGTACCCGCGACCTCATGGAGGTGAGCAATAAACCCATCCCAACTTCCGTAGCGCTTCTCTGCAAGTGTTGCGAACGAGCCGCTCGTAATTTCTGACGCACCTCCTTCAAGTTGCTCGAAGTAGTACTCGTGCATGCGCATGCCATCGAACTCAAAACCAAGACGACGACGAAGCTCATTGATAAGGTAAGCGTTCTCGGTAGCGTTTTCTTCGCGAAGCTTATCAATCTTTTCCAGGACGAGATTCGTGTGCTTTACGTATCCCTGGTAAAGCGCGAGGTGCACCTCGATCTGCTTTGGTGAGAGACCGGTAAGTTCGGGAAGTGAAAATGTTTTAGCGGTGTACATAGGTAAGAAGTTTTAGACGTTTGGAGTATACCTTAGCGTTTATAGTTTGTGCGAGCTCTATACTTATTCCTATGAAGCGACGTCGAGGATGGCTGCAGGCGTTGGCACTTGCGCTGCTGGTGGTGGCGAATGCGGTGGTTGTTGTAGTGCTGTCCATGCAACATTCCGGAGTACTCGCTGTTTCGTTTCTTGATGTTGGTCAGGGTGACGCGATTCTCATCCAAGGACCAACAGGTGTAGACGTGCTCATTGATGGTGGGTCTGACAAGAGCGTGGTGCGCGAACTACCAAAGGTTATGGGTCCACTCGATAGACATATTGATATGGTCGTTGCGACGCACCCTGATAAAGACCATATTGGGGGATTACCCGACGTGCTGTCGATGTATGACGTGGACACGTTACTAACGCCAGGGCTCGCAAGCGACACCGACGGGTACGATCGGTTCGTGGCGACGGTTGCTGAAGAGCCTGGTCTCGAAGCGTTCATTGCGCGCGCAGGTCAGAGCATTTCTCTTGGGGGTGGCGCATACATGGAAGTGCTCTATCCAAACAAAGATGTATCGCGACTTCGACAGACCAACGACGCGTCCATTGCGCTTCGTGTCGTGTACGGTGACACCTCGTTTCTCCTGACGGGAGATATGCCTTCGACGATAGAAGATGAGTTGGTTCGAGAGTCGGGTGAGCTGCTTCAAAGTGACGTGCTCAAGGCGGGGCATCATGGATCAAAGTATTCGACGAGTGCGCTGTGGCTCTCGCACGTTGCTCCACGGGTGGTCGTGATTTCTGCAGGAAAGGGAAATACATACGGACACCCTGCACCTGAAGTGCTGGAACGAGTAGGGCGTCAGGGTGCAGAAACGGTCTCGACGATAGACGAAGGCACCATAACGTTCGTGAGCGACGGGGCGACACTTTGGAGACGGAAATAGAAAAAGCCGGGTCCCTGAGGACCCGGCTTTTTCTGGTTGCTAGATAACTCCAGCCTTGGAGAGGGTGGCGTGTGCGCCGTTCTTCTTAATGTGGCGCATGCCCTTTGCAGAGATGGTCACAAGGATAGTCTTTCCGAGCTCTGCTACGAAAATACGGCGCTTGTGGAGGTTTGCCTGGCGGCGCACCTTGCCGGTTGGGTTGAACTGCGTAGCACGCGTACGGTTAGAGTACCGTCCGCCTACTTGAGTTGTCTTTCCTGTTACTGCGCATTCGCGTGCCATAGTTCCTGCATGCTAGCATAACACTACGTAATTCCGCAACCATTTCATGGAAATCGCCATTTTCACCATCATTGTGCTCATATTCTCCATTATTCTGCACGAAGTGGCTCACGGCTACGCCGCGCAGTCGCTTGGGGACCCAACCGCAAAACTGGCTGGCCGCCTGACACTCAATCCGCTCCCACATATAGATATTATTGGTTCGGTCATCATTCCGGCCGTCCTCGTGCTCACCCAGGCCGGTATTCTCTTTGGCTGGGCGAAGCCCGTCCCGTATAACCCATACAACCTCAAGAATCAGCGCTGGGGCGAGGCATTTGTTGGGGTGGCGGGTGTGGCCACTAACCTTGCCATTGCGATACTCTTTGCCATTATCGCCCGCGTTGCCGTAGCACAGGGTATGGGTGAATTTGCGAGTCTCGCTGCTGTGGTGGTGTTAGTAAATCTCTCTTTGGGTCTCTTCAACCTGATTCCTATCCCTCCTATTGATGGATACACCGTGCTCCGCGGTCTTGTGCCGTACAAAATGAGCATGGCTATGGCTCGATTTGAGGACCGTATGCGTGCGGGTGGTATTTTCACCCTTGTATTGGTGCTTATTATCCTTACACAGTTCTTCTCGGCGCCGTTTTACGCACTCGTGCGGTTCTGCTACCAGCTCCTGGTGGGGTAGTGAGTATATATAAAGAAAAGGGCGGCTCCGCGTAGCGGAACCGCCCCCAATATTCTGCCGGCGCCCAGGTTTTAGGCGGCGGCTTTGCCGTCCTCGGGCTCGTTCATGCCGGCCATGGTGACGGCCAGACTGATGAGCTTGGCGCGCTGTCCGCGGGGAAGCTTGTTCATCGCCTGCAGGAACCGGAGCGCGTCCGGGTTCATGAGGAAGCGATTCACCTCCGTGGGCTGAGTCGCCGTTTCGGGCGAACCGAGCACACTCGGGTCGTCGGTTTCGCCGATCAGATGCGCCACGCTCGTTTCGAGCTTTTCCGCGGTTCGGACCAGCATGCTGGCCGAAACACGGTTGGCACCCCGCTCGTACTTCTGGACCTGTTGAAAGGTCAGGCCCAGATGCTGGGCGAGAACGCCCTGCGAGACGCCGAGTTCCCGGCGACGCATGCGGATGCGCGCGCCGACCGAGACGTCGATGGGGTCGGCAGTCTTGCCGCCCGGGGTTTTGATGTCAGAAGAACTGGTACTGTCAAAGGCCATGTGGCCCTCCATCATTGCGGGAACAACTATATTAGCACAAACTGTACAAAAAGTCAACTATCTGTCTCTTTCAGTACTGGCAGCCAGCCCAGCCGGGTTGCATTTATTTACGCCTCCGTATATAGTCCATGGAGCTCCCAAGCGGGGGTTTTTATCTACACATGGCAACAATTCAGCAGCTCACCAAGAAGGCGCGTAAGACCACTCCTCGTAAGACGAAGGTTGTGGCACTTGGACGTGGTTTTAACACTCTTAAGAACCGTCCAACGTTTTACGCGTCTCCTTTCAAGCGCGGTGTATGTGTAAAGGTAACAACCAAGACTCCTCGCAAGCCAAACTCGGCTATTCGTAAGATTGCTCGCGTGCGCCTTACCAACGGTATGGAGGTTACTGCCTACATTCCAGGAGAGGGACACAACCTCCAGGAGCACTCAGTGGTCACTCTTCGTGGTGGTCGCGTGAAGGACATTGGTGTGCAGTACACCATCGTGCGTGGTCGCCTTGATACCGCCGGTATTGATAAGCGCCGCCGTGGACGCTCTAAGTACGGAGCTAAGAAGCCTAAGGCTTAGTTTTATTTTTCTACTACCATGCGTCATCCCGTAAAAAACAAGTATCCTCGCCGACCTGACCTCGTGTACGGTTCAGAAGCTATTTCGCGCTTCATCAACACTGTTATGTGGGATGGTAAGAAGGACACCGCAACTAAGGTGGTCTACGATGCGCTTGATAAGATCAAGGCTGCTGAGATGGATCCACTTGAGACGTTTGAGACTGCTATTCGCAACGTTGCTCCACTTATGGAGGTACGCTCACGTCGTGTGGGAGGTGCTAACTACCAGGTTCCTCGCGAGGTGCCACAGCAGCGCCGCACCAGCCTTGCATACCGTTGGCTCATC
>CAZUBJ010000003.1:0-2260 GCA_964618705.1 uncultured Candidatus Saccharibacteria bacterium
CATCACCACGCCAGGAGAAATCAACACTGACTTCAACGACATCAAGGCAATTATGGAGGGCGCAGGTCCAGCCCTTATGGGTATCGGCATCGCCGAGGGCGACCGTCGTGCACAGGATGCTGCTGCACAGGCCGTTAACTCTCCACTCCTCGACGTGTCTATCGCTGGAGCTCGTGGCGTACTCTTTGTGGTTGCTGGTAGCGACGACCTCGGAATCCTCGAAGTACAGGAAGCTGCCAAGGTGGTATCCGACTCAGTCGACAAGGATGCGAAGGTTATCTTCGGTATCATGCGTGACGACAAGCTCAAGAAGGGCCAGATCCGCATCATCGTTATCGCAACGGGATTCCCAGAGCAGGATGGTATACCAGCAGCGCCAGCGATTAACGAGCGCTCACTCTTCTCTATGCCAATTCCACAGAAGGAGGAAGTGCGCGGCAAGATTTTCAACGACAACATGCCTCGTCGTGAGGAGCCAACCCCTGCCCCTCTACCTGAGCCAGAACCGGCCCCAGAACCTGCTCCAGCACCTGCTCCTGCCCCAACTCCAATTCGCGAGATGCTTCGCCGTGAGGAGCCAATCGTGACGGCTCAGCCACAGCGTCGCGAGGAAGGAGGAAAGACCATCACCCCACCCGTAGTGGATGAGGAGGATGCGTGGGGAGCGATTCCGAATTTCCTAAAGCGCCACAAGAAATAGTCGCTCGCGTAGCTAAAAGATTCGCAGCCCGGCACTCAGGTGTCGGGTTTTGCGTTATCGCCTCGCGGCAAAATCTCCCTAGAGCACTTCGTTAGTCGGGAGATTTCTTCTCGGCTCTGTGCAAAACACCTCTGCCTTCGGTTTAGCGAATCTTTTCCCAACGCTCGCTCGGGAGGGAGAAAGGGACCATATCCCCAGTGTCAGGAACTGAATTTGGTATACTGCGCTCACTATGAAAGACCTCATCATCATTGGCGGCGGGCCCGCAGGAATAGCAGCAGGAGTGTACGCAGCACGTAAGCGTGTAAAGACCACCCTCATCACTGAGGAAGTGGGAGGACAATCCACCGTATCGGATGGTATCCAGAACTGGATTGGCACGGTAAATATTCCGGGAAGTCAGCTTGCAAAGGATTTGCGTGAGCACCTGCTCGCATACAAAGATGATGTACTCACCATCTCTGAGGGCGAGCGCGTGGAGAAGCTCGAGAAGATTGACGGCGGATTCCGCGCAACAACCACAGACGGAAAGACAATCGACAGCAAGGCGGTACTCCTAGCTTCTGGCGCGGGTCGTAGACAGCTCCAGGTGCCGGGCGCTGATGTGTTTGAACACAAAGGTGTCACCTACTGCGCCAGCTGTGATGGACCCATGTTCTCGGGCCAGGATGTTGCGGTGGTGGGTGGAGGAAACGCAGGCGTTGAGACTGCTGCGCAGCTGCTCGCCTACGCAAAGTCGGTAACCATTATTCACCGCAGGAGCGAGTTTAAGGCGGATGCTATTACTGTAGAGAAAGTGCTCCAGCATCCAAACCTTCGCGCCATGACTGACACGGAGCCGGTGGAGGTACACGGTGAGAAGTTTGTGACAGGTATGACGGTGAAGAATGTTAAGACTGGTGAGACAGAGCTCCTCCCGGTCACGGGTGTGTTTGTTGAAATTGGTGTATTGCCGAATACGAGCTTTGCAAAGGATGTAGTACAGCTCGACGAAGTGGGCCGCGTTGTTACCGACCCAAAGACACAGCGCACCAATGTTGAGGGCGTGTGGGCCGCAGGCGACTGTACCGATGAGCTCTACCACCAGAACAACATCGCCGCAGGCGACGGCGTAAAGGCACTGGAGGACATCTACCAGTGGCTCGCTCGCCAAGACTAGTAGCAACGAGAATATAGAAAAACCGCGCTCCAAGGGCGCGCGGTTTTTCTATACTGAACGGGAGCTTATCCAGCTGCCTCGTCGCCAGTCTCCACAGTAGGAGCCTCGTCAGCCGGAGCCTCAGGTGCCTCTACTACCTCTTCTCCCTCTGCAGGGATGATTGTTTCATCGTCCATCATAGTGTGTTGGAGAATGACTTTGCGTCTGCGAAAGGCAGAAAAACAAAGCCATCCAATGCTTAATTGGCTGGCAAATCGACCTTGGATTAATTATACCAGAATGGTGGCCGCAAGCTACTACGCATTCATGTCCCAGATTGCCGCCGCAACATTCTGTGGCTCCCCCTCAAAGGGTAGGTGATGGTTATCGAAGAATGGCATGCTATTTCACTCTAGGATGCC
>CAZUBJ010000003.1:2270-45600 GCA_964618705.1 uncultured Candidatus Saccharibacteria bacterium
AGAAATGTCGCTGATGATGAAATCAATGCCAGCAATGGTGGCGCCAAGCACTCGCGATGCTTCTTCGAAGAGCTCCACGTTGTCGGGGTGTGTGTCAGCCGTAACGTCACAAGTCGTGCCGCCCACACTCCAGTTCACTTTTTGATGAAGCGTGACTCGAAGTCCCTTTTCAGGAACCGATTCTCGAGTCAGCCCCTGCCAGGCGAGTTCCGCGTCTGCAGTCTCGTCCAGCTTCATATGATGGAAGTACGGCCCCTGTCGCTTTGGATGCGTATTTGCGTCTTTGACGAGCTCTTCCACCGTATGCGTGCCGTCGCCAAACACGTGTGGCTGATCGCGACGAAGCGCCGCGACAAATTTTCCGTTCACGGTAGTGGCACGGTAGACCGGCCCAACAAGCTCCTCCTCAATAACGGCACGTGGCGCTACCTGGGTCGCAATGCGGAATGCGCGCACCAAATCCTCGTCCGTCATGACGTGCAGCACGGTATGGCGCGACGCCGAGCCCGAGTAGGGCTTCACGATTGCGGGCGGGGTGAGTGCCTTCATAATCTTGCGCGCTCCGCTAAGCGTGCGTGCGGTACCTCCCTTGGCAACAGGTAGTCCAAGCTTCATAAACTCTTGCTTCAAAATTGCCTTGTTGTCCATCCAGCGCACCCGGGCGTTGTCCTCAATAGGAAGAGGAATGCCTTCGTACGCAATGCGTTTCCCGTTTGGGTAGCGCGCAGTAAAAATGTTGCGCGGCAATCCTGCGAGCCTAAACTCTTCCACGGTAATGCCGCGCTCCTTCGCCTCGTTCCAAATCATGAGTGCCAGCAGCTGTGTATCATCGTCAGGCTCGGTCACGCGCTTAGCGGCGCCAAACACGATGAAGGCTTCCAAAATATGCGGCGTGACTTTTCGTTCAAGGCCATTGAAGAAAAGCCCAAGCTTGCTTGGTTTCTTGGCCGGTCCGCTTGGTGCGCTCCCAAATATCCAACCAAGCGTCTCGTCAATAACAATGCTCACATAATTTAATCGGTGGAAAATTGCCCCGTCGCCGCATTCACTACAGGGCGCTGGGGTCGGTGTCTTGAAAGCCATATCTCCTACAGTATAAGCTATACTCTACATATGAAATACATCCGGATCCTGTCACCAAAACGCATGGTTTCCGACCTACGCCAGGAGAAAGTGGGCACCTACGAATTCTACGCATATGCCGCGCTTTTTGTGATTGGCAGCATTTTCTCGCTTCTACTAGCGTTTGGTATCTGGGACGGCGCGGTTCTCTACCGCTCACCAGTACTTGAATTTGCAGACCGCGTACTTGGCGTGATTGTCAGTTTTGGCACCATCCCACTTGCCTACTACATAAATAAGAAGGGCGATAACAAGCGCTTCTGGTACCGTTATCTCTCCCTCATGATTCCAATTGGCATCGTGCTTGGCGCCGCAGGGTTCGTATTCTTCGCCTTTGCTGCAATCGTAGGCATTATCAATATTGAGTACTATGGATACTCCGACCTCGCACTCTTTATTCTCTTCTACATCGCAGCGGTAGCGATTCTCTACGAATCCATGAAGCGCGTTGCCACTAAGGCAGATATAGAACGCCGCAACTTCCTTCAGCGACTTTTGTTCTAATTGTGCGGAGAGGGGGAGATTCGAACTCCCGAGGAACTTTCATCCCTGCCGGTTTTCGAAACCGGTGCATTCGACCACTCTGCCACCTCTCCAAGAGTGCTTCGTCCCGACATCCTAGCATTTTGGGGCATTAAAATGTAGGATGCTGTATATAGGCGGCTCCATCGTCTAACGGTTAGGACGGGTCCCTTTCACGGACCAAATCGGGGTTCGATTCCCCGTGGAGTCACAGAGCGAAAGCCGCCCCCGGGCGGTTTTCGCATTCTCTTGCGATACAATGTACCTATGAATACTCCACGCCCGACCCCCGGCTACTACTACCACTACAAGCACGACCCAGAGGGACCTATCAAGAATTACGCGTACGAGGTCATGGGCGTAGGGCACCACACCGAGGACGATTGTCGCCCAGAAGACCAGTACGTAGTGGTCTATCGCCCACTATATGAAGCGTTCGTGTATAAAAACGGAAAGATGTTTGATATTCGTCCGCTTGCGATGTTTATGGAAGAGGTTACAAAAGAAGGTAAGACCTTCCCGCGCTTTTCTCCCATTACCGACCCGGAAACAATCGCAACAATGCGCACCGTTGCACAGGAAATGTACGGTTAGACGATTTTAATCTATCCCGAGCTCAGAGGCTGACAGCACCCCTGGTCGAAGAATCAGTGGTTGCTCATGGGCATACAACACAATAGTGGACGGCAGCTTCGAATCGCGCGGCCCATCATCTATTACCAAATCGATGTGTCGCGCGTGCTCGCCAAGCGAGGTAATGATATCGAGCGGAAGCGCTGCTGTTGGGTCGCCTGTATTGTTCGCGCTTGTAGCGGTATAGGGTGACGGAAACTCCTGCGCGAGTGCTCGAACAAAAGGATCGTTCGGGACGCGCATAGCAACGGCACCGTTGTACATGACCGACTCCGGCAAGTGACTTCGCGCAGGGACCACAAGCGTGAGTGCGCCTGGTAAATATTTGTGCGCAAACGCGGCTTGGCGCTCCCCGAGCTTTCCGTGCTCATAGAGTGCGTGTACGTCTGGCACCACAATAGATATAGACTTTCGTGTGTCATTCCCTTTCAATTCCAAAAGCCGCGCAAATGCTTCCTTGTTCGTTATGTCGACAGCAAGTCCATACAACGTGTCTGTTGGATAGAGTACTAATCCCCCATTTTCAAGAGCACGAGCCGCCTCCTTTGCAGCTTCTTGGTACCCCACGTCACTCACGCGGACAAATCGCATAGTTGAATCGTAGCGCGGGATGCGCTATTGTGCGAGTGTTCGCGCGGTTAGCTCAGTTGGTAGAGCGCGTCATTGACGTTGACGATGTCGGGGGTTCGAATCCCTCACCGCGCACAAACATGGGCCCCGAAAGGGGTCTATTGTTTTGAGCGGTAGTCTGTCTGGGAGACAGGCGTGAGGGATTCGAAGACCTTGCGAGCATACTTTGGAAGGAACTGACAAAGTATCCGCAAGGTGTACAGGTCCTGTAAGGACCGAAAGCGTAATCGCGTATCCCCTCAAAGTGCACAACCCGCACATTCTTGTTCCATAATGCTAGCCTTGTATATAGGAGGAAATGCCCATGCCACGCAGCAGCATAGAAACACTCGACGTGTCCATGGCTGGCCACAACAGCTGGATGATTCCTGTGTACCTCGGCTTTGCCGTTCTCGCAGTCTTGATCGCCCTGTTCCATCCGCTCTTTCGAAAGAAGAACTGATGCTCCGGCCAGACACACCACGCCGCCCGACGCAGAATGCTCGGGCGGCGCACCATATATGGTCGCGAAATGGTCTTAAACGCGCTACACTCGGCCTATATGGACCGCACCGTCATTCTCTATCATGGCTCCTGCCCAGACGGCTTTGGAGCAGCGTATGCCGCTTGGAAGCGCTTTGGGGACAGCGCAGAATACATTCCCCTTCACCGCGGAGAACCCCTCCCCGAGGGACTTGAGGGTGACCACCTTTACTTCCTCGACTTTACCTACGAGCAGGAGGACATGGACCACTTCGTGAAAATCGCAAAGACGGTAACTGCGCTTGATCACCATAGTGGTGTACAGGACGTGGTTGAGTCTATGCCTGCCTATATATATGACAACAACAAGTCGGGCGCCGGCATTGCGTGGTCGTACTTCAACCCAACGCTTCCATTCCCGAAACTGCTCGCTCACATTCAAGACGACGATTTGTTCCGTTTCGCCCTACCCGATACTAAGGCAGTGCTTTCCTACATTACGGTGCATCCATTTTCGTTTGAAGCATGGGACGAGCTCGCCCAAGTACTCGACGACGAAGTACGCGCGGAAGAATTTCTTACCAAGGCGCGCGCATATGCTGAGTACACAACACTATTGGCGCAGTATGCCGCAAGCAAAGCGACAAAGATTCACTTTGAGGGATACGAGGTTATGTTCGCAAATGCACACCCGAGCAAGGTGATGAAGTCGCTCGTGGGAAACATCCTCGCAAAAGAGCATCCGCCGTTTGCACTCGTGGCTTCTGCGCATCCGAAGGGCTTTGGCATCTCTATTCGTGGCAACGGCGAAGTAAATGTCGCAGCGCTTGCCGAGAAGTACGGCGGTAATGGCCACCATGATTCTGCTGGATTCCTTGTCCCAGCAGAAGAGCCGATGCCGTGGACCCTTGTTGAAAATGAAGATTCTAGCAATTGAAACGAGCTGCGACGAAACCGCAGTCACTATTCTTGAGTGTGAGGGCGACCAACACGGCGCTTCTTTTCGCATACTCGGCAATGCGCTTATTTCGCAAATAGATTTGCACCGCGAATACGGCGGAGTATACCCAGCGCTCGCGAAGCGCGAGCATGCTAAGAACCTCGTTCCGTTACTCTCTGCGGCACTAGAAGAGGCAGAACTTCTCCATGAAGACACGCAAGCAATTTCAAACGACATACACGAGGAGCTGGCAACAATTCTTACCCGTGAGGGAGAGCTCTTCAGCGCTTTGTATGCGTTTTTGAGTACGTGCGAGCGGCCTGACATTGACGCCATTACGGTTACCGCAGGCCCTGGACTTGAGCCTGCGCTGTGGGTTGGTGTCTCCTTTGCAAAGGCACTTTCTCTTGCATGGGACATACCCATTGTTGCGGCAGACCATATGGAGGGGCATATTCTCTCGTCCCTCCTTACTACCGAAGACGGTACAACATACACGCTTCCAAAACCAAAACTTCCTTTGCTTGCACTCCTTATTTCTGGCGGACACACCGAGTTGGTGCTGATGAAAGACTGGCTCTCGTATGAACTCATCGGACAAACGCGCGATGACGCGGTTGGTGAGGCATTTGATAAAGTGGCGCGCATGTTAGCCCTACCCTATCCAGGAGGCCCTGAAGTCTCACGCCTTGCGGAACAAAACCGAGAAGACGCAGCAACGAATCCATTCACATTGCCACGACCCATGCTGCACGACCCGCACGCTGATTTCTCATTCTCTGGACTTAAGACCGCTGTACTGTACCTAACCAAGGGTAAGGAACTTACCGACATACAAAAGCAGCAACTTGCGCACGAGTTTGAAAACGCCGTGGGGGACGTGCTCTACACTAAGACACTTCGCGCGCTCGACGAGACGCAGGCAAAGACACTTGCCATCGGAGGTGGTGTTTCTGCGAACACACACGTGCGCCGTGTGTTCACTGAAAAACTCGCCCACGACTTGCCCGAGACTCTCCTTCGTATCCCCTCAGTAGCACTCACCGGCGACAACGCCATCATGATAGGGGTAGCGGGCTACTTCCACGCTCTCCGTCAAGAATTTACTGCTCCAGAGAAACTCGTAGCCAACGGAAACCAGTCACTTTCGAGCGCAGTCTAAGAACAAGCAAAAAAGCATGCTTTTTGCTATATTTCCTATATATGGATGAGAAGTTTAAAAAGCCGTACGACTCTTCGGAGACAGAAGCTCGTATCTACGCCGCTTGGGAGAAGTCAGGTCTGTTTAATCCTGATGTCTGCGTAACAGAAGGCATCACCGCACCCGACGCTTCTACCTACTCAATCGTCCTCCCTCCTCCAAACGTCACTGGCCGCCTTCATATGGGGCACGCGCTTATGCTCGCCATAGAGGACACGTTTGTGCGCTTCAAGCGAATGCAAGGCTTCCGTACCCTATGGATTCCTGGCACTGACCACGCAGCTATTGCGACACAGTCAGTTGTTGAAAAGGACATTCTAAAGAAGGAGGGGAAGAGTCGCCATGACCTTGGACGAGAAGAAATGCTTGCACGTATCAATGCGTTTGCGGACGAGAGTCACACTACAATTATTAGTCAGTTGAAGACTATGGGGGCTTCACTTGATTGGTCGCGCGAAGCGTTTACGCTTGATAGTACTCGCACCAAGGCTGTCTACACTGTTTTTAAGCAGATGTACGAAGCCGGTCTCATTTACCGCGGTAATCGCATTGTTAACTGGGATCCAAAAGGACAAACCACTATTTCAGACGACGAGATAGTCCACGAGGAACGCTCTGCAGCATTGTGCACATTCCTCTACAGTAAGGACTTCCCGATTCCCGTTGCTACTACACGTTTGGAGACTAAGATTGGCGACACTGCGGTAGCAGTTCACCCCGACGATGCACGCTACAAGGAGTTTGTCGGTCGTGAATACGACGTCGTTTTCTGCGACGTACCTGTGCATCTGAAAATTGTAGCGGACGAGTCGGTAGACCCTGCCTTTGGTACAGGAGCGCTTGGTGTTACACCGGCACATAGTGCTATTGACTGGGACATTGCAGAGCGACATAACCTACCCCGCAAACAGGTGATAAACGAGTACGCAAAGATGGTGGCACCTGGAAGCCGCATTGATGGCATGAAAGCAGCAGAGGCACGCAAAGCTGTTGCGCTGTGGCTTGAATCAGAGGGGCTTCTTCTAAAGCAGGAAGCTATTACACAGAATGTTTCAACCGCAGAGCGCACGGGCGGAATTATTGAACCTCTCCCAAAGCTGCAATGGTTCATTGATGTAACTAAAGAGATTCCTGGACGCGGCAAGTCGCTAAAGGACTTGATGCTTGAGCCTGTTCAGGACGGTCGCATAACAATAGTCCCTGAGCATTTTGATAAGACGTATTTCCATTGGATTCATAACCTACGTGACTGGTGTATCAGCAGGCAGATCTGGTACGGACATCGCGTACCCGTATGGTACAGAGGAGACGAGATAGTAGTTGGCGATGCCCCAGAGGACGAAGGATGGACTCAGGACGAGGACACGCTCGACACCTGGTTTTCCTCCGGTCTTTGGACATTTTCTACGCTTGGCTGGCCAGGGCAGACTTCGGATCTCGCCAACTACCACCCTACCGACATTATTGAAACAGGTTACGACATCCTCTTCTTCTGGGTAGCGCGTATGATTTTGATGACCGGCTTTACGCTGGACACCGTTCCATTCAAAACTATTTATCTGCACGGACTGGTGCGAGACGCTCAGGGGAGAAAGATGTCAAAGTCCTTGGGTAACAACATGGACCCGCTCGACGTAACAGCAAAGTACGGAGCAGATGCCGCACGCATGGCACTTATCGTAGGGAACACACCAGGGACAGACATGCGTATTGCAGAAGAAAAAATTAAGGGCTACAAACACTTTGCTAACAAGCTCTGGAATATCTCCCGCTTCATACTAGAAAACGCCGCTGACGCAGACCCTACCAGCGCCCTTACTGAATCTGACCAGAAGCTTCGTACCCGACTAGACGAAGTGCTGGTAGACGTTACCCGCGACATAAACGAGCATCGTCTCTACATGGCGGCAGAGAAACTCTACCACTACACCTGGCACGAACTGGCCGACAGTATCATTGAGGAATCTAAGCCCCTCCTAACCGGAAGCGATGCTACCATTATGGCTTCGCGCAAGCGCCTACTTATCGAGCTTCTTACTGACACAGTCACCGCACTCCACCCATTCATGCCGTTTGTGACGGAAGAAATCTATCAGTCACTCCCTACAAAGACCACTGACTTACTTATGGTCGCTCCGTGGCCAGTGAAAGCAACATAAGCACACCATAGAGGCTGTGTGCCTGTGGCATAATAGAGACAAATGATCTCGTACAGTCTCATCGGCTACGCCTTTATGGGAGGATTGCTCCCTGCCTGTGTCTGGCTGTACTTTCTTCTCAAGGAAGACGAGCGGTGTCCGGAACCACGACCACTTATTCTCATTGCGTTTCTCTCAGGAGCGCTTGCCGTTGCTTTTGCTCTTCCCTTTGAACATCTTTCCAAGGTATTGCTGCAGTCTGACCTTGCAGTAATCGTCACGTGGGCAACTATAGAGGAAGTACTTAAGTATGCGCTGGTGTCACTTACCGTACTGTGGCGTCGTGCGGTGGATGAATCAGTGGACTTGGTTATCTACATGATTACGGCTGCACTTGGATTTGCCGCACTTGAGAACGTGTTGTTCTTCTTTCAAGCGCTTACCACTGTTGGTCTGTGGGGTTCCGAGGGAGCGATTGCAACTGGCAATCTGCGCTTCGTAGGATCAACACTCCTACACATCATTGCGTCCGCTGCGATTGGATTTGCACTTGCGTACGGCTTCCGCGCACACCGCGCGGTTCGCGCACTCTACGCAGTCGCAGGACTTATCCTTGCGATTGCATTGCATGCAGCGTTTAATTTTCTTATCATTAGCGGAGACGGTTCACATACACTCTTCGCATTCTTTGTTGTATGGATTGGTGCCGTTATATTCTTCGCTGCATTTGAAGTGCTGAAATATTTCCGTTATAGAAACTTACCAAGAAACACCTGCTGATTATGAAAAAACGCTCCTTTTTTGAACGCCTTTCCGCATCGACTCCGCACGATGATTTCGACGCGTTCGACGACGATTTCCCAATTGGGCACCCGGGCATGCCTGCTCCACAGGCCCCTACTCGCTCACTTCCTATTTCAAACACGGGAGCACCTGTTCAGCAGCAGGTTGCCCATGTAGAGGAAGAGGCACCTGAGGGCCAGCTCCCTGTTGATGTGTACCAGACACCTAATGATATTATTATTCGCACCTTTATCGCGGGCGTGCGCCCAGACGAGATGAACGTGTCTATTAGTCGCGATATGGTGGTCATTGAAGGGTCACGCGAGGAACGCGACACTATTTCCGAGAGCGACTACTTTGCTCGTGAACTATTTTGGGGCCGCTTCTCAAAGACCATTCTCCTTCCCCAGGAAGTTGATGTGGACGCTTGTACCGCCGCAGCTAAGGATGGGCTTCTTACCCTCACCCTTCCGAAACTAGATAAGGCTAGGCAGACTAAGCTCAAAGTCAAAGCTGGTTAAGCACAAGG
This sequence comes from uncultured Candidatus Saccharibacteria bacterium, assembly GCA_964618705.1. Lineage (GTDB taxonomy): Bacteria > Patescibacteriota > Minisyncoccia > Phycocordibacterales > Phycocordibacteraceae > C7867-001. The sequence continues at coordinate 11,231 of CAZUBJ010000003.1, forward strand.
AACGATACGAGCCTGTTTACGTCGTTACGGGACCCGTGCGGTCCCGTTCGTCATAATCTCTAATGACTCACTTCGTGAAATTCGGGAATGGCGGTCGTCACCATAAGCGTGAAAGGTATACGTCCTATCACTTGCCCGTTCTTGGTTTCAACAGACACGCGCCACTGCCCTGACTCAACAGGCGCAAAGACGGAGTAGCCGCGATACCCGCCAGGGCGACCTCCTGAAATCGGGAATTCGATACGGGACTTGGTGACCCATGACCCTAGATTCTGGTCGTACCACTCCCACCGATGCGTGACAGTGGTTCCAAATTTAATAGGAGCAGCTACCGCACTAAAAGCGTAGAGCTGTATTCCCCCGATAGTGTGTACGGTACGTGGAGAGAGAAGCTGATACCACGCACGTGCAGGCTCGCTCATGGCAACGTAGCGATTATCAACGCGCGCAACTGAGTGGTAAATGCCTGATTCAGGCATGGTGAGCGGAATAGGCGGCAATGCACCCGTAAAGTACGCTACGTTTACCAGAAGCAGTGTCGCAACTGCACCCGGCAATAAGTAGCGAAGACTACGCGTAAGCTCCAACCTATTAATACGCCGAAGTATGTATAGAAATACCGCAAACACTGCAAGACTCGCACCAGTGCTCATCAAGAACACATCGGGACCAAGTCTTCCAAGGAACAGTGGGAGCGCGAAGATAAGGTACCCGTAGAGCGCGAAGTAGAGCAGTCCAAGTTGGAATGCCAAATACTTGTACTGTAGGCGGAAAAATTCATTCCCAATGAACACAGCGGCAAGGAGTACCAGAAACGGCCATGACGCCGAAAGTTCTGCACTCTTCGTGTAGAAGATCATAAAGCCCGAGAGCATGCCTCCAATTGCGTACTGTGCCGCAAGCGGGGCAACTATGGATATAGCACGAACGAACGAGTGTATGTATTCGCGAGAACGAGGCACAAGTGCACTCAAAAGCACAGAAACAGTCGCGAGCAGAAGATATCCAGCGAAGACCAGGTTTGCGTACGCAACAGAAAGGACCGTAAAGGTGACGAGGTCAGTTGCGAATCCGAAGACAAAGGCAGCCGCACCCAAGTGTCGCTCGTTTCGTGCAGCCCAGGCTAGAACCCTAGTAATCGCTGCCTTCATGGTGCTTGGGGGCGGGTTCGAACCGCCGACCCTTCCCTCTTCAGGGGAATGCTCTACCAACTGAGCTACCCAAGCGTTTGTGTGGGCATCATACCATAAGCCCGTATGGTTTTCACGCCCCATCCGACCCCTATTGGACGGGGTGTTTGGTGGAGAATTCGTCTACTGCCTTGTAGAAATCAGCCGAAGAAGGCAAACCAATAAGTCCTGGATTCTCAGCAACCTTCTCTTTTACATACGAGATAAGCGGCTGAAAGAAAATAACGGGTAGACCAAGAATAAGAGACCAGATGAAGATCTTAAGCCAGAACATGATCCGATCCATGGCCTGCATGTGACGCAACATGCGGTTGTTCTCTTCCTCAAGCGCGAGAGTCTGCTCTACCATCTTGGTAAGACTGCCGGTTGCTGACATGGCAGACCCTCCTGGTACTCCAGGTATGCTCCCAAGCGGTTGGGGTGGCATGGCCTCCGAGGCCATATCTGCCACAATAAGAGGCTCTTTCTTCTTGAAGAGTTCCATGGGAAAAGTATACCACCGCCCATTTCCGATGTGTCCCTCCCAGGAATCGAACCTGTACAGGTTCTGTACACCTTGTGGCTGAGCCAGGGCTCAGACTCACAAGGTCTTCGATTCCTGTACGCATGCTCCCCGAGCATGCTGAGGGTCACAATTTCACATTATTCAATTGTGTCCCTCCCAGGAATCGAACCTGGATTGTCTCGTTAGGAGTGAGAAGTTCTATCCATTAAACTAGAGGGACGAGGCGCACCTAAGGAGACTAGCACAAAACCCGCCAGTCGTTGACTGGCGGGTTTTGTTCGAAACAGTGCTTAGGCAGCAGCTGCCTCCCCAAGACCTAGAAGGCTTTCAAAGCGCTTCTTATCGAACCCGATAATCATTTCCTCGCCAATAAAAACTACTGGAACGCCCATCTGCCCACTCTTTTCAATCATTTCCTGGCGCTTTTCGAGGTCGGAAGCGACATCGTACTCAGTGTACGAAACATTATTCTGCGCAAAGAATTCCTTGCTCATCTGGCAAAAATGGCACGTTGGGGTGCTATAAATTGTGACTGTTTTATCCATATGCGGGCAGTATACCACGCACGATTTTTAGCAAACGGGGACAGGGCTATACTTACCAGACATGCCCCAAGACCTCAGGTATGACGTAGCCCGCGACCAGCTACACCCGGTTCTACAGAACGTACTCATTCCTTTCGAAGAGGACGAGCCGCTTTCTGAGTTCTTAATGGACTGCCGGGCGCGTCCCCACACCTGGCTTGATATGGCGCTACTGTTTGGCCTTTCTCAAATAACAGACGCATATAACGCTCATGGAATACTTGGGCTGTATCCTATGCATCTATTGAGCACAGACCAGTGGCAAGCGCTTGTTCCGAAGCGCTTACATGGTGGTCGGTTGCTTGATATCGGAGCTGGACAAGGGTTTGTCACGCAGTATGCACGCCCACTTTTTTCTACCATTGCTGCAGTGGAAGTGGCCCCGTCGCTGGTACGCAGACTAGCAGCGAGAGGTTTTGAAGCGCACCAAGCAGACATCACCGAACAGCCCGACCTGTTTCCTCCGGAATCATTTGAAGTGGTTTCTCTGCTGAACGTTCTCGATAGATGTGAGCGTCCTCACACACTCCTGCGACACGCTCTGCAATTCCTCAAACCAGGCGGGGTGCTGATTATTGCAGATCCCCTTCCGCTTGAGCAGCGCGTTCGTGGTGATGTACGTGCGCCAAAGGAACGGCTTGGTGCGCATACGGGCACCTGGGAGGAGTGCCTATCCGATTTCTACACGACTACCTTAGTACCGAATGGCCTTACCCCAATTGCCGTATCACGCCTTCCGTACGTATATAAATCAGTGGATGGCGCAGGCTTTGAAGCCCTCGACGACTTCGTCATCGCGTGCAGGAAAGGGTAGCTGCTACCAAAAGCCAGCCCAATTGAAGGCGCGCTTCCACCATGGAATATGCGGGGTAGTTGTTGCTTCCTTGGGTGGCACCACAATAATCACTTCTTCTCCTGGCTTGGCGACGCCGTAGGTTTGTCGCAGCGTAGCTTCTTTACCTCGCTCGGTTGCGAGTTCAGCAATATTTCCCTCCAGTACCGCCTTCCGCTCCTCCAAGAGTGCGAGCTCTGCCCGGGTGTCGTTTACGGCATGCCGCGCTCGCTCCTCCTTGCGAGCAATACCCCAAATGAGCCAAAGCAGCCATAAAATGGCGAGGACCAAGAGGGCAGTAATAACATACTCACCTACTCGCTTCTTGCTTGGCCGTCGTGACATTCCCCTATTCTACCGCATACGTGTACCTATCCTCGCGCAAACAATATAGGGACCTTCAGAAAGTACTGCGAACCAAGGCGTGGGAAGCGGATTTCTGTAGACGTACTAGAAGTACGGCGGAAGAAATCCACGGGACCCGCAACGCAGGAGCGTGGTGCTTTCTGGAGGTTCCTACCGCTCACTATCCTGTACCATCTTCATGAATACCTCCTGCGGAATATCCATCTTCGCATGTGCACCACGCTTTTTCTTTCCCTTCTTCTGCTTCTCCAACAACTTCATCTTTCGCGTAATGTCTCCTCCGTAGAGATAGCCGGTAACGTCCTTACGGAGTGCTGAGAGACTACGAGATGCCAAGATACGCCCGAGAGCGTGCGCTTGAATTTTGAGCACAAACATCTGACGAGGAAGAATATCGTGCAGCTTCTCTACCATGCGCTCTCCCTCTTCCTCCACACGACGACGAGACACCACACGTGCAAATGCGGGTACTGCTTCCTCAGCTACGTAAATCTCAAGCTTTACTACATCCGCAGGACGCATATCTAGGAACTCGTATGACAGCGACGCATACCCGGATGATACGTTCTTCACGCGGTCAAAGAACCCGCGCATAAGCTCGCGCAACGGCATCTCCGCAGCAAGCTCAATTCGGCCGTCCAGGTGCGTCTGCGTATCCATCACCGCGCCTTCATGGTCATGGAAAATCTGCAGCAGACCCGAAAGACTCTCTGGTGGCGTAATAAGGACCACCTTCACCCAGGGCTCTGATATTTCAGCAATATCCCCAAAAGCAGGGAACTTGGACGCGGTATAAATCGTCTCAGTCATGCCCTTCTTATCAGTCACGACGTACGCAATAGTTGGAATGGTGACGATGAGCTCCAAATCGAACTCGCGCTTTAGACGCTCCGTTACAATCTCAAGGTGTAGCATGCCCAAGAAGCCACAACGGAATCCGCGCCCAAGCACACCCGACGACTCCTCCTCAAACGAAAGCGATGAATCAGAGAGCCGCAGCCGCTCAAGCGCCTGACGCAGTTCCGTGAGCGTGTCCTGGTTCTCTGGATACACTGAGGCCCACACAACGGGACGTGGGAGCTCAAATCCGGATAGTGGCTCCGCACCCTTTCTGTCTGTAAGGACGGTATCTCCAACCGCCACCACACCCGCCTCCTTCACACCGGTCACAATGTAGCCAATCTCACCCGCGGAAAGGCTGTCGGTAACCACCTCGTCTGGCATGAAGATACCCGTCTCAAGCACCGTAAATTTTTGATCTGCTGCGGCAAATCGCAACACATCTCCCTTTTTAAACGAACCGTCAAAAATACGCGCGAACACCGTGATGCCACGATGGGTTGAGTATGAGAAATCAAAGATAAGTGCGCGCGCATCCTGCCCCTCACTTTCCCTCGGCGCTGGGACACGCTCAACAATTGCTTGCAGCAACGCTTCCACTCCCTCTCCCGTCTTCCCCGAAACAGCAAGGATGGTCTCAGGTTCAATCGTAAGCAGTTCTGCGAGTTCAAGCGACACTTCCTCTACTCGAGAGGCAGGGGAGTCAATCTTTGATAGAACGGGAATAATCACACAACCCGCCTTCTTTGCCATACCAAGCGTGGTCAATGTCTGCGCCTGAATCCCCTGTGTAGAATCAACCAACAAAATAACTCCCTCTACTGCTGAGAGTGCACGCGATACTTCGTATGCGAAATCAATATGCCCTGGCGTATCGATAAGATTCAAAATGTAGGGCTTGCCATCTGCCGCCGTAAACTTCATGCGTGCTGGCTGCATCTTAATCGTGATACCGCGCTCTCGTTCAAGATCCATCTTGTCGAGCACTTGGTCGCGCATCTTCCTAGCTTCAATCGTGCCGGTACGCTCAAGAAGCCGGTCGGCAAGGGTCGACTTGCCGTGGTCAATGTGTGCAATGATGCTGAAGTTTCTAATATGCATGTTGGAGTAGCGCACCCACCCCACCGCCTAGGAACCAGCGCCTTCTTCGAGCGTGGAGCCTGCGGGGGGAAGTGCCCGGGTAGTAAGTCGCTTCAGAGAGTCCCGCAAGTCGTGGAATTCTTGATTCCGTAAGCTCACGAGGACGCCGATGGCAACCAATAGACCCACCATACCAGCTAGAACGCCCTGCGTGAATACCGCGAGCGTCGTCGATAGTGGCTCAAGGTTGCCCATAAACGACAGGACGCCGTACGCAGCCGTGCCGCCCAAAATACCTGCTCCAAGCGCCTCAAAGAGCGGACGAATGAGCGACCTTGCAATACCCGGTGCAACGGACCGCAAGGTAATGAGAGCGGTAGCTGCCACCAACAGTTGACCCACGGTCGCGCCTACCGCAATAAAGAGAATGGCTGTTCCCGGCACCCCATCAACACGGAATAGAGACTCTACAAAGTACTGGAGTGGCGGATACGTAGTAGCAAGCGCAAGTAAGCCCGCAGCAACCGCCACCGAGACACCAGCATCGGCCAATTGCATGATGAGCGGGTTCCACGAGCGTTGAGCTGCATAGAATGCCCGCGCACATAGCAGAATGATTCCCTGTGCTGCAAGCGCGACAATGAGAATGGCCAAGATTGCCGCAGTAAGACGAGTATCGTCCCATCCAAACGCTCCTGTCCCAAGCACCATGCGCACAATGTGTGCTCTCAACACAATGGTGAGCACCATAATGATGACTGACCAGAAGATGATGTGACGGGCAGCGGCACTAATAGTGTCTCGATACGCAACGCTTTGCTTCTTCTTGTGGTGCTCCGCAAGCACAGGAAACGCGGCCGTAGCGTACGCAGCTCCGATAAGCGAGAGTGGTACCGCCTCGAGGTTTCCTGCAAACGTAAACACTGACACTCCACCCTCACCGGTACGAGCTGCCAGAATAGTGAGCGCGAGCGTCACAAAGGAACCCATGGCAAGCGCGAGCGAGCGAGGAAGCGAGTCCTTCATCACACCCCAAATAACCTTCGGTTGCGGAATACTTGGCAGCGGCAACAGGCGCTCACGCACAAGCACTGGGATATGAATAGCTAGATGCAACAGCGCACCAGCAACCACCCCAATGCCGACACCAGCAAGTCCGTACCTTGGATAGAGCAGTAGTGTTCCACCAATGATGCCGAGATTGTAGAGCACTGGTGAGAGCGCAAAGATAAAGAACTTGCGCTTTACCTGCGTAACACTCGTCGCAATTCCTGAGAGACCAAGGATGATTGGCTGCAACAATAGTAGGCGCGTGAGGAATACAAACTCCTGCGCGTGCGCCCCACCCATGAGCGTTGGATACATGAGCGACAACAGCGTCGGCGCAGCCACTGCAAGCCCAGTGCAGATGACTGCCCCGGCGACAAACAGAAACGATGCTGTCTGCGATATGAGCGTACGCATCTCGTCCTTGTCTCCTCCCGAGAGTCGCGGAATAAGCACATACGCTGATACAAGCGATGCGACAAGCGCAAAGACTAAGTCAGGCACACGGAATGCTGCGTAGTAGAGGTCGAGCATTTCGCCCGCCCCAAACTGATGCGCGAACAGGCGGTCCCTGACAAGAGCCAACAGCTGCGAGGCCAGCGTTAGAGACGCAAGCAAGTACGCGGCCTGGTGCAGGCCGCGTACTGGCTGGGTGATGGTCTGTAATAGTTTGCTGACCATCGTGGATTACTCACCTATAACTCCTACTGGCCAGTGGTGGTTGCTGGCGCCGGAGCTTCAGTTACCTTCTGCGGAATACCGAGGGCTCCGAGACGGGACTGCGGGAACGGATTCTTTCCGTTTCGAAGTGCCGCGAGGTCGCCTGCGACTGCAGTAGCGTTCTCTGGAGAGATAGCTGCAACTGCCTCAAGCTCGGTAATTGCCTTTGCAAGGTCACCTGAAATTGCGTACATCACACCGAGGAAGAATCGAGCATTTGCGTACTGTGGATTCAATTCCACTGAACGAGCAAGTGCTGCGATTGCGCCTGCAGTGTCTCCATTGGCAGAACGTAGGATTCCTACCTGGAACACAACGGTTGCGTCATTTGGAGCAAAGTATGCCGCTGCTTCTGCTGCCTGAAGCGCCTCCTTTGCCTTTCCAAGCTGTACCTCAAGCTGCGAGAGCAAGAAGATTGCCTGGGTGTAATCACGCTTCAAGGTAATAGTCTGGATGAGAGTCTCCTCTGCTGCCACTCCATTGCCCTGTGCAATCTCAAGCTGTGCAAGCACGTAGAGCAAGCTTGGGTTTGTTGGGTTAAGTGCAATAGCGCGGTCGTATGCAGTCTTCGCGTTGTCGTACGCTCCGTCAATCTTTAGTGGCACTACGATGCCATACACGTTTCCAAGCATTACCCAGTTCTGGTAGTTGTTTGGATTGATCTTGGTTGCAGCAAGTGCATCCTGAATGGCCTTTGATAGGGCAGTCTGGAAGCGCTGCTGTGCTTCAGAAGCACCAAGGGTGGTGTCTGCGGCAACCTCGCGCATGCGAGCGATACCAATAGCTGCAGCAACCTGGTACGCACGGTCGCTAGGAGCAAAGAGGATAGAGCGATTAATAGCTGCGTCCGCGGTCTCAAACTTTCCTGCTGCAAGCGCAATACTTGCTTCGTTGTACGCAACGCTCGCAAGGTAGCGCTCAATGACGACATACGTTGCAAGGATTGAAGCGAGCAAGAGAAGCGTAAGACCAAACACAATCACAAAGCCGACGCGTGGACTGCGGGTGAAGATGATGCCCCACTCGCGAGCCTGAGCACCGTAGCGCATCGTCGAGATGAAGAGTCCTGCGAAGATAAATCCGAGAAGCAGCACCATCGGGCCTGGCACAGCAAGGACCGCAAGCGCCATCACGTAGATGAAGCCAGTGAACGAAGCCATGCTTGCGAAACGAACAAATGGATCGCTTGGCGCACGAAGCATAAGCATGCGTAGTCCCATGAAGAGGAAGAGGCCAAGGAAGAGTACCCACGCGAGTGCTCCCACAACACCAGTGGTTACAAACGAGGTGGGAACATAACCAACTCCAGAACCAAAGTCTACATTCCAGAAGACGGTGTCGTTAAGCGCGCGGTCGCGGAATTTAAGCCACTGAGAGCCGAAGGTTCCAGGGCCTGAACCAAACACCGGAGATGATGCGTAGGTGTGACTACCTACCTCAAAGGTAGAAGTCCATGATGGACGAACATCAATCACATTTGCCCCAAACGCGTTCACAACAGCGTTACCGATGGTAGAGCCTCCAATGAGGAAGAAGAGACCGATTGCAAGAGTTACAAGTGGAGCAACGAGTGAGCGTGAGTGCGTGTCGCCTGGTTCCTGCTCATTCTCTGCAAGCATGAGCGCAACGCCATCAAGGTCAGAATCGTCCGAGCTGGTCACTCGATTCTTCATGATTGCCTCAATAAAGAGACCAAATGCTACAAGGACCACGAGTCCCCAGACGATCGTAGAGTTAACTACTGCAAGTGCAAGGAGTCCAAGTCCCCCGCCAATAAAGAGTGCGAGGCGCACGCGTGGTGAGACCTTTAGGAAGCGAATAGCAAGAAGGGCGATGGTAATACCAAGACCAACCACCATACCAAGGTCAGAGAACGAACCAATGAGGTTTGTAGTAGCTGAAATCTTTGTTGGTGCGATGCGACTCACGACAAGCACAAGAGCCTGCACAACAACGACAAGACCGAGGAAGAGTGCTCCTGCCTTAAACGCGAGTTTTAGACTTGGCACACGACGGAACGAGAGTGCCGTAAGTGTTGAAAGTGCCGCCAAGATAAGTACGAATCCGAGCGTATCAGTTTCAATGTCAGTTCCGAAGAATCCTGCACGGAGTCCCACTCCAGAAAAGAGAGCCGAGAGAAGATAGGCGAGTGGTACCAACCAAAGCGCACCGAGTAATGGAAGCGGCGGCACAATTGCGTTACCTCGAGTGAGGCGCGCGAGAATGTAGAGCACCAACGTAACCAAGGTACCAATCGCAAGGATGGACACCTTCGTGAACATAAACGGAATACTCGCGGCAGGAATAAATGCGATACCAGCAAGCACTACGGTGCCGAGAACGGCAATAGTGGTTGCAATATCAAATGAGAAACGACGAGGGCGAGGTGCACTCGTGTGCACACTACCTGCTGCGGGTTGAATATCTTGCTGCATATAATCTCTTTACAATGGCCCTAATAATCTTAGTAAGTATAGCCCATTCCGAGTGAGAGGACGCAACCCGTGGGGAAAAGCAAAATCCGCCCTTTTCGGGGCGGATTTTACATAGTGGTGGACTGGCTCGATAAGCCGAATTCTGTCGGAGAGCAAGCTCTCCGGACAATCATTTATCTGGGACTGCTGTTACCAGCAGCCTCGAGCGGCACTTCCAGCCGAAGCTAGACACGGCCTTGCACAGGGGTAAGGATTTAGCCGTTTCATTCTCTGTATCGCCACAAAGATTCATCTCAGAGAGATGTCCATTGCTTTCGCTCCGGACGTCACTGTTCGCACCTCGCGCATCACTGCGGACGGGCGTTACCCGCTACCTTGCTGCAAGTGCTTTCGCACTGCCTGAGTTCGGACTTTCCTCTATACCGCCTCCGAAGAAGGGCACAGCGATTGCCTGAGCCAGTCCGTACGGATTATACCACGCTATCCTATTTTCGCCAGCTATCCGGAAGTGCAATCTTGGAGCCCACCTGATACCCTCGCGCCCGCGACTCCCCTGCGCGCATTTCAAGCACCAAGCGCACTGGCTCAGGCGCCGTGAACGTCGTATCGGGATAGGTCTCCGGTGCTACAGAGTCCTCAATTCCGACAATCGTACCGTCGTCAGACAGCCATACGATATCGATCGGCACTACCATGTCCTTCATCCAAAACGAATAGGTGTCTTTCTTGGGGAACACAAACAGCATGCCGTACCCTTGCGGCACACTGGTGCGCCCACCAAGTCCTTGTGACCAGGTTTCAGGCGTGCGTGCTATTTCAAACGTAAGTGGCGCTTGTGCATCAATAGCCATGACGGGCGCGTGCACGCGAGAAGTAGTGAGTACGAAAGAAATGCAGAGCACCACAAGTACGACAACGGAAACAAGTGCAAAACTTTTGTAGTCCTTCATATGCATTCTAGTGTAGCGTACCAACAAGAAACCCCGCACGAGGGCGGGGTGTTCTTCTCTTTCTTCAATACTTGAACTGAATTATTTACGGCCTAGTTGTAAAAAGTGTCGGTCCGAGGACCGAAATAAGCCGTAAACAGCTCACTTCAAATATATACATATACTATCACCTGCTCGTATTTTTGTCAAGAGCGGAGGCGGAGAGACCGCGATTACACCCCAAGGGTATTTCCAATTTCTAATTGCTTCGCTCAAGAAATTTAGGGCCGCTTTTCGAAACTTACAGTTTCTGTACACCTTGTGGGCAGTTTGTTCGCATCGGAATGCTCCGTCCTGCACTCACAAGGTCTTCGAACCTCTCCCGCACAGCTCCCAGCTGTGCTCGCCCCACAAATTAAAAGCCGCCCTGCGGCGGATTTAATTTGCGGAGGCGGAGAGATTCGAACTCTCGGTACCTTTCGGCACGCCACCTTTCCAAGATGGTGCACTAGACCGCTATGCGACGCCTCCGTGTGTTGCTGTTATAGCACATCCTACGCACCAGTGCCGAGGAGTGCCGCTACACGCTTTTCTACCGGAGGATGAGTTGCGAACAGACCATTCACAAAATTCACAGCGCTCTTGCCGTACGGATCTGAAATGAAGAGGTGTGCGGTTGCGTGGCTGGTGCGCTGCATAGGTGCGTCGTATCCACTAATCTTCTGCAGTGCGCGAGCAAGCCCCTCTGGATAACGAGTAAGAAGCGCTCCTGAAGCGTCCGCCAAAAATTCGCGGCGGCGACTAATCGCAAGCTGGATGAGCTGCGCTGCAATAGGCGCAAGAATGATTCCCACGATTGCAAGAATCATAAAGAGCCCGCCGCGGTTACTATCGCGGTCGCCCCCTGAGAACGACATGCGAAGGAATATATCTGCAAGGATGGCGAGGAATCCAGCGAGCACCACCGCAACCGTCATCACCAACATATCGCGATTCTGAATATGCGAGAGCTCGTGCGCAATTACCCCCTCAAGCTCCTGCCTATCAAGCATGGCGAGTAAGCCCGTGGTGGCCGCAACAACCGCATGCTTCTCATCACGCCCGGTAGCAAATGCGTTTGGTGCCGAGTCCTCTATCACATACAGCTTTGGCATAGGCAAGCCTGCAGCAATCGCCATGTTCTCGGTGACGGTATATAGGTCAAAATACTCCTCACGAGTAGCGGGCTTTGCACCCGTCATGGACAAGACTTGCTTATCGCTAAACCAGAACGCCCACACGTTCATAATCACCGCGAATCCCATCGCAACATACAGCAACGCAGGCGACTGGTAGTACCACGACACGCCATAACCAATGGCAAGCACGATAGCGAGGAACATCGCCATAAGGAATGCGGTGCGCCATGCGTTTTGTGAGCGCTGTTGATAGAGAGTTGTTGCCATAATTAAGTAGACGATACTTCAGCTTCTTTCTTTTCAAATCGGTCCTTGTCTCGTCCGGTGCACTTGTCCATTTTACGCGCAAACTCCACATCGAGATCAATTCCGTGTCTGTTCGCAAGGCACATTGCCGAGAAAATGACATCGGTAATTTCGCCTCCAAGTTCCTGAGCTGCCTCTTCTGCCTTCTTTGGCTTTGACCCGTACATGTGATTTAAGAGTCGGGCGACCTCTCCGACCTCTTCAGTGAGAGCGGCAAACTGCGAAAGGGCCGGCCAATATGGCTCAGCGAGTGTCTGTGCCCAGTCATCGATTTCCTTTTGCGCTTCCTTCAACATATCTATAGATTTGTTACTTACTGAACCTTGGCTAGATATTGTTCCTGAGATACAGAAGCTTTTCTGTGACGTTTTCAACTGACTCAGATAGCCGCATAGCAGGAATATATAAGTGAGCCGTACCTCCGTCACTCATACTTTTGCCCGCGACCATTTGCACTACCGCACCTCCACTTAACATGCCGAATTCTTCTGGGGTCTGTAATGTAATCGCAAGCATTTTTGTCTTTGACCCTTTGTATTTCTGCGTTACAGTTTCAATTTTAACAATCTCTCCCCATAACAGCTTTCTTCGGTGTTTCTTTGAAAGGAGCACAGGGTCGAGACCCTCTTCGTCAGCGACAAGCGTGGTACTCGATACCGTAAGCGACTTCCACAGAACAAAGCCAAAGAACGCAGCCACGAGTAAGAGCACGAGATTCTTGGGGCCAGCGGCTTGTGCCTCAGGTTGAAAGAAGGCGAATAGCGACAGACCCACAAAGAGTGCAGATCCAATGATTGTGAAGGCTCGCTTCCACCACGGCATCTTCCAGACCATCGGGACTCGAGTGATGTCTGGCATGTAGAGTGTTTAGAAACTAACTGCAACCGGCTCCTTTGCCGCCTGGTCTGCCTCGGACAACTCAAAGAGATCCATCTGAGCAAACTTGAATGCGCCAGCAATGATGTTGCCTGGGAATGATTCAATCGCAGTGTTAAGTGCCGTAACCGTCTGGTTGTAGAAGCGGCGAGATGCCTGAATCTTGTCCTCGGTATCTGCGAGCTCTTTCTGAAGCTGAAGGAAGTTCTGATTTGCTTTGAGGTCTGGGTACGCCTCCGCAATAGCAAAGATAGACTTAAGTGCGCCAGAGAGCATGTTCTCTGCTTCTGCGTGCTGCGCTGGTGTTGCCGCCTGCCCAACACCCATAGCAGCTGCGCGCGCGTTTGATACGTTCTCGAACGCTGCTGCCTCGTGTGCGGCGTATCCCTTCACCGTATTTATGAGGTTTGGGATAAGGTCATAGCGACGCTTTAGTTGTACGTCGATGTCAGACCAAGCTTCCTTTGCCTGGTTACGCTTTGCAATAAAGCCGTTGTAGGCAATAGCAACCCAGAACGCAATCACGGCGAGTACGCCAAGAACAATGTATAGAGTAGTCATATGTATATATTGTATAAACTGCTGACCCATTGTCAAAAGCGAAGGCAGTGGTAGTGTCATCTTGGGAAGAGGAGACATGCCCATGTTTAGGTTTTTCCGAGACCTGATTGAGGGTCTCTGCGACGGATTGGGGTGCGGCGGCTACAGCACCGATCGCAACGAACGGAGGGGATAATGGAGAAATACCTTCTGTTTATTCCTCCGGCTGTCGTCGGCGCGTTCTTGCTTCGCGAATTCGCGGTTTTTATCTTCCAACTCTGGGATGGAGACCTCGACGACCGTGGCTAGGCGCCTGAACACCACCGAAGACGCCCCGGACCTGAAAGGCCCGGGGCGCATCGTTTTATCTTGCTTAGAACAGGGAAGTCAGACTAGAAGTCCATGCCGCCCATACCCCCACTCATATCACCCGCTCCAGACTTTGGCTCTGGAATATCAGCGACTGCCGCTTCGGTAGTGATAAAGATGGCCGCTGCAGATACCGCGTTCTCAAGGGCGCTGCGCGTTACCTTCACTGGGTCAATGATGCCAGCCGTGGCCATGTCTGGCACCTCTACACCAACTGCAGCGTCATACCCCGCAAATCCCTTTGCATTCTGTACACGCTCGACGATAGCAGAGCCGTCATCCTTTCCGGCGTTTGCGAGAATCTGACGAAGTGGCGCTTCTAGTGCGCGACCAACAATGGCAAAGCCAGTCTCCTCGTCCTCGGAATCAAACTCCCAATCCTCAACACGAAGAAGGCGAGACACCTTTGCAAGGGCAGTACCGCCGCCAGGCACAATGCCTTCTTCAATAGACGCCTTGGTTGCCTTTACGGCGTCATCAATCTTGTCCTTTAGATACTTCATCTCGGTCTCGGTAGCAGCACCCACGCGAATGACGGCAACACCACCAGAGAGCTTTGCGATACGCTCCTCAAACTTTTCGATGTCGAACTTGCTCGTGCTCTGCTCCTTAAGCGTGTTCAACTGCTGCACGCGTGCCTCGATATCCGTCTTGCTTCCCTTGCCGCCCACAAACACCGTTGAGTCCTTTCCAGCAACCACACGCGATGCCTTTCCAAGCACGGACAGCTCCGCATTCTCAAAGGTCATACCAAGGTCGCTCGACACAACGGTTGCACCCACAACTGCCGCTATGTCTGCGAGCATTTCCTTCTTGCGATCGCCAAAGCCTGGCGCCTTTACCGCAAGCACGTTAAAGGTGCCACGTAGCTTGTTCAGAATGAATGTTGCAAGTGCGTCCCCTTCAATGTCGTCAGCAATGATGACGAGCTCCTTCTTTCCCGACTGTGCAATCTTTTCTAGGAAGGGAAGTATGTCCTGCACGGTTGAGATCTTGCGGTCAGTGACGAGAATCTGCGCATCGCGCATCTCTGCCTCCATGCGCTCAGGGTTGGTGACAAGGTATGGGGAGGCATATCCCTTATCAATCTGGAGTCCCTCTACCACTTCGTAGGAGAGTTCGGTTCCCTGCGACTCCTCCACCGTCACCACGCCATTCTTACCCACCTTCTCAACAGTCTCGGCGATAATGCGACCAAGCTCTGGGCTCTCGGCAGAGATGGTAGCCACCTGCTCGATGTCCTTGCGGCCATCCACTGGGCGCGCCATCTTCTTAAGCTCCTTCACCGCAGCATCGCGCGCCTGTTCCATGCCGCTTCGTATCATCATGGCGTTGGCACCGCGTGAAAGGGATGTGAGACCTTCGTTTACCATCGCCTCAAGCAACGTAACGGCGGTCGTGGTACCGTCTCCCGCCATGTCGTTGGCCTTGTTGGCCACCTCCTTCACAATCTCAGCGCCCATATTCTCAAACTTGTCCTTAAAGGAGATTTCCTTAGCGATAGACACACCATCGTTAGTGATGCGCGGGCCTCCGTAACTCTTCTCAAGCACAACGTTGCGACCACGCGGACCAAGCGTCACCTTTACCGCACGCGCTGACTTCGTAAGTCCTTCGTGCATTGCCTTGCGCGCCTCTTCACCAAATAGAATTTGTTTTGCCACAGTAGTAGATGTTAGGGGAGTAAAAGGGAAGTAAACTATTGAATTTTTGCGAGTACCTGTGACTCGGGGAGGATGAAGTACTCCTTACCATCAAGCTTCACTTCGTCGTAGCCGTACTTGGAAAAGAGCACGACATCACCAACAACAAGCGACATGGGGAGGAGGTCGCCGTCGTCATAGCGACCAGGACCAACCGCCACTACGGTCCCCCGCTCTGGTTTATCTCGGTTCGCCGAGTCGGGAATCAAAATCCCAGAGGCAGTGGCCTCGTCCTTGGGGAATGGGGCGACCACAACGCGGTCTGCAAGTGGTGTAAGTGCAATAGATTCGGTTTTTGCCATAAAGAAAGTGCTCTTAATTAGTAGTAGTAAGAACGCTCATGATACAGCGTTATGCCAATGTGCGCCCGCGACTTCCCTCCCAGTGAGAGAAAAAGTTATCCACAGGTCGCACCGTGCCGATATATTACAAAACACCCCCATTTTGCGTCAACACCTTTTTCTTCCCCTTAGAGCAACTGGCGCGATTCTGGAGGCTCGGCGCAGGCTGACGAGCCGAGCCGGAAGAAATTTTCTAGCAAGAAAATATTCTGTACTCCAGAATTGCGCCAGTTGCTCGGTCCCTCCTCTCGTGCTACCCTACGGGCACAGATGGAAACGCTAAAGGCAGCCCTGCCATACATTGAGATAACGCTTTCCCTACTCCTTATTGTCGGTATCGTGCTTCAGCAGCGCGGTGCCAATCTAGGAGGGGCCTTCGGTGGCGATAACTTCGCCTCTACCTTCTATAAGCGCCGTGGCGCCGAGAAGTTCCTATTCCTCGCGACAATCGTTATTGCAATTCTCTTTGTGCTTGCGGCGGCCGCTGGCTTCCTTCTCTAAGGTTCGGCCTCTGGCCGTTCCCCTTTCCATTCATGAACGTATCGCGTATCGCGCGTTTCCTTACCCCACTTTTTGCTCGGCTCACCCAGCCGTTTAGACGGCTTTTTGCGTACATCCGCTCGCTTCCACCAGGCGACCGATTCATAGCGGTGACCTTGGGTACTATTGTTGTACTCGTATGTGTTGTCGGACTCTTTTCCCTCCTTCGTTCACAGTTGGTAGAGGTGCCCGCGCACGGAGGAACCCTTACCGAGGGAGTTCTTGGCTCGCCTCGCTTTGTTAACCCCCTCCTCGCGTTGAGCGATGCAGACCGCGATTTAACTGCCCTCACCTTCGCAGGACTCATGGGTATTGGAACAGATGGCACGCTCGTGCCAGTGATTGCACGCGAATACAGTGTGTCAGAGGACGGTAAGACGTATACCTTCATATTGCGCGACAATGCAAAGTTTTCAGACGGCACACCAGTAACTGCCGAAGACGTTGTGTTCACTGTTGAGAAGGCGCAAGACCCAAGCCTGAAGAGTCCCGAGTACTCTAACTGGGTAAGCATCAAGGCCGAGGCACTAGACGCACATACGGTGCAATTCACTCTTCCAAAGCCATACGCACCGTTCCTTGCCGACACAACGCTTGGCATCTTGCCTTCGAGGCTCTGGCGCAATATACCGAACGCAGAATTCCCCTTCTCTCCACTCATGCAGCGTCCGGTGGGAGCAGGCCCATTCAAGGTAGCCAAGGTGGTAGAAAACAGTGATGGTCTTGTCACTGAGTATGACTTGAAGGCGAGTAAAGGCTACGCACTTGGTAAGCCGTACCTCGACGAGATTCGTCTACGTTTCTTCGAGACCACTACCCTGCTCCAGGGAGCGTACCGAAGCGGTCGTGTTGAAAGCGCGTACGGCATAGACGCACCTGGCGCCCTTCGTGCACCCTACTCACGTGTATTCGGAGTCTTCTTTAACAAGAAAGAAGAGCCCGCTTTTGCTCGCCTTGAGGTGCGCAAAGCGCTCTCCATTGCCATCAATCGCGACCACATTGTGCATGATTTACTCGGCGGCTATGCGACCGCACTTATAGGTCCTGCATCCTCCGGAAACGGCATCACACCGCCTGCGCTCCCTGCAGTTGATACACGTATAGAGGATGCTAAGACGCTCCTTACCAACAATGGCTGGACCTTTGATGCGGAAACAAATGAATGGGAGAACAGTAAAGAAAAACTTTCCCTTACGGCAATTACTATTCGCACTTCGAACGTTCCTGAATTGAAGGTGCTCGCTGAGGCAGTGCAGAGCGATTGGCAAGCACTCGGTATTCCCACCACGCTTGAGTTTTACGAGCCAGGAGACCTCACCAAGGACGTCATCCGTCCTCGCGCATACGCAGCACTGCTCTTTGGTATGGTAGTTGGTCGCGAGCAAGATCTGTACGCATTCTGGGACTCTGGAGAGCAGACTGACCCAGGATTGAATATCGCGTCCTACGCAAATGCTTCCGTAGATTCCCTGCTTGAGCGCGCACGTTCAAGCAGCGACCAGGCTAAGCGTCTTGAGTACCTGCAAAGCGCAAGCGACAAAATTGCAGCAGATTATCCAGCCGCCTTTACGCATGCCCCTGACTTCCTGTATGCTGTCCCTAAGACCCTATACGGCGTCATGCTTCCGCAGATTGCCGCCCCTGCAGACCGATTCGCGACCGTAGCAACCTGGTACAAGGAGCGTGCGTACGTCTGGCCGTTTCTCGTGCAAAGTCATTAGCCTTTGGCTCATGTGTCCTCTGCATCAAAGCAGCAAGGATTCCGGGGCTAGCGTCTAGTGACTCATGCAGAGCCATTAATGAACATATTTAGCAATTAACACTAAGACACTATGTCATCAGCACCAGCGCCAGCTCCTGCGCCAGGATTTCGAAAGGAGGAATCCACGCCCGGAGCGGCACCAGCCGCACAAGGAACAGGCCCTCGCCCTCGTGGCACTCGCGGTGGACGCGGACGCGGTGGCCAGGGTCGTTCAAACGACCGTGGACCACGTAGCGGAGGACGTCCTATGCGACGAGGCGGCGACCGCCCACAAGGAGGAGGCGCACCAAAGGGAGACAAGAACAAGCCGGAATACCTTCCAGCACCGTGTGACGAGAAGACCGTACGTATCGTGCCACTTGGTGGCGTCGAGGAAGTTGGTCGCAACATGTTTGCGATTGAGACCAAGGACGACATATTTGTATGCGATGCCGGATTCCAGTTCGTACCAGGAGGAACTAATCCTGGCGTGGACTACATCCTTCCAAACACCCGCTACCTAGAAGCAAATCAGGACCGCGTTCGCGCTGTCTTTATTACGCACGGTCACCTAGACCACATCGGTGGTATCCCATTTTTGATGGGCCGCTTTGGCAATCCCCCTATCTACACGCAGAACCTTACATCCGTAATGATTCTGAAACGCCAGGAGGAGTACCCAGACATGCCAGCGCTTGATGTGCGCGTTGTAGAGCCAGGCTCTACCGTCACCGTGGGCAGCTCGCGCGTTAAGTTCTTCCCGGTTACCCACTCTATTCCAGACTCTATGGGTCTCTCAGTAGAGACTCCTTGGGGCAACGTGGTAGTGACCGGAGACCTAAAGCTCGATCACGAAGGAGGTATCCCTGCCGAGCACGAGCAGAAGAAGTGGGCTTCCCTTGGAAAGGACAACAATCTCTTTTTCATCGCCGACTCAACCAACGCCGAGCGCGATGGATTCTCTATTCCAGAGCGCCGCGTAAACGAAACACTTGAGAACATCGTACGCACCGTACAGGGTCGTCTCATTATCGGTACCTTCGCTTCACAGTTTGAGCGCATGATTCGCATCATTCAGATTGCCGAGTCTATGGGCAAGAAGATTGTGATGGAGGGCCGCTCTATGAAGACCAACTTGGAAATCGCACAGATTACTGGACTCCTCACCGTAAAGAAGGAGACCATCATCAGCGCACAAGAAATCCAGGATTACCCACCAGATAAAATTGTGGTGCTTGCAACCGGCGCCCAGGGGGAGGAGTTTGCTGCGCTTATGCGTATTGCTACCAAGCAGCACAAGAACATCATCCTCACCTCTCGCGATACGGTAGTGCTCTCGTCCTCGGTTATTCCAGGAAACGAAATCTCCGTGCAGAACTTGAAGGACATGTTGTACCGCAATGGCGCAACGCTCATTCACTACAAGTCCTCTGACGTGCACTCAACTGGACACGGAAACTCAGGCGAGCTCGTATGGATTAACCAGCAGGTTGGTGCGAAGTTCTTCATGCCTGCCTACGGTTATTACTCCATGACCAGCTGCCACGCAAAGGCGGTTGAGCAAGCAGGACGCCCACGCGACCAGATTGTCCTTGCGGACAATGGTTCCGTTATCGACCTTGTTGAGGGCAAGACGATGGTCGTACACAAGGACAAGGTTCCAAGCGCACCACTCGTGGTAGACGGCTTCTCTATTGGCGACATCCAGGAGGTGGTTATCCGCGACCGCCAGGCACTCGCCAAGGACGGTATGTTCGTCATCATTGCGACGGTGAACCTAAAGACTGGAAAGCTTCGCAAGAGTCCAGACATCATTAGTCGCGGATTCATCTACCTGCGTGAAAACCAGGAGATGTTAAACCAGGCGCGTCTTCTTATTAAGAAGACCGTGGAGGACACCACCGAGGGCATGAACCCGGTAGACCTGGACTACGTAAAGAACGCGCTGTCAGACACTATGGCAGGCTATCTCTTCACACGTACGAACAAGGCACCGATGGTCATCCCTGTATTGATTGGGGTATAAGAATCCGTCAGAACGCTCCAACCGGTTCGTTACGGGTCCCAGGCTCGTCGCTACGCCGTACTCTCTAGTACGTCTCCGCTCCTCGCCTTCCCGCGCCTTCCGTTTGAAACGTTCTGACTAGGATTCTACTTGCCTTCGTAGCACTGCTCAGATATTTGAAACAATCAGCCGCACTCACGTGCGGCTGATTGTTTCAAATAACATAGGATTATGTGATGAAATCTAACCCGTAAGAATTTAGAGGGTTGAGATTTTATTACATAATCCGACAGTACAGAACATGCGGATGATACAATTCATGCAAATGCATCCGAAGCGTGTTCTCTACATTGGCAACTTCTTCTCTGCCATGCACTTCTTTTTGATTGTGTATGTCATTGGCCCCTATCTTGCCACGTTCCTTCCAGATAATCAGACAGGACTTGTTGTTGCAGCCGGCGCTGTGGGAACACTTATCACCTTCCCTTTCATGCCGCGCATTGCCGCGAGCTTTGGTGTGCGCAAGACTGCCATTGTTGTAGCGGGAATTATTGCCGTGGCACTCATGATGCTCGCTGGTAAGCCACCGTTTTGGCTTGCCGCGTTCTGCCTAGCGCTCGTGTGTGCTACCACACCCTTTATTCAGTACCTTTTGGACCTTCTCCTTGAAGCAGTAAGCACTGACCCCACACAGACAGGTCGTATTCGCTCTCTCTTCATTACGTCTGGGAATGTGGCACTCATTCTCGCTCCACTCATCATCGCCTTCCTGCTTGGCGACACCAGCGAGTACTGGCGCGTCTTCCTGGTAGCGTCCATTTCGCTTACCCCATTCATCACCCTCCTTCTGTTTGAACAGCTACCAGAGCACCCACCTACTCACCACGCAAAGCTGCTTGATAGTTGCCGCTGCCTACTTGAGCGAGCCGATGTGCGCGCCACCATTTTTGCAAACGGCGTACTTCAATTCTTCTATCACCTCGCGCCACTCTATATTCCGCTCTACCTACATGGCGTGCTGGGTATCCCATGGTCAGAGCTTGGGTGGATGTTTGCGGTGATGCTTCTTCCCTTTGTTCTTGTAGAGTACCCGGCTGGATACATTGCTGACCGATGGCTTGGCGAGAAAGAGATTCTTATCGCTGGGTTTGCCATCACGGGAGTATCATTTGCAGCGCTCGCATTTGTAACAAGCACTACACCACTTGTGCTACTCCTCGGAATTCTCGTTGCAACACGTCTCGGAAGCGCTCTCGTGGAGGCAATGGTAGACGGTCACTTCTTTAAGCGAGTCACAACGGAGGACGCGAACACTACTACGCTCTACCGCATGACGCGACCCGTGTCGGCGCTCGCGGCCCCACTCTCTGCTAGTTTGCTGCTGGCGCTCACCGGTAGCTACGTCGTCTTCTTCATCACTATGGGCGTGATACTCCTCATACTCGGACTTGGGAGCAGCTACTTCATCAAAGACGATCGCTAGCTCGGTAGGCGGTAGCTCCTGCCAGTTTTCTCTATCAAACCTTCACGAAGCAGCTTTGTAAGCTGCTCTTCAAGCTGCTCCTTTCGCTCTGTCGGGAGTAATTTCAGGAGCTGTTGCTTGGATGCTGATCCTGCAGATAGGCATCGCACAATGGCACCGCGTGCTTCGCGGGCAGACCCAGTAAACATAGACTGCTTTGTGTACCCTTTTGCGCGCGCGTTTATGCGCACTCCAGAGCGCTTCAAGTGCGCGCCATAGTCCATGAGCGCGGAGTACCATTCTCTCGCATGCCCCTTCGGATGCATCTTCTCTAACACTTCCCGTACTTGTGCATCACTCACCTGCCCCTTATCAGGAAATACGTGATGCGTAATAACGGTGCGAATGTTTGTCTCTATGAAAATCTCGTCGTGATTGTACGCAAACGCTGCGACAGCTCCTGCAGTGTACGGACCGATACCCGGCAGACGCACTAGCTCATCAGCACTCTTCGGGAACTTCCCACCATGCTCGCGCACAACAGCCTTGGCAGCCTCGTGGAGCATCTTGGCTCTCCGGTTGTATCCGAGCCCTTGCCAGAGCTTGAGCACCTCGGAGAGTGGTGCTTCGGCGAGTGTCTTCACATTCGGAAACTGCTTCAGAAAGTTCTTGTGGTACGGAACCACACGCTCCACCTGCGTCTGTTGCAGCATCACTTCAGAGACCAGTATCTTGTACGGGTCGGTAGTCTTCCTCCACGGCAAATCATGTCTACCGTGCTCATTCCAATATTTCCAAATGTTTTCACTAACCCTCTGTGCTTTCATCAACTACCTTTGACGGTGTTATGTGGGGAGCCATTGGAATAATGAGAATCGCAAAGAAGTAACAGATAATTCCAGGCACAAGTCCCGTAAAGATTGTCAGCACGAGATAGAAGAGACGGATGAGAACGGGATCTACGTCAAAATACTCTCCGATACCGCCACACACACCAGCGAGCACCTTATTGTCCTTACTTCGGTAGAGTCGTTTTGTCATTGAGAAAGTATACCAAAATCAACCGAACCACGAACTACAGCTCATAAATCACGTCCTTGTGCTCGACAACAAGCTCCCAGAGCTTTTGTTTGGCATGACGATACAGCACGCGGTTCGGATTAAACGCAATGGAAGACTCGGTCAGATCCATTACAGAAATGTCACTCTCGGTGGAGCCAACCCCGTAGGAGCCGTTTAGGGTAAGGTTGTTCTTCTTAATGGCGCGCGTCAAAATTGCACCCTTGTTCATAATCAAATGCTCGTCTGCAATCTCTCCCGAGAAACGTCCCGATGCTCCCGTTTCATAAAATACGCCGTACGATTTATCAAACCCCAGCTCGTACGCAAACCCGTCCACGATAAATTTTGGCGAGTATGAAATAGCAAGCAAGTAGTGCCCCTTCTTCTTGAGCTCCTTCACCAAGTCGCGCGTGTAGTGGAAGGTGCGGTCGCGATTCGCCTCAATGATTTCCCCCGCGATGTCTGCAATTTCCCCGTACGGTAACCCCTTTGCATGCACCGCAAACGCATCAATCATTTTGCGCATGTAGGGGCCGTACTCGCCGCGCTTGTTCTGTAACTCTCCTTCGTTTCCTTCATAGAGTTTTGCGACACTCTTTGGGAACATGTCCCGCGCAACTAATTCCCGCAGAAGCTCTGCCAAAAGCGAGGAACGAAACAGCGTCCCGTCTATATCAAATACTGCCACTGGCCGCTTCTTATCCATGCCCCTATGGTACTCCTGAATCCTGCCTATAAAAAGCTTCCCCTCCCGTGCTTGCGCCCGGGAGGGGGGTTCAACATTCTATGGCCCAGGAACGGGCGTGTGTGTGGCGTGTAGCCGGCGACGATACCGCCCGGACCACAAAGAGCGAACCGCTTTGATAGTACGCCACCACTAACGGATTGCAACTATTTCGCCTTGGGCCAGCGGGTTGCTGCAGGTGGCCATAGCTTAGTCAATGCGTGCTCGCTACACTCGTGAGGAATCGCATTACACACATATCGACCATAGAGCACTAGTCCATTATTTACGTACTTCCAGTCCTTCTTCGGCACGAGTTGCTCTAGGTCCTTAGAAATCTTGGTGAGCTCGGTTCGGTCAGTTAGGTCAAACCGGAGCGCAAAGCGCCTCACGTGCGTGTCTGTAGGAATACCCTCCCAGATGTCGTAGAGCTCACCCAGCACCACGTGTGCGGTCTTGTACGCCACTCCAGGCAGTCTGGTGAGCTCTTTCTCCGTGCGCGGTACCACACCATCAAACTCCTCGAGCAACACCTTTGCGGAACCGATTAGATACCGCGCCTTTGACTGGAAATAGGTTATGGAAGAAATCAGTTCCATCAATTCCGATGGCTCAGCATTCGCATAGTCCACCAGTGTCGGGTACTTCGCAAAAAGTGCTGGCGTCACTGCATTCACCTTTTTGTCAGTACACTGCGCAGAAAGAATCACCGATGCCACAAGTTCAAACGGCGTCGTGTAGATGAGCTCCGTCTTAGGTAGAGGATACGTCTTCTTCAAATACGCGACTATCTTTGCCGCGCGCACTCTACGCTCCTCCTGCTTCGCGTCTGGGAATAGCTCAGGCGAGTTCTGCGACATCACGAAGTACCTGTGCCGCATGCTCACTCGGCTTCACCTCTTCATATATCTTGGCGATAGTCCCGTCTGGAGCAACAAGGAATGAGGTGCGGAATATACCGTCATACTCGCGACCCATCATCTTCTTCTTTCCCCACACACCATAGGCGCTCACCATCTTCTTCTCTTCGTCTGCAAGCAGTGTGAACGGGAGACCCTGCTTCTCTGCAAACTTCTTGTGACTTGCCACCGAGTCTGCGGAAATACCAAACACTACGATGTTGCTACCCGTAAAATCAGGCCACGCATCCCGAATAGTCTGCGCCTCCACCGTGCAACCCGGAGTGGCATCCTTTGGGTAGAAGTAGAGCAGGGTCCACTTCCCCGCCACCTCAGCAAGTGTGTGCACCACACCATCCTGGTCAGGGAGTGAAAAAGCGGGGGCGGTGTCTCCAATCTGTAGCATAGTCATAGTTCCGTATTAGTTAGCAGTATCCTCACCGAGTAAAAACGCTTCGTCTTCTTCGGCACTACCAAAACTCTTGCGGTACACAATAGCCATAAGTGCCCCAAGCGCAGCTGACGTTATGACGCAGGTGACTATCATCCCAAGCACTGGCACCAGACCGACAACATACAACACGAGGGTACCAAGCACTGCGGTCCGCCAGGTGCAGTGCTCCTTCTTGAATAGTGCTTGCGAGAGTGCTGCTCCGCAGATAAGTCCCGCATACAGATACGCCAACAAGAGCATGAGAACATAGAGCGCTACCAGCAGTACCGCAAGCGCGATACCAACAAATGACACGAGCAAAAAGAGAATGAGAATTGGCGTCGCAACAATCGCTGAAAATCCAAGAAGTGAGAGTAGTATGAAACGCTTTGGTGTGCGACGCATCGTGCGCTCCACTACCAGGTTTGCGAGTATCGGAAAGAGTCCCACCACAACACCAGCAGCAATAGCTATGGCGATAATACGGGTGATAAAGAGCACCCCAGCTCCAGCGATAGCAAAGCGCTTCGCTTCCTCGTTGGTAGGAAGGAATGTGGACGAGCCTGTGTAGGTGACTCCTCCCGCGATGACCGCAGAGGTAGGCACGAGCACCTGCTGAGGCGCGTCATACTGCAAAGCACCGGTGATGGTTGTCCCTTCCTCGATAAAGAGCTTATCGGAGGCAACAATATGCACATCTCCCGTAATTGCTCCCGATAGGTACACATCGGCGCCGTATACCGTCACGTCCCCGCCACTTCCCTGCACGCGCACAACTCCGCCAATCAAGTGTGTATCCTTCGCTGTAGACGATGCGGTTATGGTTGCACCGAGCGCCATAATGTCTCCACCCACAGGCGCGTCGACCAATAACTCTCCGCCAATAAGACGCACATCGCCCACTACCGCTTTGCGCACATCCACGTGCCCGCCGCCAAGCAGCGCATCCCCCATAATCACTGCCGACGTGACAACTGTTGCCCCCATCGCAAACGCGTCTTCACCAAGTGGAGCTGCAATGGTGATATCCGTTCCGGTGAGATAGATATTCTTTGTCTCTGGTTCTGAAACAACTACGGTGCGCGCAGCCTCTACCTTCGCCGCATACGTCTGCAGCGGAATTGCTGCCACCAGCACGAGCGAGAAGATGAGGGTAAATAGGCGCATAGAAAATTATGACGTTTCAGAAAGCACTACCGTACCCCATGCGCGGTGCTTCTTCCACAAATCGTAGGCCACGAGGAATACCATAAACGTAATAACGGCGGATGCTATGCAGTAAATACAGATAGCCTTAATAAGGAAGAACTGAATATAGAGAAATACGAGAGATGCGAGCGAACCCACCGCACCAAGTGCAAAGAGTCCCTGATAAAAGAGCTTAGCGGGAACCACCAGCACCGCTGCAGCAAGTACAAATACTAGTGCGTAGAACAGGACGCCATAGAGTGCCAGTGGCAGACCCATGAAGAATGAGTAGTCACTCTTCGCCACAATATTGCAGCCATCAAGCACTGCGCCGAGATCACACGAAAGTGCGGTGTGATTTACGGCACTTGCGGTTAGATACCAGGCATCGGCCAGGCCAAGAAACGAGAGCACAAGGAGTAGCACTGATAGTGGAGTTGCCCCCTTCGCACCCGAATGTTTCTGCATATCCATAATCGTACCGCGCGGGGGTAGCCCGAGCAATGGTGATAGACTAACGGTATGGAACACGAGCAAATACAAGACGAAACGCTTAAAGTCCGCCTCACACCTGAGGAATACCGGGTATTGCGCCAGGCCGGCACCGAGGCTCCCTTTTCCGGCAACTACGTGGATAACCACGAGACGGGCATGTACCACTGCAAAGTGTGCGGCGCCGCCCTATTCTCTTCGGACAAGAAGTTTGATTCGGGTAGTGGCTGGCCCTCATTTACGGATCCTGCGGTAGCAGAAAATGTCGGTACCCGCACCGACACTTCCCACGGCATGACTCGCACAGAAGTGTTCTGCAAGCACTGCAATAGCCACTTAGGACATGTCTTTGATGACGGTCCACGCGACCAAGGCGGCAAGCGCTACTGCATCAATTCCATCTCGCTCGATTTCAAACAAGAACTTTAGAGACGCTCACCGAATACCTCAAAGAATACCGGAAGTTGCGAGTGAAGCGGCGAAGGAAGATCTGAAAGCGGAAACCATCCTATTTCATCGAACTTATGCGGCTCAGCATTGTATGCCTTCTCCTTGTCGACGAGCACTCGAAAGTTGAGTGATAGCCAATGAGTCTTTATTCCGTCTTGTTCACGGAACACATCACGAAACCCAAGGAATTCTGTTTCAAGTGGTGCAATCCCAAATTCTTCCATGAGTTCCTTATGAAGCGCCCCGCCGACTGTCTCACCGAATTCGAGCGCCCCGCCGCCCGTATCCCAATTCCCTCGCTCATCCCGACAGTTCTCTCCCCTCTTTTGGAACAAGTAATTACCCTCACCATCGTGGCACACGTAACAAACACTTATACCGATATGGTCAGTTCCCTTTTTCATAGATGACACACCGTATTTGGGTGCTTTTCGAAATACCGCTGATGGTACTCCTCCGCTCTATAGAATGCAGTGAGCGGCGCAGCTTCAGTTACGACTGATTTCGGATAGTACGCAGGGGAAAGCTCGGTAATGATGCGCTCCGCAATAAGTCTCTGCTCATCGCTTGCATAGAAAATTGCAGAGCGATACTGACTTCCAACATCAGGACCCTGGCGATTAAGCTCGGTCGGATTATGAATAGTAAAGAACTTCCGGGTGAGCGCTTCATAGGAGACGATGGTAGGGTCAAACGTCACCCGCACCGCCTCAGCATGCCCCGTAGCCCCGGTACATACTTGCTCATACGTTGGGTTCTCACGCGCTCCTCCCGTGTAGCCACTCTCGGCATCCACGACACCTGGCATGTCTAAAAACGCCTTCTCGATTCCCCAAAAGCACCCACCGGCAAAGACTGCTGTTTCCATACAGAGAGTATAGCAACCTCTCTCTAACTGTTTGGGTTATAGCAAATGGAGGGACTTGAACACTGACAGGACAGTTACAGAGCGCGCGCACGGCGCAGCACTGTATCGGTACGATTACTTACTAGCAATAACCATATGCCATTATTTCAGGCACTTGGGCTCGGGGTACTCATACTAGTCCTCCAGTCTTCACTCCCTAGAGTTCTTACTCAGGCAGAAGCAACGTCTCTTGCATTCCTACGGGGCGCAGAGGTTTCCGCAGTCGCCGCCACCAACATGGCCGCAGCTGCAACATCTCTCTCGCACATGGAACGTCCAGGATTGCCACGCGCACTCCCCGACTTTCCACTCCCGCAGGCTTCGCAAGTCATAAGCTTCTAGCCCCCAAACACACAGCCACAGTTACCCTGCTCTGGCTGTGTTTGTTTATCTACCGAACACGCACACTCAAGCGCGCAGGTTACGCGCCTGCGGTATACTGACCAACATCATGATTACTGACTTTTTTGGACTCCCATTAACCGACCTTGTGCAGGCCGCAGGCTATGCAGGCATCTTCTTTATTGTGCTCTCGGAGTCAGGCCTCCCCTTTGGATTCATTTTCCCAGGCGATAGCTTGCTCTTTGTAGCAGGACTACTCGCTTCGCAAGGAGTGTTTGAGATTGTCCCGCTTCTGATACTCACCACAAGTGCAGCCATTATTGGCGACACTATCGGTTACTGGACTGGTAGTTACTTTGGTCCACGATTGTTTAAGAACAAAAATTCATTCTTCTTTAACGACCGCACGGTAGAGAAAACAGAAGCCTTTTACGCACGCTACGGTGTACGAGCAATTATATTCGCTCGTTTTGTACCAACGGTTCGTACCTTTGTTCCTATTTTTGCAGGGCTTGGCAGCATGCGCTACCGAACATTTGTGATCTACAACGTAGTCGGGGCGTTATTGTGGGGTACCGGGGTCACCTATCTTGGATACTCGCTAGGGAACGTGTTTCCGAACCTAGAGCACTATCTCCTTCCAATAATTGGAGCCATCATTATCCTCTCTGCTCTTCCGCTTGCATACGAAGTCTGGGACGCTCGCAGAAAGAAGCGTACGGAAGGTTAAATTCTTCCTTCGCTGTAGGCCTTCACGGCGTTAGCGTAGGCGTGGCGCTCATAGAGCATGCCGAGTCCAATGCCGAGCAGGAATACAAGAACAAAGAGCACGATGCTTACAAGTTGCGACACGCGAGTGACTGTATTCCATTGAATCTTCATATCTATGAAGCATAGCAGAAAAGCGAGCCATTACTGGCTCGCTTTTCGTACAAGTGTCGTGTAGTAGGACTACTTCTTGAGCGCCTCGTCTACTGCTGCTGCAACAGTAGCGTATGGAACAGCTCCCGAAAGAAGCTTCTTACCAACAATCACGCTCGGTGTACCGTTGATTCCAAAGGCCGCACCTTCCGCGCGCGAGTCGCTAATCATCTTGTTGTAGTCTGCCTTCTTGCTCTCCATGAGCGCGTGGACGCGAGCAACATCAATACCAGGAACCTTCTCAGCTGTTACCTTGTCGATAGATGCAAGGTCACCGAATCCTTCATCACCCTCGTCGTCCTGCGCATCCATAACGGCAGTCAACCAGTCGTGATACAAGTTTGGAGAAGCCTCCCATACTGCGTGTGCGTATAGTGCTGCAGTCATTGAGTCCTCGCCAAGGAACTGGAAGTCCTTAAACACAATGCGAAGCTTTCCGGCCTCCACATAGTTCTTAATAAGCTCCGGCGTTACCGTCTGCTCAAACTGCTTGCAGAATGGGCACTGGTAATCAAACCATACCGCCATAGTGACAGGTGCTGTTGGGCTTCCGATAAATGGCACGCCGTCAGTCTTTACATCCTTCACATCAACAGCAACTTCTGCTGGCTTTGCATCGTCCTTGTTACCTCCCTGCCCAAACATGAAGGCAAGAGCAATAATTCCTGCACCAACTACCACCGCAATTGGCGTGAGGTATTTCTCCATAAAACCACCTGATTTTGTCTGATCCATAACTATTAGGAAGCCCTTATTAGCAATGCACCAAGTATAGCAGAAAGCCCCAGACCGCAAGGTCTGGGGCTTTCTTGCACGTTTTAGTGAGTTTTATGCCCCAATAAACGTAAGCGCCTTCCCCGCCTCTCCCGCGCGACCTGTTCGGCCGATACGGTGCGTGTAGTCCTCGTACGTTGCTGGTAGGTCGTAGTTAATCACGTGTGAGACACCTGAAATATCAAGTCCGCGTGCAGCAACGTCAGTTGCCACAAGCACGTTCACTTCGCCACGCTTGAAGAGGCCGAGAGCCTTTTGGCGTGCGCCGTGTGTCTTGTCTCCGTGAATACTCTCAGCACGAATACCGCCACTGCGAAGATCCTTTGTGAGACGCTCTACACCATGCTTGGTACGACCAAACACGAGTACGCGCTTACACGCTTCATCGCGCAGAATCTCTGAGAGCTTGTCGAACTTCTCAGACGCATGTGCGCGCACAACATCCTGATCAATAGTGTGTGATGTCTCACGAGTCTTCACGGTCACACGGACAGGATTCTTGAGGAAGTCTCCAATCAGGCGCTCAATGTCGCGAGACATGGTAGCCGAGAAGAATAGGGTGTGACGCTCTGCACGCATCTTGCTCATGATGAAACGCATGTCATCGATGAAGCCCATGTCGAGCATACGGTCAGCCTCGTCGAGCACGAGTGTGCCGAACTGAGAAAGGTCGAGCTCGCGGCGCTCCATAAGGTCCTTTAGACGTCCTGGTGTTCCAATGACGAATGCTGGGTTGCGACGTAGCACACGTACCTGCGGAGTGATGTTGGCACCACCAACACAAGTAACGGACGCAAGTCCAAGTCCCTTTGCAAAGCCCCAGAACTCCTCTTCAATCTGAATAGCGAGCTCACGGGTTGGCACCATGATAAGGACACGCTCCGCCTGGTTTAGTGTGCGGAACTTAAGCACCTTATCAATAAGTGGGATGAGGAAAGCTGCGGTCTTTCCGGTACCGGTGTTAGCGAGTCCGACAATGTCAGAGCCCTTAAGCACGTGCACAATGGACTGGTCCTGGATTGGTGTTGGAAGAAGGTATCCCTTCTTTGAGATGTTGTCCTTCAGACGCTCGTCAATAGCAAATGATGAGAATACGTTCTCTGGTACGTATGCCTCTACCTTCTCAGGAGCTGTTGCTTTGTTGATAAGCTTTGAGATATCAACATCCATTTCCTGGTAGTTACGGCGACCACGGGTAGGGGCGCTGGTGCGACCTCCACGATCGTTTCCGTAACTACGTGCTCCTCCTCCGCCGCGAGAATCGCGACGTGGTCCACCTCCTCCTCCACCCATTGGGGCGCGGCGGCGAGGCTCAGACGGTGCGGTAGCAGGACGCTTAAAACCACTCTCAAGCGCAAAACGCATACCTGCTTCGTATGCTGAACTTGGACGAGCTTGCGGGCGTCCACCTGGACGACCTCCTCCACTGCGAGGACCTGGTCCCCTACGAGAATCGCGCGGACGCGATGTGTTTGACTGATTCATGTGTGTGTTTCTTGTACGTCGCGAGGGCGCCTTACGCGCTGCGTCGTGGATTAGTATGGCCAGGGCCGCGAACGGGTGGCTGCAACGTCTCGAGTTTCAGAAGCCAAAAGCTTGGGTCTCGAGGCGGCGCGTGAGCTGGCCAAAAGACAGAAAACGTAAGGAGAAACGTTGATAAATCTATTATAGCCCCAAAAGCCCAAAATAGCAAGTATAGAAAAGGGCGCCGCTTGCGGCGGCGCCCTGTCGAGTGTAGGGCCGCTTGGCGCCACTACAACTCTTGGGCTTCTGGAGGCTTGTCCTGCCAGAAGATTTCGGCTCGACTCGCATGCTGAGCCAAAAGCGGAAACCGAAGCTTCCGCACATCTGGCGCGTGCTGAGGCAGCTCTCCCATGAACTCCAGAAGCTCTGCGCGAAGCTCTGGCGTGTAGTTGATGTAGGAGGCTTTGGACGGGTTGTACCGCTTGTCCTCCTCCACCTTCTCCTGAAAGAAGAACAGGAGCGCCAGACTCTCTTCACCGAGCACCAGCGTCACATCGCTTTTGTCGTCCGTAAACCGGACAAAAGCGACTGACGCTGATTCGATCGTGAGCGGATATGGCACGCCTTTTTCTTTGCAGAGTTTGCGCACCATGCGCTCGTGTCGTGGAAATACGACCCTTCTCATTTCAATTCTCCCCGATAGCCACTAACGGCCGAACTTGCATACTACCCCAAAACAAAAGACCCACAACATTCGTTGTGGGTCTTTTGTTTTTGAATCGGATTAGCGGCGATTCTTCGCGCGATCAGACTCAGTGAGTCCCTGCTTGCGCAGACGCACAGAAAGCGGCGTGATTTCGAGGTACTCGTCCTCAGTCATCACTTCAAGACCGCGCTCAATGGTGAGCGTGTAGGCTGGCACCAAGTTGATGGCCTCGTCCATTCCAGAAGAGCGAACGTTTGACTGGTTCTTACCCTTGGTAGGGTTTGC
This sequence comes from uncultured Candidatus Saccharibacteria bacterium, assembly GCA_964618705.1. GTDB lineage: Bacteria > Patescibacteriota > Minisyncoccia > Phycocordibacterales > Phycocordibacteraceae > C7867-001. The sequence goes on from CAZUBJ010000003.1 coordinate 43,467, forward strand.
CACCATCTCCTCACCCTTAGACGTGTTGCCGATAACCATTCCTTCGTACACTTCGGTCGCAGGAACAATGTAGAGCACACCACGCTCCTGAAGGCTCCAGAGTGCGTATCCAAGCGCCTTTCCAGTTGCCATAGAAATCATGGAACCAACCTGGCGCTTCTTAATCTCACCCGCGTATGGCTTGAAGCCAAGCACGCGTGAAGAAAGGATACCCTCACCCTTGGTGTCCACAATGAACTGGTTGCGGTATCCAAGGAGTCCACGAGTAGGACCCTCGAAGGTTAGGCGCACCGTGTCGCCCTCCTGCACCAAGTTCTGCATCACAAAGGCGCGAGTACCGAGGCGCTCAATGATAGCTCCCTGGTATTCCGTTGGGGTGTCGATGATAACCTCCTCGTACGGCTCTACCTTCACACCCTCCTCCTCACGCACAATTACCTGTGGCTGAGACACCTGCATTTCGTATCCAGCACGACGCATGTTCTCAAGGAGAATAGCGATGTGGAGCTCTCCACGACCAGATACCTTGAATGCTTCAGGGGATACAAAGTCCACCTTAAGACCCACATTCACTTCAAGCTCGCGCTCGAGGTAGTCGCGCAGCTGACGGCTCGTCACGTACTTACCTTCCTTTCCAGCAAACGGTGAGTTGTTCACGAGGAAGTTCACGGTGATGGTTGGCTCATCAATAGCGATTGCTGGCATTGGCTCCATCTCTGGGTCGGTGGTGATGGTCTCACCGATAAACGCGTCAGCGATACCGGCAATAATCACAATGTCGCCTGCTCCAGCCTCAGGCACGTCCACACGCTCAAGACCCTTAAAGGTAAACACCTTTGTAATCTTTGCGTTGCGGCTCTCGCCATCTGCTTTCTTCACGATGACCGTCTGTCCGGCCTTCACGGTTCCTTCGTACACACGTCCAATAGCAAGACGTCCGAGGAAGTTGTCGTATGCCAAGTTAAAGGTCTGAAGCTTTAGCGGCTTTGATGCACTGTCAGCGCTTGAAGTAGGTGCTACCTGCTCAAGGATAACGTCGAGCAGTGGAGTGAGGTCCTTGCGCTCATCGTCAAGCTTACGCATCGCAACACCCTCGCGACCAATTGCGTACACGGTAGTGAAGTCTGACTGCTCGTCAGAAGCACCAAGTTCTAGGAAGAGCTCAAGCACCTGCTCCTCAGCGCGATCTGGATCAGCTGCTGGCTTATCAATCTTGTTCAAAACGACAATAGGCTTAAGACCGAGCTCAAGCGACTTCTTAAGCACGAAGCGAGTCTGTGGCATTGGTCCCTCCTGCGCGTCCACAATAAGGAGCACGGAATCAATAGAGCGAAGTACGCGCTCCACCTCAGAACCAAAGTCGGAGTGACCCGGGGTGTCCACGATGTTGATCTTGGTTCCCTTGTACTCAATAGAGGTGTTCTTTGAGTAAATGGTGATACCACGCTCGTGTTCAAGCGCATTGGAGTCCATGGAGACGCCTTCAGCGGCAGCTCCCGTTAGCTTCATGATGGCGTCCGTGAGCGTGGTCTTTCCGTGGTCCACGTGCGCGATGATGGCGATATTTCTAATTTCCATGGGTGAATTATAGCAGAAAACGGAGCATTATAAAGCTCAAATGTGCTTCATTCACCCGTAGCCTTCGCGATTCGTGCGCGTATTTTCTTATCAGATAATTCGCAGACGAGGTATCCATCATTCAAGAGCAATGTGTCACTACAATAATCCTCGCGCGCCTCCTGAACCCGCGTCTCTGTCCCTGGACGCTTGAACGTACCCACGAGGTGCGGTCCGAGTACGAGGAAGTTGTTTTGCTGCTTGTAACGGGTCTCATAGCCCGCAAGGAATCTCTCCATCACCACTGTCACGCGGCCAGTGAGCGCCGAGAGCTCTGGAGCAAGGTAATCACCGAATACCACGATTCTGTCATCTGCCTGTGTGTGGCGCGTAATGTATACCACAGCGTCTTGCTGAGGAGCAAGGTCAAAGAGATACAATGCGGGAAAGCCGAATACTGGTCGAGCGCTCGAAATAACGTGTTGTTCATTCATCCAACGCAGCGAGAGGTCGGGTCGCATATACGCACGATCCCCCATCAAAAATCGCAGAAACATGATGATGATTCCGACCATGA
>CAZUBJ010000004.1:0-41080 GCA_964618705.1 uncultured Candidatus Saccharibacteria bacterium
GATTGGAAGCCTCAATTGAGCTTCTAAACCTTCGAATAGGCGGAACACAAGAGAACCTTCTTATTTTCTAGATACTTCAGTTGCAACGCAAAGCGCGCGCAGTTGAAGGTTTTCCCTCGGGAGAACCTTCAACTGCGCGCGTTTTTCGTTTACAGGGACAAAGAGTATTGACTTTAACGCTATTTAGTGTTAGTGTGTGCATGTACCCATCCATCCCGTTTGGAGTTCTGTACATGATTTCTTGGTTTGAACAGCTGTCCGCCGGAGGGCTTTGGGTTCCGATTCGTCGGAACGGAGACCGTCTGTGGGTTCGGCCTAACGAGGTCCTGCCCACGGACTTCACCCTCCCTGATGAGAGTAGAAAGTTCATCAACTTGCCGTGGACACCCATCGAGGCTCTCTCACCGTTTCGATGGTCTGATACCTGGGTGGGCAAGCTGCTCCATTTGCTCTTCGTGCAGATCGGTCAAGGGGGTGAGTGGCTTCCGGTGGAAAGGGCTGGATTCCACATCTGGGTTCGCCGTTACGACCGCGTGGGTACAGATTATCGGCCCCCGCGGCCTTCTCGACGATTTCCCAACCTCCCCTGGACGCCTAAGGCTGCCCGTTGGGGAAGTCGTAGGAAGCGCGGCAGAACGGCCACGTAGTCCCTGCAACACCGCAGCAATCAAGCGCTCCGGCCGAAAGGTCGGGGCGTTTCTACATATATACAAAGTCCCGGAGGCAACCTCCGGGACTTTGTACGTGTGCAAGCGATAGGATTCGAACCTATGACCGCTCGAGTATCAGTCGAGTGCTCTACCAACTGAGCTACGCTTGCGTGAGCGAGGTGAGAAGAAATATGGAAAGGCGTTTCCCTTACATATTTCTTTGTACCGAGCGAACCCAAGCGTATGGCTGAAGCCGCGAAGCGGTGATATGCCATACACTTGGCTTTCCGTAGGAAAGGAGCCGGGTCGTTCCCCGGCTCCTCGGATACTACCAGATAAGTTGCTCTAATTCCAGGCCTTGGTCGCCTATGCCCACCTCACATCTTTTACTCTTCAATAGACAGGTATACTACACATATATGCGAGATTTGCTCATCATTGCTGGTATGTGTGCCGCAGCAATTATTATTGGTGCATGGTTGTACCTGTATGGACCAACTGGCGCACCTGACACAGACCAGGCTGCAGCATCAGTGGAATCGGTAACAGCGCAAGAACCAGTTGCTGAATCAAAAGATGTGTCTTTTGGCGTTCTTGGACACGGGTCAGTTGCCGAGGGGGTATCGAAGCGTAAAAACTATGCGATCTACTCTAAGGAAGAGTACGAAAAGATGTGGAAACTTACGGGAAGCACTACAAAGATGCCCGTTGTAGATTTCAAGAAGGGATACGTCATCGCTGTCTTTGCGGGGGAGCGCCCAACAGGCGGGTACGCAATTTCCGTGGAGAAGGTGACCGATACCGGAAAGGAGCGACATGTGACGGTGCTTATTGAGAAGCCGGGTGCTGACTGTGTGGCTACACAGGCACTCACGAGTCCGTATCAGATTATCCGGGTGCCATTCTCCGCTGCAGAACTCAGTCACACTGAAGTTGAGCGAGAAGTCCCGTGCGAATAGACATTTCATAGACCGCGTGAAGTGCGCTAGGATGCCTGTATGGACGTCCGGAATAAACTCGCTGGCAAGAAAATTACCGTCATGGGGCTCGGGCTTCTTGGTCGTGGCGTAGGAGACACTAAGTTCCTGGCAGAACAGGGGGCGGAACTTATTGTGACTGATCTGAAGAGTAAAGAAGAACTCGCGCCGTCTCTCGCCCAACTGGAAGATTTTTCAAATATAACCTATGTGCTCGGAGAGTGCCGGCTCGAAGATTTTCGAGGAAGGGATTTTATACTCAAAGCTGCTGGTGTTCCGCTCGACTCTGTTTTTATTGCTGAAGCCGAAAAAGAAGGAACGCCTATAAAAATGAGCGCTTCTTGGTTTGCGGAGCTCGCAGACATACCTGTGATAGGAGTAACGGGCACACGAGGAAAGTCGACCACGACGCATATGATTCATTCAATTATGAAGGAGGCAGGGATGCCTGTGCTCCTTGGTGGCAATGTTCGAGGTGTCTCAACACTCGCGCTACTAGACGATGCTACCTCGGAACACTACGCGCTTTTCGAGCTTGATTCGTGGCAGTGCCAAGGGTTCGGTGATGAAAAGATGAGTCCACATATTGCGGTCTTCACCACTTTTATGGCGGACCACATGGTCTATTACAAAGACGATATGGAAGTATACTTGCGCGACAAGGCGCAAATATTCCTGCACCAGAAAACAGAAGACATACTGGTGCTTGGTTCGCAGTGTGAGGAAGTGGTGCGCGAAGCATACGGCTCAAAGTTTACGGGAGAAGTTGTTGTTGCGAACGACGCAACACTTCCTGTCGACTGGCAGCTACAGGTGCCGGGCGTTCATAACCGCTACGATGCAGGGCTCGCGCTAGCGGCTGCGCGCGTGCTTGGAATTTCTAACGAGGTTTCGAGGGAGGCGCTGGAAGCATTTGCGGGCGTGCCAGGTCGGCTAGAGTTCCTGCGTGAAGTAGACGGTGTAAAAATCTACAATGATACGAACGCTACTACGCCAGACGCAACCATTGCGGCACTCTCTGCGCTGCCGGGAGGGAAGACCATTCTCATTATGGGTGGGTTTGATAAGGGGCTTGTGATGGATGAGCTTGTTCGCGTTGCGCAGGCTCGCGCTAAGCACGTCGTGCTGCTTGCAGGTACGGGCACGGAGCGAATCAAGGATGCATTCCCAGATGCAAACGTCCACACGAATCTTGCTGGAGCAGTGGCGGAAGCCGTTGCGGAAAGTGAGCCCGGGGACGTTATGGTACTCTCACCAGCGTTTGCTTCATTCGGGATGTTTACTAATGAATATGACAGGGGAGACCAATTTACCGCACTAGTTACCGCCCTATGAGTACCCCAGAAAATCTAGTCTATATAGACACCTACGGCTTGCGTGGAAGTAATTTCTACTGGCATAAGTATGAAACGCACGGACTCACCAAAGATGACGTTATGGGTGCGGGAGTAACTAGCGATCGCGTTCAGGTGGATGAAGTAATGGTACCTGCGTTACTTGCGGCGGATGCGGAACTTAGAAAGAAGGGTTGGTGTATGTACATAAAGGAAGGGTATCGCTCAGAGGCTCTATACGAGATAGTGTATAAGCGTCGCGTAGAGAAATACGGTAAGGAGGTGACCGACAGCATTCTTAACTTGGCAGAAAAGCCACACGCACTCGGCTTGTCTGTGGACGTTGCTTTGTGGGATGTTGCTAGTGAGAAAGAAATATACATACGTAACGGTGCAGACGGGGTGGAGGCTTTATTCATTGGTTTCTATAGAGGAAAAACTGATGAAGACTCTGTCCGATACCAAGAACTTCAAGATTCGCTTGCGCAGATAATGCAGGAGAAGGGTTTCCGCATAGGTAAGAAGCGGGAATACTTTCACTTTGATTACAGGCCTGAACTTCCAGCAAACTATGACATCTAACACTAGGAAAGTATTCATGAGCGGCGTTGGCGGCATCGGCATGTCGGCACTAGCGCAACTTTTGCATGAGCGCGGAGAAATTGTCACGGGTTCCGATCGTGAAGAGAGTCCGACGACGCGCCTACTCCAGCAAAAGGGAATATCAGTAACAATTGGGCAGGCAGCAGAGAATGTTCCGGAGCAAGCAGACATCATCGTTTATTCGGCCGCAGTACACACAGACAATCCAGAGCGCATGCGCGCTAGCGAGCTTGAGATTCCACAGGTGTCTTATTTTGAAATGCTTGGGAGTGTGTCAGAACAAAAGAGAACGATTGCGGTAGCGGGAACGCATGGAAAGACAACCACGACAGGCATGCTCGCAAAGATTTTGCGCGATGCTGGTGTGTCACCATCGGCAGTGGTGGGCTCTATCGTGCAGGATTTTGGTAGCAACTACCTGCCCGGTGAATCTGATTGGTTTGTAGTTGAAGCGTGCGAGTATCAGCGACACTTCCTAAACCTCACGCCGGAAATCTTGGTAGTCACGAATCTTGAGTTTGACCATACTGACTATTACCAAGACTTGGCAGATGTGCAGGATGCATTCCGTACGCTTATGAAAAAGGTTCCTGCGCATGGCTACATCGTTACGGATGCCGAGCGCCCGAGCATTGCGCCTCTTTTGGAAGGACTTTCTGCAACCATTGTTGACTACACACGCGAGCCCGCATTCCCGCTACAGCTGCCAGGAGAGTTTAATCAAATGAATGCGCGCGCGGCAGCCGCAGCGGCGCGCCTCGTAGTACCAGACATCACGCCGGGTAAATTGCTTATTTCCCTTGAGGAGTTTAAGGGTACCTGGCGCAGATTCCAGTACAAAGGGAAGACAGCACAAGGAGCCGACGTGTACGACGACTACGCGCACCACCCAACCGCAATTAAGGAGACGCTACAGGCTCTTCGTGAGAAGGTGAGCGGGAAAGTATTTGTCGCCTTTCACCCGCATCTCTACAGCCGCACTCGTGATTTGCTTGATGGGTTCTCACGCGCATTTATTGATGCCGACCAGGTACTCATAGCTCCTATTTACGCAGCTCGTGAGATTGATGATGGATCAATTTCAAGTGAGCTTGTGGCGGAGCGTGTAAACGCCGAAGGAACAAAAGCTCGAGCGCTCTCGTTTGAGGAAATTGAGTCTGTACTTCGCAACGAACCAGGCGAGGGAGATGTGATCATCACCATGGGCGCCGGGGATATCTATAAGGTGGCAGAGTCTATCACCAGTAACGCCTAGACACGAAGTATGAAAAGGGCGTAGGCTGTCAGGTAGAAGGGAGGCCGGCTATGAAAAAGAAAAGTTTCCGTAACCGCCTGCACCGACTGGCTGTGCGCTGGAAGGCGTTTTGGCGTGTTCTTGACCACCTCGCGGACGACTACCATCACGACAAGGTCCAGCACCCCGAGTACTACGCAGACAACAACCCGCTCTACTAGAGCCAAGAAGCGCCGACGGACCCATCCGTCGGCGTGCTTCTTTGTATGAGTAGCACATAAATGATAGGGTGCTGTCATGGGAACACTTTCTGTCGTAGCCACTCCTATTGGAAACCTGGGGGACATTACCATTCGCGCACTTGAGACACTCAAGTCGTGCGATGTTATAGCTTGTGAAGACACGCGGGTTACTGCTAAGTTGCTTGCTCGGTACGAGATTCAGAAGCCACTCCTCATTTTTCATGCACAAAGTGGCAAGCACGCGACCACGCGTATTCTGCAGCTTCTTGGCGAGGGGAAGCATGTTGCGCTCGTGACTGACGCCGGCACTCCGGGCGTGTCTGATCCAGGGAACGAACTCGTGCGCGCAGTGCGCGACGGGCTGCGCGGCGACGTAGTCGTTGAAGCAATCCCGGGAGCTGCTGCGCTCACCGCAGCTCTTTCTATCGCTGGTATGCCAACGCACGAGTTCACCTTCCTTGGGTTCTTGCCCCACAAAAAGGGGCGACAGACTCTGTTTACAGAGATTAGCGAAGCAGAGCGAGCTATGGTCTTCTATGAGTCTCCCCATCGCATAGAAAAGGCGCTACAGAGTTTGAGTGAAGTGCTCCCGGAAGCTCGCAAAGTGTCAGTCCTGCGTGAACTTACCAAAATGCACGAGTCCGTGGTTGAGGGAAGTGCGCAAGAGGTTGCTGACTACTTTACGGAGCATCAGGACCAGGTGCGTGGAGAATTCGTTGTCATTGTTGCTCCGTAGCCTACTTCGGTATACTGGGGAGGTATGTCCCGTGAATCAATCCTGGTACTGTTTGGGCTTCTCATTATGGCGCTCCCGTTTCTCGGGCTCCCACTTCTTTGGTTGTCTATTTTGTATCCAATAATTGGTGCACTTGTCGCTCTTACGGGTATGACATTGGTGCGCAGGAAGAAGCGTGCGACTGTTCTCATTCATGAAACACCATCTCCTCAAACTGAGTCGTAACACGCACGCTCGCATCATTTTTGCGGGTGCGCTTGTGGTACTTCTTGTCGCGTTTGCTATTCCATATGCGATGGCTACAACGTATGTGAAAGGGGAGAACGGTCTTGCAGCCACGGTAAAGAAAATTGTGGCGGAAGCACCGAAAGTTCTAGACACCAAGAAGTACGACGAACTTCTCATTAAGAACGCTAACTACGCAAGCACAACATCTACGACAACGCCACGACTTTGGCCCGCAAAGGCTCCGTACCCCAAAGTCGGTGCGATTCTCCCAGAGAAGCGCATCATCGCGTACTACGGCAATTACTACTCAACCAAGATGGGTATCTTGGGAGAGTTTGAGCCGCCCGTGGTTTTGCAAAAGCTCCGCGCAGAAATGGCCAAGTGGGAGGCAGCGGACCCGACCACAAAAGTGGTGCCTGCAATTGAATATATAGCAGTAGTAGCCCAGGACGATGCAGGTAAGAGCGGTAAGTTCCGCGCACGCATGCCAGACGAACATATTGATAAAGCAATTGCGATGGCAAAGGAGGTAGACGGCATCGTTATTCTTGATGTGCAGGTGGGTCTCTCTACACTCCAGTCGGAAATTCCTGCGCTGGAGCACTACCTTAAAATGCCGCAGGTCCACTTGGCACTTGATCCGGAATTTTCTATGAAGGGTGGGGAAGAGCCAGGCGATGTTATCGGTTCGTTTAATGCTGCTGACATTAATTACGCGGCCAACTATCTTGCGCAATTGGTAAAGGACAACAACCTTCCTCCTAAGGTGCTCATTGTGCACCGCTTCACCCAGCGTATGGTGCAGAACGCAGAAGACATAACCCCGCTTCCTGAAGTGCAGGTGGTAATGGTGATGGATGGTTGGGGAACGCCAGCACGAAAAATTGGTACGTATAAGAGTTTCATCTATCCTGAGCCAGTCCAGTTCACTGGCTTCAAGCTGTTCTACAAGAACGACTTAAAACCGCCGAGCGAACGACTCCTCACGCCAAAAGAGCTTCTCCAACTTACACCGCAGCCAATCTTCATTCAGTATCAGTAAATTTCTACAGTGAGTGCGAAAGTGTATATGCGAGCACGGTATACTGATGGTGATGTATAACCCGGAGCGCGTCACGTACTTTGCAGCAACTGACAGTCGTGGCAAACGCGTACCCTTTGGTATTAAGACCAAGGACCGTTCCAAGCACATGTACGTGATTGGTAAGACGGGTATGGGGAAGTCCACGCTCCTTGAGAATATGGCCATTCAGGATATCCGAAATGGCGAAGGGCTCACCTTTATTGATCCGCACGGTGGAACGGCGGACAAATTGCTCGAATACATTCCTGAAAGCCGCATCAAGGACGTGGTGTATTTCGCACCGTTTGATCTTGACCGACCTATTGCGTTTAACGTGATGGAGGACGTGGGGTACGATAAGCGCCACCTGGTGGTCTCTGGACTCATGGCGACCTTCAAGAAAATTTGGGAGGACGCGTGGAGTGCGCGTATGGAGTACATCCTCACCAATACACTCTTGGCTCTACTTGAGTATCCTGACGCAACACTACTTGGGGTGAATCGCATGTACACCGACAAGGGGTACCGCAAGAAGGTGATTGAGAATGTGAAGGACCCGGTGGTTAAGGATTTCTGGACGAAGGAATTCGCAAACTATGGAGAGCGCTATACACAAGAAGCAACCCCTGCCATTCAGAACAAGATTGGTCAGTTCACTGGCAATCCGCTCATTAGAAATATCATTGGTCAGCCGAAATCATCGTTTGATATTCGCGAGATGATGGACAATCGGAAGATTCTCATCATCAACCTTTCAAAGGGTCTGGTGGGAGAAACGAACATGCGTCTTCTTGGGTCCATGCTCACAACACGCATATTCCTTGGCGCAATGAGTCGTGCAGAGTTTACGCAGGAAAAGCTGCACTCGCTACCAAACTTCTACCTATATGTGGACGAGTTCCAGAACTTTGCGAACGAAACATTTGCCGAAATCCTTTCTGAGGCACGTAAGTACAATTTGAACCTCATCATCGCACATCAGTACATTGAGCAGATGGAGGAGGAGGTGCGCGATGCGGTGTTTGGTAACGTGGGCACGACCGTAACGTTCCGTGTGGGACCGTTCGATGCAGAAGTTCTTGAGACGGTATTCACTCCAGAGTTTCTTGCTGAAGATATTGTGAATCTGGGACTTCGTCAGATCTATCTTTCACTTATGATTGACGGCATCGGCTCACGCCCATTTTCTGCCACTACGATTCCACCAATCGAAGCGCCTGCACGTACCTTTAAACAGGAAGTTATTGAGGCCTCGCGCCAGCAATATGGAGCACAGCGTGATGAGATTGAGGTTTCGGTGCGGGAAGCATTGGTTGCTGAAGAGGGGGACGAGGAACCACCAGCACCAAACCCGCGCGCGCAGTATGGCGCGCGTCCTCGCCCAGAGCGTGCAAGCGCTCCGCGTCCGCAGGCAGGTGGGGGTGACCGACCTCGAGCCACGAAGTCTGAAGCTCCGTCTGGTGAGCGAAGAGCAAATACTGAATCACGTCCTGAACGCAATGCGTCCCGTAACGATCGGCCAGCGCCACCAAAGGAAAAGACTGCTGAAGACCTGAAAGCAATTCTTCGCTCAACAATTGCAAAGGCCGAAGGAGAGAAGGGGGAGAAGGTGGTACAGAAAGAGAAGGGGCTCCATGATGCGCTCTCTACTGTTGCTAAACTCCCGCCTCCGCCACCAGTGACGCAGGCACCGAGGATTGTGCAAAGTGCACATGAACGACAATCGGATAAACGACCGTTTGAAGTTCCCGAGGATACACTTCGCTCCATTTTTAAAGAAGATGTATAGGAACTCTACCGGATTGGTACTTATAGGGATTGCGCTTCTGGCGCCAACTGCCGCACATGCGGCAGTTGTCATTAGTGAAGTTGCTTGGATGGGTACAAGTGTCTCTGCAAACGCTGAATGGATAGAGTTACAGAACACCGGAAGCGAGAGTGTGAATCTCTCAGGCTGGATACTCACGAGTACGACGGGGGCACCGAATATTTCACTTTCAGGAAGCATACCGGCCACTGGGTACTATCTTCTTGAGCGCACGAGTGACGCGAGTGTTCCTTCGGTTGTCGCAGATCAGATATATAGCGGAGCCCTCGCAAACACCGGGCTTACGTTGCTTCTTAAAGACCAAACAGGAGTTACCGTTGATACGGTTGTGGGTGGAACTGACTGGGCAAGTATTGGTGGCGATAACACAACCAAACAGACGCCACAGCGCACAGGAAGTGCGTGGAGTACTGCTGAACCGACCCCACGAGCGCAGAATACTAGTGGAGCGTCAGATGCTGATGACGAAGGTGGCGAACCCGTAGCATCCACCACCGATCCACTCACGCCACTACCAAGTGTCGGTGGTAGTAGCATTTCATACGGCTCGTACAAGAACCCGGTGCCCAAACTCTACATTGACGCGGGCCCGGGCCGAATCCTTGCGGCTGGTGCAGATTCTATATTCTCGGCGTACGCGTACGATAGTGACGGAATAGTGCGGAAGGATGCGGAGTTCTCGTGGAGTTTTGGAGACGGAGCACGGGCAGATGGTGACGAAGTGACACATGCGTACCCACTTCCTGGCACGTATACCGTTTCTGTAGCTGCTCAGGCAGGTAAGAGTCATACTGTGTCGCTGCTCAAAGTCGTTGTACAGTCTTCGTCAGTACGGATTACGGAAGCAACAAGTGAAGGTATCACCCTGGTGAATGAAGGGGATGAAATACTCGACTTGTCTGGATGGAGTGTAGTGCAGGGGAACAGGCAGTTTGTTCTTCCGCGGTATATGGCCCTCTTGCCAGGGCAGGAGACCCACCTGCCTGCAGCGGTAACAAAACTGGGAACTTCTACGGAGTCAGTCTCGCTGCTGTTCCCGAGTGGAGCACCTGGTGCTGTTCTTGAAACAAAGATTCCTGAAACAGTCTTTCCTGTGGCCGTACCCACTGACGCAGAAGAGAAGTCTAGAGAACCAGTGGTCAGCAGGGCGCTCGAGCAACCTGTGGCAGTCAACGTTGGTATACAAGATAGAGAGGATGCCACACAACCACCTCTGAGCACCATAAACTCGCAGGCCTATGTCACACACATGAGTGCCCCAAGCGCGACAGTAGTCCCTGGCGCGCTTGGGGCGTCTGCAGGCCTTGCTGCCCCCGGACTCCTTGCTTCACCCTGGACCATTTCCTTTATGGGTCTGTTAGTTGCTGCGGCCTCAATTCTTGTCATACTCTAGAGTATGTCCGAAACATGCCAGCTACTGCGTTTCTCATTCGTGACTTGCATCTGGCTATTTTTCTAACATACTCTAATCACGTTCATGTCTAAGACCATTCTCGTCACTGGCGGCGCCGGTTTTGTGGGTTCGCATCTCTGTAAACGTCTTCACGCGGAGGGCCACACCGTCATAAGTCTTGATAACTACTTTACGGGAAGTAGGAATAACCACGTGCCTGGTGTTGAATATCGCGACGGGCACACTAAGGATATTGAATCACTGGTGCCAGAGTCGCCGGATCTCGTCTATCATCTTGGTGAGTATTCGCGCGTTGAACAAAGCCTCAAGGAGCCTGCGGTTGTTTGGGATTTGAATAAGGTAGGCACCTTTGCGGTGCTTGAATTCGTCCGCCAGCGCGGTTCAAAGATTGTGTACGCGGGTTCCTCTACTAAGTTTGGCGACGGAGGAATGGGTCGAGATCAGAGTCCGTACGCCTGGGCGAAAGCTACCAATACTGAATTAGTTCAGAATTATGGAAGTTGGTACGGAATATCCTTTGCCATCACGTATTTTTACAATGTGTATGGTCCAGGTGAGAGGGCGGGCGTATACGGAACCGTTATTGAAATATTTAAGCAGAAGCGACTGCGAGGGGAGGTGTTGACGGTGAACGCGCCAGGCACACAAAAAAGAAACTTTACGCACGTAGACGACATTGTGGAGGGGTTGGTGCTCGTTGGCGAGAAAGGGGAGGGTGATTCCTTTGGCATAGGGAGCGAAAAATCATACACCGTGCTTGAAGTTGCAGAAATGTTTGGAGGCTCTATCGCAATGGGTCCTGAGGTTGCTGGAAATAGAATGGGTTCTGATATAGATACCACAAAGACCCGTCTCCTAGGCTGGGAGTGTAAAAACGAACTGCCTGAGTACATTAGAGCGTTTGCGGGAACATGAAAAAGGTACTTATATTTTCGCTCCAGTATTACCCCTTTGTGGGTGGGGCAGAAGTAGCAATCAAAGAGATTACCGACCGTATTTCTCCAGAGGAATACGAGTTCCATATGGTAACGAGTCGTTTCGATAACACCCTGCCAAAGACCGAAAAGATTGGAAATTTGACGGTGCATCGTATAGGTCTTGCGACAAAGTCTCCAGGCATCGCTGACCTTAAGAAGATGCCGCTCCACTTGAACAAGTTTCTCTTCCAGCTACTTGCAGTGCCGCACGCACTCTCGCTCCATCGAACGTACCGCTTTGATATGACGTGGGCGATGATGGCGCACGCCACGGCAATTCCCGCAGGAATCTTTAAGCGCATGAATCCTCGGGTCCCATACGTTCTTACGCTTCAAGAAGGGGACCCTACCGAATACATTGAAAAAATGATGAAGCCAGTGTGGCCACTGTTTCGTCAGGGCTTTGTGCTCGCAGATGCGCTGCAGCCAATTTCTACCTTCCTACTCAATTGGGGAAAGCGTATGGGCTTTACGGGTGAAGAGAAAGTAATTCCAAACGGTGTTGATACCGGGCGCTTCACACAAATGTTCTCTCCAGAAGAGGTTGCGAATATGAAGCAGGACCTTGGCAAAAAGGAGGGAGACGTGTTCATTGTGACCACTTCTCGCTTGGTACACAAGAATGCGGTAGACGATGTGATTACTGCATTAGCGCGGCTGCCAGAGAACGTTTCGTTTCTCATTTACGGCATTGGGCCCGATGAGGACAAACTTAAGGAACTTGCTCGTACGCTTGGTGTTGAGAGTCGTGCGCGATTCATGGGACAGATTGGACACAAAGAAATGCCACTCATGCTGGCTGCCTGCGATATCTTTACGCGCCCATCTCGTTCGGAAGGAATGGGTAATTCGTTCATAGAAGCCATGGCCGCAGGGCTCCCGGTCATTGCTACCCAGGAGGGTGGCATCGCCGACTTTCTATTCGATGCCAAGCGTAATCCTGAAACCCCGGCAACAGGCTTCGCAGTAGATGCGGACTCCCCAGAGCAGATAGCGAGCGCTGTAGAAGATATCCTGGCGCAGCCGCAGAGGGTGGCAGAAGTGGTCGCAAACGCCAAAAAACGGGCTCTGACGGGCTTTGATTGGGATACTATCGCCTCGTCCATGCGGGAACTTTTTGGTCGTCTGGCGGGTTAGAATAGGCACATGGCCTCAATCGGGCGACTCTTGGTCGCGACCCCGCTGTACCCACCAGAGCTTGGTGGCCCTGCTACCTATGCGTACCTCCTTGAGCATCACCTTCCTCCAAAAGGGGTCTCGGTAACCATCATTCCATTTAGGAGTGTTAGACAGTTCCCAAAGGTAATTCGGCACGTGGCGTATTTCTTTGCAGTATATAGAGCGGCAAAACAGACCGATGCCATTCTCGCACTTGATCCTGTGTCAGTGGGCTTGCCTGCATACGTTGCAGCGAAGCTAGCGGGCAAGCGATTCTTTGTAAAAATTGTTGGTGATTATGCTTGGGAGCAGGGAAGGCAGCGATTTGGAGTACACGACTCTCTCGATGACTTCATTGTGCGAAAGTACGTATCGGTGCCGGTCGCGCTGTTTCGCTCAATACAAACGCACATTGCCCGTAACGCAGAACGAGTACTCGTACCAAGCTACTACTTGCGAAGCATAGTGCAGTCATGGGGCGTTCCAGAAAGCGCTATCTCGGTAGTCTATAACGCGGTGGAAGGAAAAGCGGTCGGTGGGTGTCCGCCGGCACTTCTCTCAGCAAGACGACCGCTCGTGCTCTATATCGGACGTCTTGTTCCTTGGAAGCATGTGGATCGCATTATTGATGCTGTGCACTCAGTTACCGAGCAAGGTATCCCAGCCACACTGGTGATAGTCGGCACTGGACCAAACGAGAAACAGCTCAGAAAGCATGCCGCTTCGCTCAAGGGAACGGTGCTCTTTGTTGGTTCACAAACCCCCGAGGATACACAAAGTATTTTGAAAGAGGCAGATATAGTTGTGCTTAATTCTTCCTATGAGGGATTGTCCCATGTGCTCATCGAAGCGCTGTTACAAGGAAAGGCAATAATCGCAACTGATGCGGGAGGAAATAATGAGCTTATAACAGACGGGGTGAATGGGATGCTTATACCGGTTGGTGATACGGGAGCACTAGCTTCAGCAATCGTGCGACTTAGTGAAGATTCTGAACTGAAAACATTACTTGAGCGAGGTGCTCGTAGTTCTTGTGAGAGTTTTGGAATAGACGCAATGATTGATGGTACGCTACAGGCGCTCGCATAGGTATGCAGGTACTTTTTGTTTCAAACGATCCGGGGCTCCTCAATAAAGACAGTGCCGTTTTTGCACGCATGGTGGAGTATGCGCGTGCCATCGGGACGCTACACATAGTTACGTCCTCGTTACTGCCTCACATGCTTACTGCGGATAGCCTGTACGTACACGGCGTTTCTTGCACGAGACTGACTCGTGTACGTGAGCTCTCGAGAAAGGCACACGCACTGATTCTTGCCGAAAATATTCAGGTGGTATCAGCACAGGATCCTTTTGAGCAGGGACTTGCAGCACTTCGCGCAATACGGGGAACGAACGCCAAGCTCCATATACAGATACATACTGATTTTCTTTCCCCGTGGTTTGTTCGTGGCGGTAATTTTCGCTCGCCAAAAGTCCCGGTGCCAATTCTAAATAGAGTGCGCAGAAAAATGGCGGACGCAGTACTGCCTCATGCGAGCGGCATACGGGTAGTCTCGTCACGCATCGAAGCGTCGTTGGTAAAGCGATATGGGTCTCGGATAGTGAAACCAGTAGTGCTCCCGATCGCTGTTCCCACTACCGTGCCGGAAAAGGTACCGCTCCCGCATCACGACTTTACGTTTGCGCTCCTTACCGTGGGGCGTCTTGAGCCAGAGAAGCGCATCGAAGATAGCATTGCTGCGCTCGCGCGCGTCAAAGATGCGTACCCTGCAGTTGGACTCATTATTGTTGGTGAGGGAAGTGAGAAAGCCAGGCTAGAAAAGCTTGTGCATACGCTCGGTCTCGAGGGGCGGGTGATTTTCACGGACGGTTGGCGTACTGATGCGTGGGGAATGATGCGCAGCGCTCAGGCATACATTCAGACAAGTGCGTACGAAGGATACGGACGCACGCTTATAGAGGCCGTGCTTGCAGAAGTTCCGGTAATTACAACCGACGTAGGTATTGTCGGCGAAGTGCTGCGTGGATACGAAGATGTGCTTTCTGCTCCGGTAGCAGACCCGGCGGCGCTTGCGGTACATATTCGTGCCCTGGTTGAAGACGTATCTCTTCGTACGGCCCTCACCATGCATGCAAAAGCATCGGTCGAGCAACATGTGAGAAGTGTTGATACTAGTGCTGTTGGAATCGCCGCTAATCTTGCGCAACTGGTATGAAGAACGTTGTAACTATCGGAGGAGGAACGGGCACGTTCGTTGTGCTGTCGGGACTGCGCACCCTTCCTGATCTCTCTCTTGCTGCAATAGTCACTGCGGCTGATGATGGCGGCTCCACTGGACGACTGCGCGATGCCTACGGCTTTCTGCCTCCGGGAGACGCACGACAGGCGCTCGTTGCACTCGCCGAAGATGGGAATGTGCTGCGCGATTTGTTCGCCTATCGATTTGAGAAGGGAGACGTGGCGGGGCACAATCTCGGCAATCTATTCATTACGGCCCTTACCGACCTGTTAGGTTCTAATGAGGCAGGGCTTGCAGAAGCATCAAAAATTCTGCGAGTGGGTGGAGCGGTCATTCCGGCCACTGAAGAACCCGCAACGCTTGTCGCCACATTCTCGGACGGCACGAAGGTCAGTGGGCAGAACGCAATCAGCGAGACGGGTACTGAGTCACTTCACGTGACCAATTTAGAACTCTCGAACGCACTTCCTATAACGCAGGCAGCACGTGACGCTGTTGCGAGTGCGGATCTTATTGTGCTTGGGCCAGGGAATCTATACTCATCCACCATTGCAGCCCTACTTGGAGACGGTATGCGGGAGGCAATAGCATCATCGCGAGCAAGGATGGTGTACATTGCAAACTTGTTCACCAAGGCGGGAGAAACCGACAGATACCCGTTATCCCATTTTGTTTCAGAAGTTGAGCGGTACGCGGGTCGTGACATGGATAGCGTGCTCGTACACGAAGGAGCGTTTTCTCCAGAGGTTCTTGCATGGTACGCGCAAGAGCACGAATACCCAATTGAATTCGATCTTCACACTGACACACGGGTCAAGTGTTTCCCACTTGCCTCAGTCAATGTGGTGCCGCCCCTCGCAAATGATCCTATTCGTCGTTCGCTCATGCGTCATGATCCATTATTAGTGGCGCGTGCACTAGAACCCTTCCTGTCATGATGTATTTTCTGGACTTTGACCGCACCACGTTTGATACCGATAGGTTTACGGAGTACTTGCGTGAACGATTTGTTGGTACGGGCGTTGCCGAGTTGAGTGGTGCTGCTTTCTCTTCTCACATGGATACATTGGTCGGCGAGGGAACACTCACCTTTGCGCCTGGAGAGCTGTCCCCGTTCCTCTACGAGGACGCAAGCCGCTTCCTTCGAGATAAGGAGAATGGCGTTATGCTTCTGACCTTCGGGAACCCTGCCTTTCAGAAAGCAAAAATTGAGAGTGCCTTACATGGCATTCCACGTATCACCACTATCTATACTGGCGACGTCCGTAAGGGTGATTTCATTGCTCCTCATATCGGCATGTACGGACAATCACCAACGTTCGTGGACGATTCTGCTCTAGAGCTAGAAATCCTTTCTGCGCGCTGCGAAGGGGCCCGAATATTCGAAATGCGTCGCGACAACGCACCAGCCGATGGGCGGTGGGAAGTACTGCTAAACCTTTCCTCTCTGATATGAAAAGACTCTTGTTTGTAACCCAAGTGATGGACCAGCACGATAGCGTGCTTGGTGCCTATCACGAGTGGGTGACAGAGCTCGCTTCGTACATGGAGTCGATTACGGTCATTTGTTTGTACGAGGGCACACATTCCTTGCCGGAGAATGTTTCTGTATTTTCTCTCGGCAAGGAGCAGGGACGGGTGCCTGCATACCGATATGCTGCCCGCTTCCTGCTATTGGCATGGAGGCTCAAGAATCGTTACGACAGTGTATTTGTGCACATGAATCAGGAGTACATCCTTATTGCAGGACCGTTGTGGAAACTCCTCGGCAAGCGCATCTATATGTGGCGCAATCACTACGCAGGCTCGTGGCTCACTGATATTGCAGCGTCCTTTTGCACCAAAGTATTCTGTACGTCGCGCCACTCCTACACAGCAAAATATAGAAACACACAGTTCATGCCGGTGGGGGTAGAAATCACAGAGGAGAAACCCGACGTTGTGCGGGCGCCACGCTCGATACTTTTTTTGGCTCGCATCGCTCCGTCGAAACGTCTCGATCTATTCATAGAGGCACTTGGCTTACTGCAAAGACAGGGAGTTGCTTTCACTGCTTCTGTGTACGGGTCTCCACTGCCAGAGCATCAGTCATACCACGATGGACTTATTCAACAGACGAAAGAAATGGGACTGGCAGGACGTATAGTCTTCCATCCAGGAATCTCGCACAAGGAAACACCGGCAGTTTTTGCCGCACATGAGATTTTTGTAAACTGCTCGCCGAGTGGCATGTTCGACAAGACCCTTTTTGAGGCTGCAGCAGCAGACTGTCTCGTACTCGCTACAAGCGATGATTTCGCTCGCGAAACCGACGAGAGGTTGCGCTTTACGACCGCTGGAGAGTTGGCAGATCGACTTACGTGCCTATTACATGAGGGTCCTGAAACCTTACTAGAGCTTCGGCAGGTTCTAAAAAAGGCGACTGAAGCGCATTCGCGCACCGCGCTTATGGCGGCCCTTTCGAACGTGTTATCGGGATAATGCTACCTCGTTTTACTCACACCCCCTTTATGCTAGGCTCTCACTATGGACTCACCTAAGATTGTTATAACTGGTGGGCTCGGCTTCATTTTTTCGTATGTTACTGAGCATTTTGTTCAGAAGGGTTGGCGAGTAGTAGTAATCGACAACCTCTCAGCCGGCTCGCACCCCGAGATTATTGACGGGTCTTTCGTGCATCATCACATGCACACAAGTAACCCAGACATCGTGGATCTAATTGTGCGTGAGCAGCCAGACTACCTTATTCATGCGGCTGCAATTACCGACGTCGATTACTCAATTCAGGAGCCGCGTAGAACAATAGAAAAGAACACGCTCGGGATGCTTCATGCGTTTGAAGCCGCGCGCCAGCTCCCAAAGCTCAAGAAGTTTATGTATGTTGGGACTGACGAGATTTATGGCGAGTGTGAGCGGCCGATGCGCGAAGACGATATCGTTCTTCCTCGCAGCCCCTACTCAGCCTCCAAGGCCATGGGCTCTCTCGTGCGTGTCGCATACGAGAACACGTACCCTGTCCTTACTGAGAAGACCGTGGAAACACGCATGTGTAATATCTTTGGCACTCGCCAAGACACGCGCAAAATCATGCCGCAAATTAAGAAGAGCCTCGAGCAGGGATATTCAATCCCGTTGCACCAAGGCGGTGTTGGGTATCGAGAGTTTTTGTACGTCAAGAACATTCCGCCAGCAATTGAGCTACTTCTTGAAAAGGGAATTGGTGTCTACAACCTTTCACTCGGTGACGGTATTACGGTAAGTGAACTCATTGCCAAGGCCGAAGAGATTACCGGGAAAAAAGTGGTAACGCACCCTGCCGATCGACCAGGAATGGATAGAAAGTATCAAGTAGACTCTACTCGCGCACTTGAGCTGGGATGGAAGCCACTCTATACCTTCGAAGAAGGGTTTAGGGAGTATCTGCAAGAGCCGCCGGTAGTTGAACACAAGCGAACGATAGTCATTGGTACAAATGATTTGCTCATGGGTGGTGCTCAACGTCTCGTTATAGATCAGCTTCGAGCTATAGATCGAACTGTTTTTGATATACACCTGATTGTGCTCATGGATTTTAAGGGGAAGGCAACGTTCGCCGACTTAGTTCCAGATGATGTTACGGTGCACCATGTAGGTTTTTCAGGATTTAAAGATATTCCAAAATGGATCGCGTTGTATCGTTTACTGAAACGTTTGCGCCCAGATGTTGTGAAGACTGCACTTTTCTTTAGCAATGTAGCGTTTCTCGCACTCAAACCGTTTTGTAAGTACATCGTTATTGCCGCCGAACACAACACGGTAAATGTGAAGCCAGCATGGCAGCGGTTGGTAGATAGAGTATTGCTTCCACACACGTTCACGATAGTTGCAGATTCAACAGCTGTCGTAGACTTTGTGGCGGAAACTGAAGGTATCTCAAAGAAACACTTTACGGTGATTTACAACGGTGTTGATACGGATGCGGTCGCGGAGGCCAAGAAAAAATACCATCCAATGCGGGATGCCTTGCGCGCGGAGTACGAAATTCCGCATGACGCAACGGTGATTCTAAATGTGGGGTGGCTTATCTATCAAAAGAACCCGCAACTGATGATTGAATCATTTGCGCGTCTGTATCATACGCACCCTACGCTGTATTTGGTTCTGGTGGGTGGAGGTAAATACGAACAGGAGCTTCGGCAAATGGCGGAGGAACTCAAGGTTGCGGACCGTGTCCGAATCTTAGGAGAGCAAAAGAACGTTCATCGATTCTATGCTTTTGCAGATCTATTCCTTCTCACTTCGCGACACGAAGGATTCTGCATTGCTGCGATGGAGGGTCTGGCGTTTGGTCTTCCGCTCATTTCGACTCGAGTGGCCGGGGTGTCAGAGTACCTTCAAGACGGAAAAAGTGGGTTTTTTGTGGACGGAACCGTGGATGACGTAGTTCAGAAAGTTGAGCGCGTTCTGAACCTTACCGTAGAAGAGAAGGAGGCATTCAAGGTGTGTGGATGGAGTACTGCGCTTTCCTACAGTACCCGACGATACTCTGCTGAATTCACTGGGCTTTTGAAGCGCGTTGTTGGTGGACTCGGGTATGTGGATCGGTAAAAGAATTGTGTGGGGTGTGTTGCATGCTCTCGCGTGCGCAGTGCCGCAGGCTCCACGTATGACGGTGCTCCTCTACCACTCTATTTCTCGAGAGAAGGATTTCTTTGCCGTCACACCGGAGGTGTTTCGAGAGCACGTGCAGTACTTTAAACGTGCGGGTATAGAGCTCGTACCTCTTTCTCGGGCATTTGAGCATGCTCAAGGTTCTACAGTAACTACGGACAGCGTTGCCATAACGTTTGATGATGGCTATAAGGATTTTTTGCTGGAGGTTGCTCCCATTCTTGCGCAAGAGAGTGTTCCTGCAACAGTCTTTGTGCTTGGGGAAGATCCGTTGCGAAGTGAACTCGCGAACAGTCTGCCACTTCTTTCTGTGGAAGATATTACCGAACTTGCGAAGCATTCACTGGTTTCCATTGGGAGCCACGCCCTTTCTCACCGGAAACTGACAAAGTTATCAGAAGAAGAGCTCAAGGTGGAGGTAGAGCATTCACGGGAGCGCATACAGCGTGCGGTAGGAGTGGCGCCAGCATTTCTAGCATACCCAAAGGGTGCCCATAACGAACGAGTAATGAGAGCCGTTTCAGAGGCAGGGTATCGGGGTGCAGTGAGCGTTATTGAGCGTGGAGTACACGTAGGAGACGATAGGCTCGCGTTGCCGCGCGTGCAAGTGGACAGTACGACTTCTGCTTCCATGCTTAGGGCAAAGGTTTCAGTGGCAGCCGACTGGTACTATGTGTTTTGGTGTTTTGGTAAGCGCATTCGTGGCTAGTACGGTATCATGCAATCAATGCTTTTTACGATTGGTAGACAGATTGCCGCAGGAAAAACGCCATTGCGTGCGCTCATGAACATTGCGCTATCAGAGCACACCCTCACTCCTGGCGTGGTCGTAGACCTGGGAGGGGGTAACAATCCTAGCTATCTTGGGTACTTGAAAGGGGTTTCCGAAGTTACTTTCAAGAATATCGATATCCAATATGGGGAAGGGGAGGCACGCGCGATAGATTTTGAGACCGATACACTGCCGTACGAGGATAACAGCATCGACCAAATACTAATGCTTAATGTGCTCGAGCACATTTATAATCACGTGTTCTTTGCGCAACAGGCATGCCGGATTTTAAAACCAGGGAGAACTGTAATCGGATTTGTTCCATTTCTTATTAATTACCACGCAGACCCGCACGACTACTTCCGTTACACGCACGAGGCGCTGGAGCGAATTTTCCAAACCGCAGGATTCTCACAGGTAGACATACGTCCGCTTGGAGGGGGGCCATTCATGCTGAACTTCAATACGTTAGCTTCATTTGTTCCGCGTCATCCACTGCTTCTCGTGTGGCCGTTCTACTACGCGCTGGATAAGCTGGTGCTTGCGATCAGACCTGCACTCAGGAAGCGCTTCCCGCTCGGGTATCTCTTTATTCTTACAAAGTAGGTATGGAAAAGATTCCGTGTTCAGTAGCGATGCTTACTTATAACTCCGAAGCGACGCTTCGTCGTGCGCTCGAGAGTGTAAAGGATTTCGACGATATTATCCTCTGTGACGGAGATTCTACGGACGCTACACACGCGATTGCTGCTGAGTATGGTGCTCGTGTGATTCGGCAAGACATGCGCTATCGGTACGAGAACGGGAAGCTTGCAGATGGTGGTGGGGCAAGGAATCAGATGATGGAGGCTGCCAAATACGACTGGTACCTCTGGTTAGATTCTGATGAAAGTATCTCTAAGGAGTTGCGAGATGAAGTCGAAACGGTCGTGCGCCAAGAAATTCTCCCTACAAGCCCACTGGCATATAAAGTTCCAATCCGTATTTGTATTGATGGGCGACCGATTCTGCACTCATCTAATTACCCAGGGTATCAGTTTCGTTTCTTTAATCGAAAAAGTGGCGGGCGGCTGACTCGTCGTGCGCACAATCGTATTGAATTTGATCCAGCCACTGTCATAGGAATGGTGCGCAGTCCTTGGTACGTATTTGTTGAGAGTAAAGATATTAAGGTGCTTGGAGGGGACTGGAAGCATTATCGTCGAGTGGAGATCGAGGAGGCAGCAAAAAGGACTTTGTCGGATTTCATGAGATATATCGTATGGTTTCATGTGCGGGCGTCTGCGGGTATGGCTCTCAAGGCCTCATACAATTATCTCCGGTACGGGTTTAAGGACTCTATGCCAGTACGGGCCGAGCTGGCACGTATTCTGAGTCCACTTGTCCTTGTGGTAAATGCAACGCTCTATAAGGCGGGGATGCTTGGACGTCCGCTCGACTCCTAATTTTTCATTGCAACTTAGGTGCCTCGCTGTTAGTTTAAGGATATATGGCCACAGAAAGCACGCTCAGTAAATACGCTAAGGATATTGAAGGAAAGGTAATTTTGGTTACGGGAGGGACGGGGTCCTTTGGTGCTGCGGTTACGGAGGCGCTCCTCTCGCTCTCTCCTAAGCGAGTCGTGGTGTTCAGTCGCGATGAACTGAAGCAGTATGAGCTCGGCAATCGCTTTAATGATCCGCGCCTTTCTTTTTTTATAGGTGACATTCGCGACCGTGAAGCGGTTAATCATGCTATGGAGGGGGTAGACTACGTATTCCATGCTGCGGCACTAAAGCAAGTAGTCACCGGGGAGTTTTTTCCAATGGAATTAGTAAAAACAAATGTGCTTGGTGGGCACAACGTGATTCACTCTGCCATTGATCATGGAGTGAAGCGCGTCGTAGTGCTTTCCACCGACAAGGCGAGCAATCCCGTGTGCGTTATGGGTATGACCAAGGCGTTGCTTGAACGTGAGATGATAGCAACCGCACATCGTGGCGGCACAAAGACGGTGGTCTGTGCTACTCGCTATGGCAATGTGCTATATACGCGAGGATCGGTCGTGCCGTATCTGATCGAGCGAATTAAAAAGGGTCAGTCACTTACCGTCACTGATCCGAACATGACACGCTTTTTCATGACACTTCCGCAGTCTCTCGACTTGGTGCTGTTTGCACTCACAAGCGGAACACCAGGAGAAATATATGTCCGAAAGGCTCCGACAACCACTGTTGCGAACCTGGTTGCTGCTGTCGCAGAGCTGTTCAATTACTCTGGTTCAATTGAAGTAATAGGTGCTCGACCGGGAGAGAAAACAGAGGAGCATCTTATTTCGCGAGAGGAACGAAGTCGTGCTACAGATTACGGTGACTACTATAGTATTGCGCCACAGATTCGTGGGGAGGAATACCCAGCACTCTATTTTAAAGAAGGAGCGGCAGCAGAAATTCCGCCAGAAGGGTTCAGTTCAGCGAATGCGCGAATGTTGTCGAAAGACGAGGTAAAAGAATTACTGATGACACTACCTGAATTTCAGGCTGAGCTCTCTGCGTATAAGAAATGAAGCTTCTGTATGTAGCCAACGTCCGCCTGCCAACGGTTAGAGCTCACGGCGTGCAGATTATGAAGACGTGCGAGGCGCTTGCACGACTGGGTGTGGAGGTGACTCTTATGGTTCCAAACAAGCGCACGACGATAGAAGGGGCGCCCGATCCGTTTGTCTACCACGGTACAGACAAGAATTTCACCATCGTTCGTGTGCCAGCCCTGGACCTGCTCAGTACGTCAGAAAAATCAGGCAGGCTTTTTTACTTGCTTGATCTGTGTTCATTTCTAATATCGTTGTTGTTTCAACGTGTACGTGCTCGTGATTCATTTGTGTATACACGCGACCCCATACTCCTTGTCCCTTTTTTGGGCCACCCGAGGACCTGTGTTGAGCTCCATGGAATAACGCGCACACCTCTCTTTCTGCCAATTGTGCGAAACGCTTCTTGCGTGGCGGCGCTTACCTCATTACTGAAAGACGACCTCGTGGAGCGGGGTGTTGTCGACGAGCGGATTACGGTCGCGGCGGATGGTATTGATATGCGTCAGTTTGAACAGCCTGAGAATTCTGTCGTGTCGCGCGTGCGACTCGGTATTCCAAGCGACAAGCGTGTCGCACTCTACATTGGCAGACTGGACGGGTGGAAAGGGCTAGACACCGTGTATGCTGCAGTGCCATATCTCTCGAGCACGGTGCGCATAGTTGTCATTGGTGGACATGGAGCTGAACTGCCACGACTTCGTAAGGAGTACCCGAGCATCATGTTTCTTGGATCGCGCCCCTACACCGAATTGGCTGACAATCAACAGGCGGCCGATGTTCTACTGCTCCCAAACACTGCCAAAGAAATGGTTTCGGCACGGCACACATCACCATTGAAACTATTTACGTACATGGCCTCCGGGAAGCCGATAGTGGCTTCTGACTTACCATCTATTCGCGAGGTGTTGGACGACACTGAAACAGTGTTTGTGACTCCTGACAGTGGGGAAGCGCTCGCTCGCGGCATAGATAGAGCCTTGGAGGACGAAATGGGTGAGAAAGCGCGACGAGCTCAGGCAAAACTTACTCACTACACATGGGACGCACGTGCTGCGCGTATCCTGGCAGCACTTACATCCAAGTGATAGCATAAGAGACACGACAAACCGATATGATACGAACATTCACTCAATGGGCTCGCGCAGTTCTCAAGCTTATGCTCGGTAAAGGGGTGTGTACCTCGTACGGACACCAGGGGGAGGATGCGGTTCTACAAGCAACGCTTAAGTGGGTATCTAAGGGTACCTACGTGGATGTGGGGGCATATCACCCAACGCTCTATTCAAACACCTATGCGTTCTATAAAAAGGGATGGAATGGCATCGTCATTGACCCAAATAGTGACATGCTCCCACTCTACCGCTTGATGCGCCCACGGGATCGATTTATTCACGCTGCAGTGGGTGCAACCGAAGAGGAGCGTACGTACTATATGTTCGATGACGGTGCTTACAATAGTTTTGATGCGACTCGCGCGCATAGCTGGAAAGACACGCGGGGACTCGCCGTTCGCGAAGAACGCACCGTAGCATTTAAACCACTCGCAAAGATACTGAGCGAACAGCATATTGAGCACATTGATTTCCTTAATATTGATGTAGAGGGATGGGATTTTGAAGTACTGCAAACTCACGACTGGAATATTCCGACCCGTGTCATAGCTATTGAGGACGAAACATTCAATGCCGACAAGCCACAAGAGAATGAAATTTATCGCTACCTACACGGAAAAGGGTATGCCCTGATAGGTCTTGTCGGACTTACGTTGTTGTTTGAGAAGCCAAAGAAGACTGCCTAAGTATGCGTACTCGGGACGAGATGATGGTGGCTGAAGTTGCGTCGCGAAAGCACGACCGCATTTTGGATATAGGTTATGCGCAGTATCCAATACCAGAGCTCATGAAGTTCGGGGGCGAAGTATACGGGGTGGATCTTGTGGAGTGGCCGTCTCCTTACACGAAAACCTTTATCTGTGACTTAAATAACGACCCGTTGCCTTTTGAGGATGAAAGTATTGATGCGGTCACCATGGGATGTACTCTTGCGCACCTGGCAAGGCCGCTTAAGTTACTGGCAGAGGTGCAGCGCGTTCTTCGTCCCGGGGGAGTCCTTATTCTCACCTCACCGAATCCGCACTATTACTGGGAAGCGGTGTTGAATATTTTCTATAATCGGTTCAAGAAGCGTGTTTCGAAGTCTAAACACATCGAGCATTTTTTTGAGTTTACGCGCTACACCATGCGCACGAGTCTTGAGCGAACGGGATTCACGCTTGTAAAGGAACTCGGCTCTACGTTTCATCTCGTTAAGTTCGGGTGGAAATTTGATGTTGAAAAGTATCCTGCACTCGCATTTGAAATTATTTACGTCGCAGAAAAGACAGGAAAGCCAGATCCGTACACGATCATTGAGGATGCGCACGGAGACGCAATACGCCTAACAACCGACCTATTTAGTTAGTAGTTTTGATTCGCGCACACCGTACGCCTGCACCAATATTCCAGCAAGTGCAAAGCTTAGAAAACGCGCGATGATGCGCGCGACAACTGCTCCCATGAGTCCATACATACTCGTAAGAACTACGAGGGATACAATCTGGAATACTGGCGAAAGCACATTGAATACGTAGAGCTCCCGTTTAGCTTTGTGAGCTTGAAGAAGTGCAATCGAGATAGTGTTTCCGGTAGGAATGAGGGCAAGAGCAAAAATTTGCGAATATAGGATTGCGTCATGATATGCGGGAAAGAATACCGCAAAGACAAATGGTGCTACTAGTGCGTACCCAACTGCTGCCACGGTGAGAACGCCGGTAAATCCCCAAAGCCTATACCAGAATGTCTTTTGTATTTCAGCGTACGGGCGCTCTATAAACTTTGGTAGGGCAAGGGTGGTTACGCTCCCAAATACGTTTTTAATCTGTTCAGGAAGGGCTGTGGCAAGTGCATACACTGCAAGCTGTGCCGCGCCGAGGTAATGGAACACCACAATCTTATCCACCTGTTGAGCAACGGTCGCGAGTAGGTTCATGGCACTAAAGTGCCAGCCAAGATTCTTATATTCAGGATCTGCCGCAGTATTCGGCTTTCTGACGAGGAAGATATAAAGAGAGATGCAAAGGCCAGTGGCCACTGTCGAACCAAGATAGGCGGCAAGGAGTAGTAGGGGATTCTTGACCGCGTACATTGTTCCAAGCAGTGTGAGTGCTGGAATGAAGGCGAACAGCGCCCCACAAAGAGCAAGAGAGCGAAAATCTTTTTTGCCGGTGAAATACGAGCTCCATAGTATCGCTGCTTGCATAAATGGTCCGAGAGCTGCAATGATAAGCAAGCCAGACACAAGCTCCATATTTCCTTGCCAGTAGTAATAGGCGCTCCCGGCAATGGCAAGCGCCGCTAAGGGGAGGCCCCAGACAATACTAAACTTGAAAGAGGAGCGAAAAGCACCTTCTTTACCTCGAGCTACGGAACGCGAGATGACCGACGGCAACCCGGTCATGGTGAGCGCGGTAAGTACCCAGAACAGCGCCACGAGGTAGCGGTAGGTTCCGTAGACTTCTTTAGGTAAAAAGTATGCGAATGCAACAGAGAGTAGTAGGGCCGCAAGAGCACCTGCCGCTTCATCTAGCGTGAGCCAAAAACCGCCCTTTGTTAGATATGAAAGGTCTGTTTTGGTGGCTCTCTCAAGGTGAGCAATAAGGCCTCCCGAGGCGGACTTTTTTGCAGGGGTGGGCGTATGGTTCATGGATGAGCGTATGGTACCATTCTTGCACCATGGCATACACAGAGAGTACTACGCGAGCATATGTTGAGGAACGGTTCCCTCGGGCATCGCGCGGTGAGCAGAATAAGATAGTCACCGACTGGATGACCAAGCACCAGCAGTCAGAAGGGATAGCAGCTGATTTCGAGAAACGTGTCGGGTCGCTGGCCGGACTTCGAGTACTAGATGCTGGCTCAGGTAATGGAGGAATTAGCATTGCGCTTGCAAAGCACGGAGCTCATCCTGAAGGTGTTGATATTGAAGAAGATCTCGTTGCTATAGCACGCGCGGAAGCAAGCGAGCAGGGAGTAGTGGCAACGTTTACCTACTATGAAGGAACCGTGCTGCCATTTGAAGATAAGACGTTTGATGCAGCATTCTCAGTGAGTGTTATTGAACACGTAGAGCACCCGGTGCAGTATTTTAAAGAAATTTTGCGAGTACTAAAGCCGGGCGGTGTTTTGTACTTGGCATTCCCAAACAAGCTGGTTCCTATAGAGACTCACACAGGGCTATTTGCACTTTCTTATCTTCCCGCACCAATTGCACGATGGTATGCAAGAGCAATGCATCACAACCCAGTGGAAGATAACAACCTGCATTTCTATACGTACTGGAAGATGCGTTCCTTTTTGCGGCAAGCTTCTGGCGATCGCGCGTGGAGTATACGCGAAGAGCGCGGTTCAGCTACAGGAGGTGTAAAGGGAACCGTGAAGAATCTGTTGAGAATCTTTGGAATTCCGCACCAGGCATTCTTGCCGCACGTGATGCTTATTGTTGAGGCGTCCTAGAGCCTCGGGGTACATAGCGTCTCCACTGAGGATATCGCTCTAGATAATAGGCTGCGGCAGCAACAGCCCCAATGAGGATAAATGGTTCTACTGGAGCTCGATACCGCGCGTGTGCAATAGGACCGGTAACTACGGCGAAGTAGAGCATGATGGCAAAAAGCATGCGTGCAAGACGAACGTCCTTTCCTTGCCAGAGACCAAGGAGTACCAGAAGGAATGCAAATGCCCAGGCGAAGTTCTCAAGAAGGGTCCATCCGTGGTTCTTGAGTACCACAAGTAGGAGAGGAATCGAGAGGGGGTGAATGGCCTGTAACAAAGATGGCTCCTCAGCGGGGTCAAATTCTGGCACCATGACATAGATATACCGCTCATAGTCGATAAGTCCGCTCGACGCAAAGAACGGAATAAAAGTGCTTACATGAAAGACCGCGTAGCTGAATGGGTGCTCGAAGATAACTTCAAGCGCAACTTTCTTCATGACCGCCGAATACGTGGTGTCGAGCGGCACTGCTCCTCGGGGAAGACCCGCTCTGTCTTGCAGTGCGTACCTCGCTTCTATGTTTGGAATATCGTGATATGCCTCGTAGAACTGTGTGGCATTGTGTCTGAACAGCTGAAACGCACTTGTTGAGGCAAACTCCCACGAATTAAGTACTGTATGGTTGCGAAGGCTCCAGGGGAAGAGTGTCGCGGCAAACGTTAGTACGAGAATAAGAGTGGCAAATATATGTCTCCGCGAAATTGATTTCCATGGAAGGTAGAACACAAAATAGGCTGGAATAAGGAAGAATAGAATATACAACCCTGCTGGTTTTATATACGCGCCGAGAGCAAGAAGAAAACCAGTAAGTGCAAAGCGTCCGTACAAGGACCCAGTCTCACTAAAGAGAAGGACGTATAGTGCCAAGAGAAAAACGAGCGTAAACAACGTCTCGTTCATGATGGTTGCCGCCGACAAGAGGGTTGTTGGCAAAACGATGTAGGCGAGTGATACCCACAAGGCAGCTCGTTCGCTTAGTACGCGACGAGCCATTTTAAATACAATGATAGTCGTCAGGAAGACGAGCAATATTTGCGCAAAGAGAACCGGATAAAAACTTTCAAAGACAGCATAGAAGGGAGCCATGAACGCTGAGTAGCCAGGAGTTCGCCACATGTTTGGCGTGTACGGACTTGTCGTGGCCATGGAGAACACTCCTCGTTCAACCATGTTAATGGTAAGCGTTGCAAATTCTCCTGGCATCGTTGCGTCGGGTGTGGGGTATCCGTTACCCATTACCGTGCCTGATGTTTTGGCAACGGAGTGTACATAGCCAATACTTGCTCCGCAGGCAATGAGCGATACCACAAAGAGAAGGAGATAGAGTTTGCGTTCGGAACGAGCAGGGAGGAGATTTCTCATAATGATCTAGTTAATCTACAAAACGGTGCTTAAGTACTGCCCATAATATCTTAAATCCATCGCGCCAGTTAATCTTTTTACCTTCCGTGTAGTCGCGTGGGTAGTAGCGAATCGGCAGATGAGCAACATGCATGCCTCGCTTCAATATTTTGCATACCAACTCGTGTTCGTATGCAAAATCGTGGGAGCGAACCGTAACCAATTCGACGGCTTGTTTTGTAAACACTTTGTATCCGCCCGTGTACTCAGGAATCTTCGCGCCGTACAGTATGTTTGAAGTGAACGTGATGGCAAAGTTCCCAAGAAAGTACAAAAAACTCCACACATGCTTTGTCGTCTCAGTTGGTGTGCGGATACCAACAAGTGCATCAGCCTCTCCAGCAAGAAGTGGCGCAATTAGCTCTGGAAAGTCTAATGGATCGTATTCCAGGTCCGCATCCTGAATGAGGAGGATGTCTCCAGTTGCAGCAGCAAAGCCGGCACGGACTGCGGCACCCTTACCTGGCTGCTTTTCCTGTAGCACCCGAACGTTTGGCAAGCTTGAAGCTATCGCAAAGGTGTCATCAGTTGAGTTGTTGTCTACCACAATCACCTCCATTTCATGGGGCGACAGGGAAACCGCCATGACCTTGGCCACGATTTCCCGGAGGGTTCCTGCTTCGTTATAGGCAGGAATAATGACAGAAACCCTAGTCATAATAATTGACCGTTATTATATTGTGTGGTATCATGTATCGTTACCAATTGTAGCAACAGGAGGCGTTCCTTGAAGGGTAGCATTATCGTGCCCATCGCCAAAGGACCATATCCACCAAGGATTGGGCCTGGCTGGTGGGCAGACTGGAGAAGGGGCTGCCTGAAGGCGGTTTCTCTCCAGAGAGAGTATCTTGCTCGTGGAGAACGAGCAGAAGTACTTATACTGTGCGATGCGCAGTATAAGGGTGGTCGACCTGAAGCCGAATACTACCAAGAGGCCCTGACACAAGCTGGTGCACAGAACATCAGAACAATCATTGAGGGGCGCGAAACTGTTAGGCAGGTTGACATTGCACGCGCGCTTGCGCGTGCGGAGGACAAGTATCTGGTCGTGGTGTCCACCTGGTTGCACTATCCGCGCGTAGCTTGGCTTTTGCGTGGTTCAGGCGCACGACACGTCGGTGCATTCGGCATTCCGCACTGGCGCTACGCATGCATGGACATCGTCCTCAACATCGCGTTCCCGCTCATTGACTTGTTCCCCGGTGGTCGTGCACGGTTTCTGTCATACACGGAAAGTAAACGGATACGCGGGGAGTATCTGTAGAAGCCTGAGGCCTGGTGGCGCAACACGCGTTACCAGGTCCTTCTTATTTGTTATTTGGTCCGTTATACTCTTCCCAATGGCTGAAATTTTTAAGCAGGCGATCGACTCAGAGACTGTGCGCGCACTCAACGATGCTATCGATTCGGTAAGTGATGGCGACTCTTTTGAGATGCTCATTCCACCAAAGACTACAAACATTCTGGAAGTGTACAAGGACACACTTAAGCAGCAGTGTCCTAAGATCGTATGGAACGCTGACTCTTTCGTGGTAACACGCACCGCAACAGAACGTGGCAACCGAGCAGCCCAGTGCTGGCATTTTGATAACTTTAGAAAGACAACGCTTATCGTGCTCAAATCGAACGAGGGAGAAAAGAATGGTGACATTTTGATACGGAAGAATTTGCGAAAGGCTCCAACGAATATTTGGAGTACCATGCTCACCAAGGTTTTCTGGACGAATCCGGTCACGTGGTTTGTGTTGCGGATTCCTGCCATCCGGGACTCATTCTTTACCCGTGTGCCCTTGGTTGCGGGAGACGTAATGATTTTCGATGGTGCGGTTATATACCACGGGAACCTTCCAATTCATGCAGGCACTAGGCGTAGTATTCTTATTCACGACGGGCCGGTTTTTAAGGATGCGTGGATAACAAAATTCTTTCACTACCTGTGCACCGTTATTTTTTACAAGAAATAGATATGGCAAAGCTTGAGTACGATGGTCGTGACCTGGAAGCAATGTCGTTTGCTGAGCGATACCACGCTTGGATTGTAAGTCTGCTGCGACCATATATAGGTACGGCCGTAGCTGAAGTTGGTGCAGGCTCTGGAAGCTTTACCGAACTCCTCTTGAAAGAGCAGGGGGTTACGGAGCTCCTGGCTGTAGAGCCATCGTCTGAAATGTACGACCGACTGGTCGCTACCACGTCGCACGATGCGCGCGTGACAACAAAGAATGACTTCTTTAGTGTGGTTTCAAACGACTACCAAAACCACTTTGACACGGTTGTATATGTGAATGTGCTAGAGCATGTGCCAGATGATGTTTCAGAGTTGGCACACGTGTACAAAGCGCTGCAACCAGGTGGACACGTTTGTATTTTTGTTCCTGCGCTCATGTGGCTGTTTAGCGAACATGATAAAACAATCGGGCACTATCGTAGGTACCATAAGCAACCGCTCATAGCGCTTCTCCAGGGAGCGGGCTTTGAAGTGCGGACCGTTAGATTCTTTGACATAATCGGCATCCTTCCTTGGTTCATTGTAATGAAACTTATGCGCACGAGCCCAGCAGCAGGAAGTGTTGGACTTTACGATCGTGTAGTTGTCCCAGTTGCACGGATGCTTGAGTCGATCATAACTCCTCCCATCGGAAAAAATTTGCTTATTGTGGGTCGCAAGCCGCTTTAAAAACAAAGTTTCGATACCCGATATAGCCGGTTACTGCAATGCAGCCCCCTGCAATAATTTGAGCTGCGATATACCAAACTCCCAAAAGGGAAACGAATATATACATGACAGAGGTATTCACTACCAGATTCAGAGCGCTAACCACGGCGTAACCGGTAAATTGCACATGCGTACGTGCAAGCCCTAGATCTTTAAACGTCCAAAACTTCTGAAGGGTAAATCCAGCGACCATCGAGCCGAGTACAGCACAAATAGATGCGGGCAAGTAGTGGACCTGTCCGAACTCAACAAGAACGAAGAGTATACCTATATTAAGTAGGGCAGCAGTAACGCCTGAGCACAGGTATCTAAAAAGGCGCCGTAGCCGCTTGGAACGAAGCAATAACAGGGTATTTTGATACATGTGCGAAGGGTATGGAAGCAGTTGTCTTGTGGTATATACTACCAGAATCATGACCAGCAAAACCATAGCACGCTACACGGCCCTTATTCCGTTGTTCGTTATTCCGTTCGTTCCACTCTATGTGGCCAACGAGCTGTTCTTCCCATTTATTACCGGTAAGGGCTTTGCATTCAGAATTCTTGTAGAGATTGCACTTGCGGGATATGTGCTATTGGCGTTTCTCGATAAGAAGTACCGCCCAAAATTTTCCTGGATACTTTGGCTTTATGCAGCTCTTGTCGGCTGGATGGTTATTGCAAACGCACTTGCAGTCAATCCGCACAAGGCTTTCTGGAGCAACTTTGAGCGCATGGATGGATTCGTGACGCTTGTTCACGTCTTTCTATTCTTTATCGTGCTTAGCACCATGCTCACTACTGATAAGTTGTGGCGAAAGTGGTGGCTCTTTTTCATCTCGGGCGCAACACTCCTTTGTGGCTATGGACTGCTGCAGCTTGCTGGCTTAGCTGAGATTCACCAGGGCAGCTCGCGCGTTGATGCAAGTATTGGTAATGCAGCGTACCTTGCCGTATATCTTCTCTTTGCTGCGGCAGTTTCTTTGTGGCAGGGGCTGGAGTCCAAGGGTTGGGTGCGGTACACCCTGTTCGGAATTTCTGGATTGTGTGCAGTTATTATTTTCGCCACAGCGACACGTGGTGCAATCTTGGGATTGGTAGGAGCTATCGCGCTTGGCGCCATATTGTGGATGCTTGAGGCAGGGAAGAAGAAGGCGCGACTTGCAGCAGGAGGAGTGCTGCTCGGTCTACTTGTTTTGGCGGGCGCGTTCTTTTCGCTAAAGGAAACATCTTTTATTCAGAACGACCCAACACTTTCGCGTATCGCTTCGATAAGTCCGGCGGACGGCTCTACGCGCTTCACCTTGTGGAGCATGGCAGCAGAGGGTGTGGCAGAGCGTCCAGTATTTGGATGGGGTCAGGAGGGATTCAACTATGTATTCCAGAAGTACTATCGACCAAGCTTGTTCGAACAGGAACCTTGGTTTGATCGTGCACACAATACCTACATTGACTGGTTGATTGCAGGTGGCGTACCTGCGCTACTTCTGTTTGTTTCGCTGTTGGTAAGCGCAGTCATTACGCTCTATCGCAAGACGGTCTCACGACCAGAGCGCATTCTGCTCGTCTGTGCGCTTGCAGCGTATTCGTTTCAAGCGCTCTTCGTATTCGATAACCTCATGAGCTACATTGGGCTCGCGGCGCTTCTAGCTGCAGCGCATGCTGCAGGCGGCAGTGCAAGTAAGAAACTCACAGAGTTGCCAGAGGTTACATCTCAATCAGCGGTAACAACGCTCGTCCCAATAGTACTGACGCTTGCTGTTGCGATTGTGTGGATGGTAAATATTCCGAGTATTGCTCAGGCTTCACGACTGGTAACTGCCCTCGGGTATTCACAACAGAAGCCGGCAGAATCTCTGGTGCTGTTTAAGGAAGCTGCGAGCGAACGAGGGCTCGGCGACCAAGAGGTGAGTGAACAGTTCCTCACGTTTGCCTCGAGCATGCGCTCTCGAACTGACGTGACCGAGCAAGTTCGTTCAGACATCGTCGTAGCTGCGCTCACGCGTATGCAGGAGCAGGTAGTGAAGACTCCAACCGATGCGCGCCTTCGCGTGCAGTACGCAACCGGGCTTCGAGCCCTCGGACAGCAGCAGAAGTCACTTGAAGAGAGTGGTAGTGCACTGGTCATTTCTCCAAAGAAGCAGACTATTATGATGGAGCGTGGCTTTGAATTATGGGAAGCAGATAAGAAAGCAGAGGCGCGAGACATGTTCCGCGCAATGTACGAGCTCGATCCTTCGTTTAAGGACCTTGCTGCATATGCTGCTGCAGGAGAGATCGCAGTTGGAAATGTTGCGGAAGGGAAGAAGATACTGACGGAAGCCTTTAACTCGCCGCATATTGATAGCGAGGTTCTTGTGGTTGCCTACTACGAGGCAGGACTATATGACGACCTTATAGCTGTGCTCAAGCTCCGACTCCTAAATCGTCCTGGAACTGAGTCGTACTTGCGCCTTGCGTCTGGCTACGCGGTCGCTAGTCGATTTGCTGAGGCACGTGCTACTGCACAGGAGGCACTACAGAAATACCCAGAGTCAGCAAAGGAGATTAACGCCTTTATTGGGAGACTCCCATAGCGAATGATCGTAGAAGAAAGCGTATCCCTATCGACACTTACTACGCTTAAGGTCGGTGGAATAGCACGGTATGTGTGCACGGTTACCACACTTGCTGACGTACTGGAGGCAGTAGCGTTCGCTTCAGAGCTTCGACTGCCGTTTAGAGTGATTGGGGGCGGCAGTAATGTGCTTGCTAACGACGAAGGATACGAGGGTGTTCTTATTCGAATGAATATAGAACACATTTCGTACGAACCGTACGCTGCTGGGATTGCAGTTACGGCTGGTGCTGGGGTGGCATGGGACGCTCTTGTGGCTGACGTTGCTAATCAATCGTTGTGGGGGCTTGAAAACCTGGCAGGGATTCCAGGAACGGTTGGCGCTGCACCGGTGCAGAATATTGGTGCGTACGGAGCCGAAATCAGCACTACCTTCGTTTCAGCAACGGTGGTCGATACCGAGCGTGGAGAGGTACAAACGTACACAAAGGAAGATTGTGAGTTTGGTTATCGAGATAGCATATTCAAGCACAATCGAAATCTTATACTGTGTGAGGTCACCTTCCTGTTGTCTAAGGAACCGCATCCGCAATTGGGATACAGCGATGTTGCTCAGCTTGTGCGCGATGGTGTCGATATGACAACGCCCCTACGTATAGGAGAGGAAGTGCGCCGCGTGCGCGCAAAGAAGTTTCCAGACCTTTCTCTAGAGGGTACCGCGGGATCATTTTTCAAGAATCCGATTGTGACGGAAAAGCAGTTTGCGCAGCTCGCAGAAAAATACGGAGCAATTCCAAGTTTTCCTGCAACGCATGGAATCAAGATCCCACTCGCGTTTATTCTTGATCGAGTGTTGAATTTAAAAGGATACAAGAACACGAGTGGAACCGTTTCCTTGTTCGGAAATCAACCGCTTGTTGTTGTTGCAAGCACCGGAGCAACAGCAAACACAATAGATATGTTTGCAAACGAGATAGAAAAGAAAGTTTTTGATGCAACAGGAATTGTAATTGAGAGAGAGGTACAAAAAATATAAAAATATTTTTCTAAAAGTTATCCACAAAAAAAATTTTAGTAGCAAAAAAAATTGCGAATGCACGCAATAATAATCAATAGCACATCAACGAGAAAGTTTTTTACAAAATATTCTTGCTGATGGGTCGACACTATTAGTCATAGTCATCGCGATACCTATGGCAGCAAAAAAGAAGGCCGCAAAGAAGACTGTAAAGAAAGTTGCAAAGAAGGCAGCACCTAAGAAGGCTGTGAAGAAGGCAGCAAAGAAGACAGTTAAGAAGGCAGCCAAGAAAACTGTAAAGAAGGCCGCAAAGAAGACCACCAAGCGCAAGGCAACGAAGCGCAAGTAGTCCTCTCCGGATTTCTTAATCAAAACAACCTCCACACGGAGGTTGTTTTGATGTAATAGTGGGTGTCTACCGCTCCTTCGCGCCTCGCGGTATAGTGGGGTACACACATATATATGGCACCATTTTTAAGTACTATTTTCACCAAGAATCAATCGGCTGGGTTTCTGAAGACTGCCCAGCCCGTGGTCGATATGGCAAATCAGCTCGCGGGTGAGCTGGAAGGTCTTTCCCAGGAGGAGCTCAAGGCTCGGCTTGCGCAGGTGCGCGAACAGACAGGTGGTACGCCAACTAAGGACAATGACGTTGCACTGGTCTTTGCGCTTGTGCGAGAGGCGTCTCGTCGCACGCTTAAGGAGCGTCACTACGATGTTCAGCTTCTTGGTGGTCTTGTTCTGGCGAGAAAGCGTATCGCGGAGATGCGAACGGGAGAAGGAAAGACGCTTGTGGCAACTCTGCCAGTAACGTTGCACGCCCTGTCAGGCAAGGGGGTGCACGTCGTTACGGTTAATGACTACCTGGCAAGACGAGATGCAGCGTGGATGGGGCAGATCTACGATTACTTGGGTCTTTCTGTGGGTGTAGTTATTTCTGGAGGTTCCTATATATATGACGCGTCGCACGTGACGCAAGAGGAAGATGGCGAGCGCGACGCACAGGGCTCCTACAAGGTTTTCTACGACTTCCTCCGGCCTGCGACAAAGAAGGAGGCCTACGCGGCCGATATCACGTACGCAACTAACAACGAGCTCGGGTTCGATTATCTCCGAGACAACACCGCATACGACGCGGCGCAGATTGTGCAGCGAGGGCATCACTTTGCCATTGTTGACGAGATTGACTCAATTCTCATTGATGAAGCACGTACGCCGCTTATCATTTCTGGTCCGGCCGCAGAATCAGAAAGTCTCTATGAGCGATTCGCGGGCATAGTGTCCTCCTTTGCTACAGACGTTGACTACACGGTTGATGAAAAGCAGAAGGCAGTGCAAGTAACCGAAGCTGGTATGCAGAAAGCCGAGCAAGCGCTCGGAATTGATAACCTCTATACAGAAGGGGGTATGCGGTACGTGCACTTCCTTGATACTGCAATTCGTGCAAAGGCACTCTTTCATAAGGATAAGGAATACGTAGTGAAGGATGGAGAAATTGTCATCGTGGATGAGTTTACTGGAAGATTGCAGCCAGGACGTCGTTGGTCAGAAGGTCTCCATCAGGCCATCGAGGCGAAGGAGGGCATGCCTGTCCAGAAGGAGACACGTACCTATGCTAGCGTTACCTTCCAGAATTTCTTCAGAATGTATGAAGCGCTCGCGGGAATGACTGGAACGGGGCTCTCTTCCGAAGAGGAGTTTTACACCGTCTATGGACTCGATGTGGTAGTGGTGCCAACACATCGCACTATTGCTCGTATTGATTACGACGACCTCATCTTCCAGAGCGTTACTGGAAAACTAACTGCGCTTGCTCGAAATGTACGCACAATCCACGAGAAGGGTCAGCCAATACTCATCGGAACCGTTTCCATTGAAGACAACGAGTTGGTCAGCGAATTCCTTACAAAGGAAGGCATTCCCCACGAAGTATTAAACGCAAAGAATCACGAGCGTGAAGGAGAAATAATTGCGGAGGCA
The DNA here is from genome assembly GCA_964618705.1 of uncultured Candidatus Saccharibacteria bacterium. GTDB lineage: Bacteria > Patescibacteriota > Minisyncoccia > Phycocordibacterales > Phycocordibacteraceae > C7867-001. The sequence continues at coordinate 36,923 of CAZUBJ010000004.1, forward strand.
GGAAAGCGCGGAAGAGTAACGGTGGCTACAAACCTTGCTGGTCGTGGAGTCGACATCAAGCTTGGTGGACCGCAGGCAACACCTGAAGAGCGGGAGGAGATTCGAACCCTCGGAGGACTCGCAGTTATCGGTACGGAACGTCACGAGGCACGACGTATTGATAATCAGTTGCGAGGACGCTCTGGTCGCCAAGGAGATCCGGGCGAAACGCGATTCTACGTCTCGCTCGAAGATAAACTTATGCGCATCTTTGCGTCCGAGATGATTCGAAAGGTCATGGGATCATTCAAGATCCCCGAGGATGAACCTATTGAAAGTGGCATGATAACAAAGTCACTCGAGACTGCTCAGAAGCGCATAGAAGGCTTCAACTTTGATGCTCGTAAGCAGGTGCTTGCGTACGACGATGTGCTGAATTCGCAGCGTCTTGCTATTTATGCTGAGCGACGAGTTGCGCTCACTGGCACTGACGAGGATGTGAGAGCTCGTCTTCGCGAACTCGTTGCGATGGACGCAGAGACACAGGCTGTTCTTGAGTTACGTGAGAATGAGCTTCAGGATGCTTTTGTTCCGCTTATGCGCCGCCTTGTGCTGCAAGTAACGGATGCACTCTGGTTGGAACACCTTGATACTATGGAGCACCTGCGCAGGACGGTGTCGCTTCGAGCCTATGGCCAGCGAGACCCTCTTATTGAGTATCGACGAGAAGGCCTCGGGCTATTCAACGCGCTAGAGCGAGCCGTCAATGCACAGATTATTGATGCGCTGCCTCATGTGCGCATGACTGATGAGGCGCGCATTCGGGCAGAAGAAGAAAAGGCTCGCCGAATTATTCTTGCAAACAGCACTGCTGGAAGTGAGGCCGTTCCAGCAACGGTCGTACACGAACAGACGTTTGGACGCAATGATGAGATTACCATCAGGAAGGGTGACGAGACCATGACGCTCAAGTACAAGAAGGCAGAACCGCTTCTGATACAGGGTTGGGAAATCGTTTCCAAGTAATGCGCCGCAATACGAACGCGCCGCGCCTTTGGCGCGGCGCGTTCGTATACATTTCCAGCATATGTGGTAGGTTGAAGGAACTATGGCATTTGTGGACGAGCTACATATACACGCGACAGCAGGGCACGGAGGTGCTGGCGTTGTTCGCTGGCTCCATTTGAAGGGTCTTGAACGTGCTGGTCCTGCAGGGGGAGATGGGGGAAGGGGTGGCGACATCATTCTTGAAGGAGTTCGAGACCTCGCCGCGCTTGCTCATTACAGATATGCAAAGAAGTTTAGGGCTGAGAATGGCGAATCTGGCGGAAACAAGAATTGTCACGGCAAAGACGGTGAGCCGGTGGTGCTTAAGGTGCCTGTTGGTTCCGTAGCCACCATTACCACCACGGGCGAGGTATTTGAGCTACTTGAGCACGGACAACAGATAACGGTTATGCGTGGAGGGGTAGGGGGATACGGCAATGCCCATTTTCGAGGCGCCGAGAACCGAAACCCAATGCAAGCTACCCCGGGCAAGCCTGGAGAAGCGGGCGACATCCGTATAAGCCTCAAACTCATTGCTGATGCTGGCTTTATCGGGTTCCCTAATGCGGGGAAGTCGTCCCTATTGAACTCGCTCACCCGTGCTCGCTCAAAGGTTGGTGCCTACCCATTTACTACGCTGGATCCTCACCTCGGAGAGTTCTACGGCTACGTGCTCGCTGATATCCCAGGTCTTATCGAGGGAGCCTCGTCTGGGCGTGGTCTTGGTTCTCGTTTCCTCAAGCACATTGAAAGAACAGGATTGCTTGTGCATCTTGTCTCGGCTGAACAAGAAGACCCAATTGCAGCCTATAGGGCTATACGCGGAGAGCTCGAGGCGTTTGGGCGGGGGTTGCCAGAAAAGTCAGAGCTCGTGGTGCTCTCGAAGGTGGACACCCTTCCTGAAGCTGAAGTCGCGCACATGGTGCAGCGCCTGACAGACGAGCTGGGAGTTCAGGTAGTGCCGCTGTCGATCATCGATGACGAGCTACTGAAACAGTTTGCAGATACGCTTTCCCTCAAGCTTTCGCAGGCAACTCGGGTTGAAGCCTAGTACTGGCTCCATAGCAGAAGCAGTGCTAGCATTCGGATATGAGTTCATATCGACCGACCATAGGACTTGAAGTCCATGCCGAACTGGCAACCAGCACCAAGATGTTCTGTGGATGTAAGAATGCCCCGCACGAGGCATCACCGAACACGCATGTGTGCCCGGTCTGTATGGCATACCCAGGCACGCTTCCAGTACCCAACGAGGAGGCAGTGCGGCAAGTGCTGCGTGTTGGAGCTGCGCTCGGCGGAACGCTTGCCGAGTTTAGTGAGTTCGATCGCAAGAGCTACTTTTACCCAGACATCCCGAAGGGGTACCAGATTAGTCAGTACGAGCATCCATTTGTAACAGGCGGCAATCTGGCTGGCGTTGCTATTACCCGAGTGCATCTGGAAGAGGACACTGCTCGTTCGTCACACGACACGAACGATGGTGCGAGTCTCGTTGATTTCAATCGTGCCGGAGTTCCGCTCATGGAGCTCGTCACTGAGCCCGTAATACACGATGCAGAAACCGCGGGAATGTTCGCTAAAGAGTTGCAGCTACTGCTACGTACGCTTGGAGCCTCACGTGCAAATCTTGAAAAGGGCGAAATGCGTATAGAGGCAAATATTTCTGTTTCTAAGAGTGATACCTTTGGCACAAAGGTGGAGGTGAAGAACTTGAATTCGTTTCGTTCGGTGGAACGGGCGATCGCGTTTGAGATTGAGCGACAATCAAAACTCATTGATGAGGGAGGGGTGGTAGTGCAAGAAACTCGCGGATGGGACGAAGGAGGGCAGAAGACATTCTCACAGCGCCTCAAGGAGGGTAGTGCTGACTACCGCTACTTCCCAGAGCCCGATATCCCTAAGCTTATGCTCTCAGATATTCCTGCATTCTCGCTCGCACAGCTACAGGCGGGATTACCCGAGCTACCGTCCGCTCGACGCGAACGGTACATCGGACTCGGCCTCACGCCGGCCGCCGCACAATCGCTCGCAAGCAGTCAGGTACGGGGTACGTTCTTTGACGAGGTACTGCATGCGCTTGATGGAGACACTGAAAGCATCACGCTTGCAGCGAATTACATTGTCTCCGATATTGCTGGTTGGTATTCAAAGAGCGATCGCGAGGAGTATGACGGACTTACGGCCATCCAAGTCAGTGAGCTTGCTTCTGCGATACAGCAAGGAAAGCTTTCCTCGCGCGGCGCAAAGGATGTGCTCTTGGTCATGCTAGAAGGAGACAGTCGTGCTCCAGAAGCGATCGCACTTGCGCGCGGACTCATACAAGACTCTGACCCTGAGTCTCTGAGGGGGGTAGTTCTAGAGGTGCTCAACGCTAACCCGAGTGCGGTGGATGAGTACCGCTCAGGGAAGGAGTCAGCACTGCAGTTCTTGGTGGGTCAATCTATGAAGGCAACCAAGGGGGCGGGCAATCCCGGAACCCTGAAGAGCCTACTTACCGAGGAGCTAGGCAAGTAGGTAAACCAGAAGGACGCAAAAGCACCCGAAGGGAAATAGCCTCGGGTGTTTTGTTATGTGGCAGTGCCTAACTTTTAGACCATATCTACCTATTTGATACGAGGCGAGATACCCTTATACTATAAGCATGGATGAGCTAACTATTGGAGACAAGGTATACATCTCGTCAAAGCGCGCGGCCAAGATTACTGGTTATGCAAAGGATTACGTTGGTCAGCTTTGTAGAGAAGGGCGAGTGCAAGCGCGATTAGTGGGCAGAAATTGGTATGTGCTGGAGTCGTCGATTAACGAGCATCGCTTCGGTGCTCCTGAAGTCAAGAACGACCCAGGGGAGGGTAGTAAGGCTCCAGAGGCTGCAGATAAGCCATATTCTTGGAGTAATCCTACGTATATAGCCGAAACACCTGTGCAGATTCCCTCACTCCCTTCAAAGCAGCAGGAGCCAGAGGTTGTTGCATCAAGAAAGGTGGTTTCTGAAATGCAGGCTGCGTGGCAAGAGTGGTTCACTCAGCAGGGAACCCAGGCCCTGACGGAGGAAACTGCTGCTATAGAAGAGCCATCTGAGGTACCCGACCGTACGGAGCAGGCAGACGAGGACTTTGAACCTGCCAGAGAAGC
>CAZUBJ010000005.1:0-39308 GCA_964618705.1 uncultured Candidatus Saccharibacteria bacterium
GTTGCCGTTTGTGGTCCTCACGGGAATCGAAAGGCGGAACCGGGACCCATTCAGCAGAATGGGTGGTGAACCGGGGTCGCGGAAATGCCGAGTGACGACGAGGCATTATCTGTGACCGATGCGTGAAGCGAAGCGGAACTTCCCCGTCGGTGAATCGAAGACCTTGCGAGCATGATTTGGAATTAATGACAAATCATCCGCAAGGTGTACAGGTCCTGTAAGGACCGAAAGGCGTAATCGCCGGTTCCCCGTGAGTCTGAACTTGTATTGAAATCGGACAACCCGGAAGCACAAGCTTCCGGGTTGTTGCCGTTTGTAGGTATTTGACAAGGTTACGTATAAGTACTATAAAATGCGCACACGCAATTAAGGAGATTGCCATGAAGTTCCTTCGCTTGTTCTGGAGCAACCTGCTCCAGAGTCTGGAAGCAACCGTTCTTCGAACGCTCACCGTCCTGATCGTCGCCCTGCTGCCTGCGGTCATCATCATGTTCTTCTGGAACATGCTGGTCCCAGAGCACCAGGCAGCATTCTGGAAGGTCTGGATGTTGCTCTGTATCCTCGAGCTACTGTTCCGACTGCCGCTTCGGGTTGACGCCCCGAAGTCAGAGTAGTCCGAGCCGACCTTCGCCCCCCCAGACCGTTTGGTCTGGGGTTTTGTGTTATTAGACTTACCTCCTCTTCCACTCCTTATCCTGTCGTACCAAAAGTCGAGCATCTGATGGGTCCTCAAGCAGTGCCTCAACCACGCGTTCCATACGCATACTCTGCGAACCTTTCACGAGAACCACATCTCCTTCGCGCACCAGCTCCTTAAGTGCCGTCGCTGCCTCCCTGCTGTTTGCGAATCCAAGCGCGCACTCCTCTGAAATTCCTGCTTTGATTGCTGCACTACGAAGCGCACTTGAGCGCTCTCCCACCGTCACTACCATGTCAGCATGCCCTGCCACAATACGACCAATGCGTTCATGCTCAGCCATAGAATAGCGACCAAGCTCCAGCATATCGCCGATGGCAACAATTCGACGAGAACCAGGCACAAGCGATAGTCCCGCAAGCGCTTCTTCAACCGCAGCAGGAGACGCATTATACGAATCATCGATCAACGTTGAACCGCGCAAGCCTGAAAGCACACGTGCACGTCCTGGTGGTGGCAAATACGACTCGAGTCCGGTAAGGGCCTCGTCAACCGTCATGTGGAGCATGTTTGCAAGCGCAAGCCCCATGGCAGGTGCGTAGAGCTGAGTGCGACCAAGTGCGCTTTGGGCCACTACGTGATACGTCCTTCCACAAGTATGTACCGACGCCGCCATTCCCTTCTTAGTGAACACAGGGTCACTAATCAGTACGTTGGCATCTGCCGCATAGCCTACGGTCACTACATTTGCCGAAAGGCGCGCAGCCATCTTACGCGCATGCACATCGTCTGCTGAAATGATAAGCGGACAGCCAGCAGACAAAGCGTACGCTGGCTGGAACTCTTCATCACGAACGGCTTGCGGACTGGCATAGGCTTCTACATGCACCGGAATTTCGGGCAGCATAGTCACGACAACCGCGTCTGGTGAGCAAATAGCAAGAATGCGTGCCAAATCACCCGGACTGTCGGCCCCCACCTCAAGCACCAAAAGTTGCGGATAGTGATTAGGGAGCAGAATAAGCGCGAGCGCTTCTTGAATCACCCGAAGCCAGGCGCTTGGATTCTCCCACGGGTTCTTTGCACCAATAATGGTGAGCGGAACGCCGAATTCACTGTTGTAGCTTTTCTCACTCGCTCGAAGGAAATAACGATTTGCCAGCGCCGCAGCAACTGCGTCCTTGGTAGAAGTCTTTCCCACACTCCCCGTAATCATCACAATAATCGGCTTGTACTTGGCGACAATGACGCGCGCAAGGACTGCGAGGAAGGAAGCGACGAGAAGCTTGAGGAATTTTTTCATACGCTCGGAGGGATTATGTGGCGGGTACTCGGTCGGGCGGTATGGCGTAGTAGTTAATCAGAAAGTGCGTGAGATCCATGAACGGATGCGTCAGAGTTTCTGAGGCATACTGGACCCCCTGCGGCTGCCTGGTGTAGAGGAGAATGATATACCTCGGTTCGTATGCTGGGAAGTACCCAAAGAATGAGTGGAAATACAGACTTTTTGAGTACTTACCTCCTGCCGCGGCAATTTGGGCCGTGCCCGTCTTTGCTGCCACACTCATTTCGGGGATTTTGAGTGTCCCGTTTGCAAGTTTTTGGTCCACTACCTTCACAAGCATGCGCGTGGTCTGTTCGGTGGCCTCCTTACTAAATACGCGCTCCGGATCTCCCCACGCAAGTTCCTTTCGCACCCCTGTGTCAAAACGCTTTGCGACAACGAGGTGTGGAGTCACTACTTGCCCTTCGTTTGCGAGCGCACCAAGCGCCTTGATCATCTGCACCGGAGTCTGCGCGATACCCTGACCAAAGGATGCGGTCGCATACTCAACATCGCGCGGACTGGTCTCAATATTGCGAATGTCTCCAGCAATCTCGCTTGGCAAATCAATACCAGTCTCCTCGCCCATACCCAGCTCTCTAAAGTAGGTGCGGAACCGCTCGTGCCCGACCTGTAGCGCAACGAATGATGCACCAACGTTGAGCGATTGTGAAAGAATCTCCTGCATTGGCACAACACCTCGAGCCTTCAAGTCGAAGTTACAGATGGGCTTGGTGTTTACGGTAAAACACCCCGTATCGTTGTAGGTAGTCTCTGGCGTCACCGCACCCGAATCGAGACCTGCGGCCATGGTGAGTGCTTTCACAATCGAGCCAAACTCGTAGCGGTGCTCGACGAGCGGATTTCCAAAGTATTCTGGATTACCATTCTTGAAATCGTTAGCATCAAAAGTCGGATAGGTATCAAGCGCGACAATCTCCCCCGTCGCAGGGTCCATGATGATGCCCCCAGTCTCAATACTTCCATACTGCGTATTGACCTCTTGCAGTACCTGCGAGAGCTTCTCCTGCACAACCGGGTCAATAGACGTCACAATGTCAGCTTCACGAGCGGCAGACGCGTCCACCACGACACTGTCTAAGTTCGCGAACAACTCCGCAAAGAAGTTACCGAAGAGACCGTTCGCCTTTCGATTGAGTACTTCCTCGTAGTAGCGCTCAAGACCCGTACGTCCGCGAATGTTCCCATCATCTTCTGAGCCATACGCTACAAAGCCAATGCTTTGTGCTGCACCAGTGCCCGCTGGGTAGATGCGCCAGCGCTCGCGCTCCACCTGCACGCCGGCAATCTTCGCAGCTTCGATTGCGCGTCCCACCTGTTCTTCTACGCGCCGACTCACCACTTCGTACGGATCTCCCTCCTTGCTTGCTTGCTCAATAAATGACTCTTTCTCAACCGGCATAAATGCCGCGAGCTTCTCGTATGTTTCTTCGGGGCTCTTTATGAGTGTTGGGTTAATAGCGACCGTGAACCCAGTACCAAGCCCTGCTGCTGAAAGTAGCGTGCCGTCTTTGCGCGTGAAAAAGATGGAGCCGCGATCGTAGAGCTGTTGACTGGAAGAGATGTATTGGCGCTCAGCGCGCAAGCTGTACTCGGCTCCATTCACAACCTGTACAAAATAGAGACGCGTGATGAGCAAAAGAGCTACAGCAAACAATCCGAGCGATATGATGCGGAGCTTTCCTCGTATCTCCCTGCGCATATATGTTGACTATCGAAGAGAGAGGCTTGGTGCCTGCGCAAGCGCCGCGTAGGTCACCCCTGCAGGCTTGTGCAGGTTCATAGTGCTCGGGTCCACTGCGGCAAGTGCTCCGACCTGCTCATAGTAACTGGTCTCAATCATGCCAATTTCAGTCTCCGTGTCACGCACCGAAAGCGCCAGGTCAGTTTGCACGGCTGCGAAGGTAACCGTGACAATGACGAGCGCGATGTACACCGCTACACATCCACCAAGCACAGCACTCAAGAATGAAATAGTTTTATCAGGCATACACGGATGTTAGGGTGTTGTTACTAAAGGCAGGCGACGCGGCTACACCTCGCTCGAACACACGCAGCTTTGCACTACGTGCACGCGGATTCTTGCTAAGTTCAGCAGAACTTGGAACGATTGGCTTTTTGGACACCATCATCCCAGCCCCTGCGTACGCTGCGTCACGGAACATACCCTTCACAATTCTGTCTTCGATACTGTGGAAGGTAATTACTGCGACACGGCCGCCTACTGAAAGAGACGCGAGTGCAGCTGAAAGTCCGCTACGAAGCACACCGAGCTCATCATTCACCCCAATGCGTAGGGCCTGGAAGGTCTTTGTAGCTGGGTGCAGGCGACGGTGGCGGTACCACGCAGGAACTCCCTTCTCAATTGCCTCTACGAGCGCAAAGGTAGTCATGATTGGCGCTTCCTCGCGAAGTGCGACAATACTTCGTGCAATACCGCGTGCAAAACGCTCTTCGCCAAGCGCGTAGATCATGTCAGCAAGCGACGTTTCTGAAAGATGATTGACCAAATCAGCAGCAGTTGTCTCCGCGGTCTCTGGATCACCATAGGTCATGAGGAGTGGCTCATCCGTCTTAAACGAAAAGCCACGCCCTGCAACAAGCTGAAAGCCACTCCAACCGAGGTCAAAGAGCACTTTGTCAGGACTACTGATTCCAGTCTTTGCCATGATGCTCGCAAAATTACCGAAATTGTCTTCTACCAGGTGCACCGTGGGACGGTTTGCTTCTGGAATCGCGTCAACAACTGCCTGTGCACGCATAATTGCTTCGTGATCAGCATCAATGCCAACCAACACCCCACCCTTTCCAAGCTTCTCAAGTAGCAAGCCAAAGTGCCCTGCACCACCAAGCGTTGCGTCTACGACGGTGTCTGTCGGGTTAATAGCAAGTGCATCGACAGATTCCTGCAGCAATACGGTGTCGTGACGAGCAGTGGTAGCAGTCATGGTGTTATAGCGCGCCCCGGTCGCCCAGCTTCTCTGCAAATGCCTCGGCATCGCGTTCGATACTCTTGGTGTACTCCTCCCATACGGCCTCGTCCCACACTTCCACACGATCAGAAACTCCTGCGACGACACTCTTATCAGAGAGACCTGCGAAACTCTTCAAGTAATCGGGTACCAAAATTCGGCCACTGCCGTCCACCTCGGTCTCAGAAGCTCCCGAAAGCATGAGGCGCGCAAGACCGCGCCCTGCAGCGCTTCCGGTTGACTGAGACGCAAATATTGCCGCCTGTTTCTTCCAGGCAGCCTTTGGATAGATAAAGAGACAGTGATCCAAGCCGCGCGTCACCACCACCGACGTACCAAGCTCCTTCCGGAATTTTGCCGGGAGTGAGATGCGGTTCTTTGCATCAAAGGTGTGTCGGTATTCGCCAATAAACATGTGTGAAGGAAGGTAGGACGCAGGCGGAGAGTGGAAATCGCGTTTCCCACTTCATCCCACTACTTAGGTAGTATATGCCACACTGCCCCACTTCATGCATGTTATCCCCACATTGAGTAAGGATTTTGCTCGGTTTATTGACACCAAAGCGTTTCCCTTCTATTCTTGTTCTATATGACTCAAGCGGTGCAAATTATTGTCGTGCGCGTCCTACTCCTCACTGGCCTTCTGAAGCCGGTCAGGATTCCGCTTGAGATTTCTTCCTCCTAGTACTTAGAGAAAAAGAAGTTTGAATCGGGGCTCCTGACCAGGAACGGCAGGGGCCCCGATTCGTTCAAACGAACAACACAGCACACAACAAAGGAGTAGAAACGTGCAGAAGAGTAAACGTGCGCCCGCCCTCACAGTGATCACGCGCGGCACCGAGCCGCTCATGGGAGAAGTTCGAGCGGCGCTGCGGAGTATGGAAGGCAAGTATCGTCGTATCGACATTGTCACCCACTTCACGGGCGACGTGAGTTACGACGAGAATGCGGTCGCGGTGTTCATCTACGAAGAACAGACGATGCGCAAGCCCGAGTACCTGGGCAAGTTTTCCCGCCCGAGCAAGTACCTTATGGTCGGCTCAAGCAGCACGCTGTTCGCGCGATTGCAGATGGAGCCCATCACCTGGGCCCCGAAAGCACGCGTGTGCATCGCGCTCTGGCCAATCAAGCCTGATCACCTGAACGAAGGCACAAGACGCGAATTCGCGCTCGCAGTATGCGAGGCGGTGCGTCAGGCACGAAGCAAACTAAACGTCATGAACAACCCGAAGGGAATCTCACGACGTAAGAAGCGTGCGCAGGAGCACGCACAACAATCCGCAACTGCCTGAGAACGGTGAATGCGGAAAGGGCGGGTCCCATCGGACCCGCCCTTTTCTTTTATCCTGCCACTTTCTTACGACACTTTTTCTACGGTGTATGTTTGTTTTCCACCAGGAGTCTCAAACGTAAACACGTCACCCTTCTTGCGTCCCATGAGCGCTGCACCAAGTGGTGAGACGTGGGAGAGCTTACGCTCGCGCATGTCTGCTTCCTCGGACCCAACGATAGTGTACTCATGCGCCTCAGGACTTCCCTCGCGCTTAATTGCAACTTTGGAACCAAATCCAACAACATCCTTCTTCTTTCCGTCCGTGACAATGTGCGCGCGCTTCACGAGCTCCTCTAGACGACGAATACGCTCTTCGGTAGCAGCTTGCAGCTCGCGTGCTTCCTGATATTCAGCATTCTCCGAAAGGTCGCCAAGAGAACGTGCGTATTCAAGATTCTTTGCAATCTCCGTACGACGCACGGTCTTTAACGTTTCAAGTTCGGCGATCATCTCGTCGAACTTTTCCTGACTCACCATGGTTTCCTGTTCGGTCATCTGAAGTTGTGCTAAACGGACTAATTACCCGTATTGTACGTGCCCCCTCGGGGGCGTCAATGATGTACAGCCACTCTCCACCCAAGGAGGCTTGTAGTGCCTCGTCTACTAGGCGCGGAGAAAGCGGCGAGTGAGTCGTACTCATAGTACGGTGAGCGAGCCGCAGAGACTCCGCAACAACGCAGCCGGGAGTGCTACACGCCTACTCCTGAAAGTATTCGGGAGCGGTCCTGTGTAGCTCCTGCAGGAATTGGTGCATTACATACACACCGCCGAGCGTATTACTAGCTGGTCCGCGCTCCATCAACACCACATACGCATACTTTGGTTTCTCATAGGGAAAGAATCCTACTGCCCACGAGTTGTGCCACTCGTTGTTATAACCGAGCTGCGCGGTGCCGGTCTTGCCCGCAAGGCGTACGTACGACAAATCACTGAGTCCCTTTGATGTTCCTTCAAGCACACCTTGGCGCATTCCCTCTCGTGCAACCTTAAGTGCGTTTTGCGAAATTGCGATGGACTGTCCTTCTGGTACTTGTCCCGCAAGAATTGTAGGGCGTATCAACTTTCCACCATTTGCTACTGCAGCGACTGCACGCACCGCCTCAAGCGGGGTCACCTGCATTGCGTACTGTCCGATTGCGGTGTTGTACGTGTCTCCAAGACGCCACGGCTCTTTGAGCGTTCGCTCCTTCCATTCTGGTGTTGGCACAAAACCAGTCTTCTCTCCAAGCAACTCAATGCCTGTTGGTGAGGTGAATCCGAAGCTGTCATACCAATACTTAAGTCGCTCGATACCAAGCCCCTTTACGTGTTCGAACCCGCCACCTACCGAATAGAAGAACACGTCGGAGGACCATGCAATTGCGCTACGGGTATCCATACTCCCTAGCGCCTTCCAATCCTTAAAAATGGACGGGTTCGATGGATTGTAAGGGTTTGGAATACTAATATATCCCTTTGAGTACACGGTGGTTTCAGGCGTGATGAGTCCGTCGCTTAGCGCACCTGCTGCTTCCATTGGTTTTACGATTGACCCTGGTGTATAGAGCCCCGCTACCGCTCGATCCAAGAATATTTTGCGTGAGTCGGTCTGGTAGGAGGCAATAACATCCGACGGCGTGCCTGACGACAATACGTTCGGGTCAAACTCAGGGTACGAAACAAGTGCGAGCACTTCACCCGTGTCCACATTCATAAATACTCCGGCACCTCCCATATAGGGAACCTTCTCGGCAAGACCTGCGACGGCGGTGTGTAGCGCATGCTGCGCCCGCGAATCAATCGAGAGCGTTATGTTGGTACCTTGCACAGGGGGCAGCACCGTTCCTTGCGACTGCACACTTCCGCGCGCGTCCTCTTCGATAAGTAGCCTGCCGTTTGTTCCAGCAAGCTCGTCATTCATTGCAGCCTCAATACCACTTAAGCCTTTGATATCGGTGTCGTAGTAATTGCCCGACTTATCCTTCTTTGGATACGAGACGTACCCGAGCAGGTGCCCAAATCCAGGAGACGCATAGGTGCGCTGTACTCGCCCCTCGGCAGTCTCAGTGTTTGAAACGAGCGCAACCCCGTTGCGGTCTACAATGGCTCCGCGGGCCGCAAATATGACCTCTGGGCGTACACGATTGCGCTCACTCTGTGCTGCATACTCAGCTCCCTTTACCAACTCCAAATGGGCAGCCTTCCCTACCAAAATGAGTAGCATGCAGACCACAATAATCTGCGCCCCTCGGTAGGTACTGCGTGGAATTGGTTTTTCAAGCTTTCCTTCCAAACGCGCGTGGTCAAAATCGGGAAGATTCTCTGCATCAAGCAGAATATCCTCAGGGGCAAGCTCCCTCGCGATCTTCCTCCCCCTTCGCTTTCTAAGCCACCTCATGCGTCCATGATACGCGCTCTAAGGAATCGCGAAATAGCGTAGCCCAACCCCGAAGCAAGCAAGCCAAATAACACGCCAAGCGGGACACTTCCCACTCCCACGGGTGCGTACACCAAATCAAGCAACACACCAAATACAATGCCCGCCAAGGGAACGCTCGTGCTTACTACAATCATGAATCCTACCGTCCATTGCCACGGCAAAGAAACAAACGAGATACAGGCAAGTACTATGAGTATGCCGCGCATCATAACCCGGCGTGCTGCGAAATAGTGACCCACGTAATACTAAATGGATTGGTGGCCGGACGAATGCGCACACGTACTTCTGTAGCGGCTGGATTTGCTTCAACGGCGAGCACCTCTCCTATGGGAAGTGCGCCTGGTCCCGCAACATAGACAGGCATGCCTACGAGCACTCCTGCATCCCGAGAAACCTTACTGTAAAATGCACCACTTCCTTCACCGACTATAGCGAGTGGAATTCTGGTGTCGCCCACCCACGCCGCTGTTTCCTTTCCAGGCGAAGAGTAGAGCAGTACACGCGAGGCTCTCGCTGTTGTCGCTGCAACGGTGCCAAGCGGCACGCCGCCGGCCCCATACACAAGCGACCCTGGTAACACACCATCGAGCTCACCCCGATCAACGACAAGCACATCGTAGGGAGACACCGGAGGGCGCGCCAGCACACCTGCAAGTACCCCGCCATCACTTTCGGTGCGTGTTCCAAGCAGTGCGGTCAGATCAGCAATTCTTGCCTGCAGCGCATCGTTCTCTGCTACGAGCGCAGCCTGTTCCCTTTGGAGAGTATCTCGTTCATGCACCAGTTTGTGCTTGTCACTAAAGAATGTGCCCACACCTCCGACGCTCGCAGCTGCAACGTCCCCTGTCTTCCACAGTGGAGCGAACAGCGCGACGAACACATTCGGAAATGCAACACGCACAACGACAAGTACGACGATGATGAAAAGCACAATGGCTCCGCCCCGCACACTTGCAGGGTTAAGGAGCCTAACTCCACGACCAAAGCCTCTAGCCCTTAGGAATGATGACCTCTTCATGCATGAATGTATCTACCCACGGACGCGGATCCTCGGTCACGATGCCGGTGCCGCGCACCACAGCGGTAAGCGGGTCGCTTGCCACATGCACCGGTACGCCAAGCATTTTTGAAAGTAGTTCGGGCAGACCGCGCAGCAGTGCCCCACCACCAAACACCGTAACGCCCCGTTCAAGCACATCAGAAAGCAACTCCGGCGGTGTTGCCTCAATCACCTCCTTCATCGCTTCCATAAGCGCGTCCAGAGACGGGGCGAGTGCGTCGCGCACATGCGAATCAGTAAGCATGATTTCGCGCGGGAGGCCTGTAGCCAAGTCACGACCACGCACCGCGCGCGAGAGCGGCTCATCAAGCGGAAGGACAGCGCCGATAGCTACCTTGGTGTCCTCGGCAGTCTTCTCGCCGATAGCAAGCTGAAACTCACTGCGTACGTAGTCAATGATGTTCTCGTTGAAGCGGTCACCTGCTACTTGTGAGCTCTTTCCTGCAACTGACACGCCAAGCGCAATCACCGCAATATCAGTAGTGCCGCCTCCAATATCAAGCACCATAGTGCCCACTGCCTCCGTCACCGGAAGCTTGCAGCCAATAGCTCCAGCCATAGGTTCTTCCAAAATGTAGACTTCGCGCGCGCCTGCATTCATGGCAGCGTCACGCACCGCTCGACTCTCCACGTTTGTCACACCAGTTGGTACACCAATTACCACGCGGGGTCCTAACATGCGTGAGCGTCCACCCTGCGCCTTGTGAATGAGGTACGCAAGTAACTCCTCGGTCACTTCGAAGTCAGAAATAACACCGTGCGAGAGTGGGCGCACTGCACGAATGTGTGACGGCGTCTTCCCAAGCATGGCTTTTGCGTCCTTTCCAACTGCAACCACCTGTCCGGTCTTATCATTCACGGTCACCACTGATGGTTCATTGATTACGAGTCCGCGACCGCGTACATAGACAAGAGTGTTTGCGGTGCCCAAATCAATCCCAATGTCGCTTGAGAAGAGTGAATTCTTTGAAAACTTTTTAGCCATACTGATTTAGCCCACAAGCGCTGCTCGCGATACTTTGGTTACTTCGCCCGTACTCCGATTCATAAGTTCAATCTCGCCGGTCGCAACAGCATCCTTTCCAACAACAATGCGCCAAGGCATTCCCATAAGGTCCGCATCAGCAAACTTCTCCCCCGCGCGCACGTCACGATCGTCAAAGAGCACTTCCTTTCCTGCAGCGGTCATGTCCGCATAGAGCGCCTCCGCGTACTCGCTCACCGCCTGGTCGTTACCACCAAGAGATACGAGATGGTATGCAAACGGCGCGACTGACTCTGGCCATACAATTCCCTTTTCGTCGGAGAGAAGCTCTACGATGGTACCCATGAGGCGTCCTGGCCCAATGCCATAACTACCCATAAACACATTCTTCTGGGTACCGTCGGCATCTGTGTAGACCAAGCCCAGTGCACCAGAGAATTTCTCACCAAGGGTGAAAATGTTACCCACCTCAGCGGCCTTCGCCTCAACGAGCGACTCCTTTACGAGTCCACTGGTAGCAAACACTTCGTCGTCGCCATACACCTCCTCGTTCACCGCCACACCAGTTGCAGCGTCTAGGTAGATGACGTCCTCGCCTGCCTCGCACACGGTCTGAAATTCGTGCGAGTACTTGCTGAACGAGCCACCGCTGGCATACGTGAAGTAGGTCTTGTCGCCAATACCAAGACGAGCAAATACATTCTTGTACGCCTGAGCTGCCTTGTCATAAAATTCGTCGTGCTGCTCCTTGTTTACACAGAACGAGTACATGTCCTTCATAAGGAATTCACGTCCACGCATGATGCCCGACTTTGCACGCATTTCGTTGCGGTACTTTATCTGAAACTGATACGCAGATGTTGGCAAATCTTTGTAGGAAGAAATGTGATCACGCATCACGTTGGTGAGTGGTTCCTCGTGCGTAAATGCGAGACCAAGCTCAGTGTCGTTCTTGAGCTTTGTCTTAAACCACACATCGACAACATCATCGTCAAAGCGACCTGTCTTGTTCCAAACGGCAGGGTCTTGGAGCGCTGAAAGCGAGAGCTCCTGTGCATCAAGTGCATTCATCTCTTCGCGAATAACCTGCACTATTTTTTGGAGTGTTCGGTGGCCAAGTGGCAGGTAGTCATAGACTCCCGCCATCTCCTTGTGGACGTAGCCAGCACGAATAAGGAGTTGTGCATTCTTTGAGACTTCGTCTGACGGAGCCTCGCGCCTGGTCTTGGTGAAGAGCTGTGATTGCCGCATATGGGGACAGTATACGTCCGTATTAAGAGGAGAGCAAAACCGCCTATTCCCCGTAATTTTCAGAAATTCCTCAAATACTAGGCGCGGGAAATCGAGGAGCGGAGACGTACTAGACAGTACGGCGCAGCGACGAGATGGGACCCGCAACGACGTAGTTGAGAATTTCTGGAAGTTACCTAAAACAGTTTGAAGATGTCGCTAGCAGTAACCACCACCATTAGCAAAATCAGGAACCCAAACCCAACCGTATTCACCGCATTTGCCACTACTGGCTTTATCGGCCTTCGTGTTACTGCTTCAATTGCTACAAATAGAAGACGTCCGCCATCGAGTGCTGGAATTGGCAGAATATTGATGAGTGCCAAGTTTATAGAAATGAGTGCGGTGATACCAAGTAGCGCTGCAAGCCCATTTGATGACGCTTGCCCCACAGCACCTGCAATTCCAATAGGTCCCGAAACTTGTGAGAGGTCGGCTGAAAGTGTGAACACGCTCGCAAAGAATCCAACGAGCGCAATCGCTGTTGCCCTGGTTATCTCCCACGTATAAATCGTACCCTGTACTGGTGCTTCAGCAAACGACACAGGAACGATACCCACTACTCCAAGCTGCACGCCAAGCGCCTTACGCTCCGGATCCGCGGTCACGAGCCCGCTCACCGGGGTTGCAGTCAGCACCTTCTCTTCCTCGCCGCGAACCACCGTAATAGCAATTGGCTCTCCCGTTGTGTCGCCTGCGACAAGTGCGGTGAAGCTTTCTGTGTCCGTGCCACTCCACGTAGACTCTCCCACCTGCGCGCTCTTGATATAGTCGCCTGCCATAAGGCCTGCAGTAGCTGCAGGAGAGCCCGGAAGTACGCCAGCAACCGCAACGGACACATCCTTAGCTCCCGCAATCTCGTCAGCCTCAAGCGCACGTGGCGTTCCCATCATGAGCGTCGCGGTGATGAGCACATACGCCAAAAGCAGGTTCATGGTGATACCTGCCACCAGTACGAGCGCCTGCAATATGCGCGGACGGCTAGAAAACGAACGCGGGTCTCCCGATGTTGGCGCGGCTCCCGGAAGCTTTTCCTCCATGTCCTCGCCAAATATTTTTACGAATCCACCAAACGGAAGCCAGTTAAGCGTGTACTCGGTCTCTCCCTTCTTAAATCCCCACGCGCGTGGTGGGTACCCAATACCAAACTCGTCCACCCGCATACCAGAGAGCTTGGCCACCACGAAGTGTCCAAACTCATGCACGACGATGAGTGCGACCAAGACGAGAATGAATACGATGAGTGTCATTATGCAGCGATTTCAACTTCCTTACGCTTCGCTTGCGCTTCAAGCCCTTCCACTCCCTTATCAATCTTCTTCTGTACTTCTTCCTTCAAGCGCTTTAGCTCGTCTGCACCCATACCGCCCTCTTTCTCAGCAGCATCCAAATCCTTGAGTGCGTCAGTGCGGTGTCCACGAAGCGTCACTTTGGCAGTCTCTAGCTTCTCGCGGGAGAGCTTGGTGAGCATCACGCGGCGTTCTCCGGTTAGTTCCGGGAATGTGACGCGTAGTCCTATCTCGTCAGTTGATACCCCAACACCAAGATCAGCATCGGTGATGGCCTTTTCAATTGCTTTGGTGAGCGTCTTGTCCCACGGGATAACACGAAGTGAACGTGCGTCCTCGACACTTATGTTTGCAAGCTGCGAAACGGGGCTGCGGGTGCCGTATGCCTCAGGCTTTATGACGTCGAGAATTGAGGGTGTTGCGCGACCGGTGCGCACACCAGTGTATTCGCGTGCGAGCCACTCATCAGTTTCTTTGATTGCTGCGTCTAGTTTAGAAAAGTCGTATGCCATAGATACTTAGTAGTCTACCAGAAATAATAGAAAGCTCTAAAAGCTTCGCTTGCCGCGTTGCTCACTCCGGTACTCGTTCACCGTACGAGTTTGTACGGCTCACTCGCTCCTCATTCGCGCCTTGCTAACAAATCTTTTAGAGCCTTCTAGCCCAAAGACCTTGGCATGGTGAGTAGTAGATGCTCCACAATCAGTTTCAGTGGCGCTGAGCGCTCATGGAGGATAGGCAAAAATGCAGAGAGGTCTGAAAGGAATGCGGTAAGAGCGTCTCTGTCCTTATCACTTGCCTTCTCCCGCGCCTGGTACGTTTCTCGAATCAAATCCTCAACGAGAGCGAGCAGCTCGCCACGCGCCGCCTGTTTATCCTCATCCTTGTCACCCTTTGTTCTGTCGAGCAGCTTTCCCAGGGACTTCTCTCTTGCTTCAGGAGTGAGCGCGATGAACGCTCGTGCAGGAGACGCGGAAGAACCCTCTGAACTAAGTACCTCGACACGCGAGCGAAGCGTTGGTAGCAGCTGCCCTACCGAAGGAACAATGAGTGCCATCACCACACTCTTCGGTGGCTCTTCAAATAACTTCAGGAGCGCGTTCTGAGCCTCGTGAAAAATACGCGTTGCAGCGATCACCACCATCTTGGTGTCCCCGACGACAGGTGCACTGCTGGCAAACTGCGCCACGGCGCGCGCGTCGTCCACCGAGAAGAGTCCGTACTCAAACACTACAAAGTCTGCGTGTGGCTCTCCGACAATAGAGAGTGCCTCCGCAGCGTGCGTACGCAGCGTGCGCAGAGCGCTATCTTTCTCCCCTTCCACGACGAGTGCATGAGCCATTCCCTACAGAATACCGCACTTCCTTGCTCCTGCGGCACCCTGCCAACTATTGACAATAGTGCATAAATGGTCTATACTATATATCAGTTAGCGTGGGCATGAGCCCATTCCTCAAACCAAAAAGAAAGGGGTGCCATGCGCGCTCTGTCCTTCAAAAACCTGCTTTCCGCCACTGTCTTCGTCGGCCTGATCGGCCCGTCCGCCCCGGCGTTCGCCGCCGAGCCGAGTGTCTCGGTCAGCGGCGGCGTCGCTTCCGGGCGCATCTTCGGCGATCAGGGGTTCACCCTGACCCGCGAACCCGTCACCGAGGCCAGCGTCACCGTCTGCAAGGACGGCACCTGCCTCGATGTCTGGACGGCTCAGTCGCTGTCCGGTCGGTCGCAAGACCACGAGACCGATGTCGCCGTCTGGCACGATTTCAAGTCGGACCGCTTCACCTTCCGCGTGAAGGGAGCCTACTTCGAACTGCCGGGCAAGGAGGTCTGGGATGGTCAACTGACCGTCACCTACCAGGCCAACGACACCTGCAGCGTCGCCGGCTCCTACGAACGCATGGTCGGCGGCTTCGACGAAGAAGTCTTCAAGATCGAGGTTCCCTGCTCGTTCGCCCTCGGCAACAAGTGGACCGCCTCGATCGCCCCGGCCATCGCCACGAGCAAGGCCTTCCCCGGAACCACCGGCGGCCTCAAGCTCGGCGCCAGCCGTGAACTCGGCAACGGCTTCACCCTGAACATCTCGGCCAAGGGCTACGCCCGCGACCAGGATCGCAAGGACGGCGTCGTCGCCGTCCAGATCGTGAAGACATTCTAGACTAGAACGTCGCGAAAGCAGGTAACGAGCCCTCGCACTCCGGTGCGGGGGCTCTTATCTTTTCTACAACTGCAACAATTATTATGTATACTTGCCCCAGTTCGCGCAGATATAGGGAGGAAACAAACAATGCGCATCGTACCTTTAGTACTAGTGGCTACCCTGCTTTCTGCAGGAGCGGCTCACGCCGAAGACGCTATCCAGGAACCCGCGCCGAAGTACACGCCGCCGGGCATTTTCGTGACTGGCGAGAGAAGTCCTGAAGTGACGGAGAAGTCCGTGACTGAGGCGTTCCTCGCGGCCAAGCCTCTGTGCGTCACGAAGGCCGCGGAGACCCCGCGACTGGAGAACGAGTCTGACTGGCTGTATCGGCAGCATCAGGACGAGGCCTTCGTCTTCTGCATGGCGGAAGAGCTGGCCGGGTACGGACTTTTCGTCACCAAGGACGCACCGAAGGAGACACTCCAGGGCACCTGAGCAACGACTACGGGCTCCCGCGCTTTCGCGCGGGAGCCCGTTCTGCTTCTGTACATCTGCGCTCTACTTTTTAGAGATGATGCTCTGCTTATAGGTATCCAAATGCTTCAAGGCAACACCTGTTCCGCGCGCCACGCAGAAATATGCGTCTGGTGCGAGCTTTGCCTCTACTCCCGTGCGACGGAACACGAGCTCTGGTAGGTGGCGCAACTGACTAGAGCCGCCGGTCAAAATAATGCCGTTATCGATAATGTCGCTTGCGAGCTCGGGTGGCGTCTCTTGTAGCACCTTGCGAATCGCATTCATCATGTCGCGCAATTCTCGAGAAAGGGCCTGCACTACCTCGTTTGTTTTAAGCTCCACGGTGCGTGGAAGTCCGGTCACTAGGTCGCGCCCCTTTACACTCATAGCAAGTTCCTCGGTCACCGGAACAGCCGAACCAATCTGAATTTTAATTTCCTCCGCAGTCTTGTCACCGATAGCGAGGTTGTACTGCTTTTTCATGTAATCCACGATGGCGCGGTCGAGCTTGTTCCCCGCCACCTTCACAGAGGTAGACGCCACAATCCCGCCGAGAGAAATCACTGCCACATCGATGGTGCCGCCACCAATGTCTGCCACCATACGACCCATCGCCTCATGAATAGGAATACCTGCGCCGATAGCCGCAAGGATTGGCTCTTTTACAACGTATGCGTCAGCAGCCCCTGCCTTCACGGCAGCTTCTACCACTGCGCGCTTCTCGGTACTCGTCACACCGGCGGGCACCGACACGAGAACGGTTGGCTTAAACAGATTCCACTTTCCAAGTGCCTTGCGGATAAAGTAACGCAGCATTGCCTCCGTCACCCGGTAGTCAGCAATCACACCGTCCTTCATAGGCCGATACGCAATAATGGAATCTGGCGTGCGACCAATCATGGCCTTTGCCTCTGCGCCTATGGCGAGCACTTTGTTGTTCTCGGTCGAAACCGCAACCACCGACGGCTCATTCAGCACCACCCCTTTCCCAGGAAGGAACACCAATACATTGGTTGTGCCAAGGTCGATACCAAGACGTGGAGAGAATTTAGCCATACCGTGCGGCTATCATACCCCGCTTCTTGCGAGAGCTCAAAATAGGCGTCTCCACAGGTAGCCCTGTTCCCCGTCCTCCTATAGAATTGAGCCATGACTCAAAGCGACCGAAGCACATTTGTGGTAGAGGGTGGCCGACCACTAAGCGGCACTATTACAACAAACTCTTCCAAGAATGGCGCAGTCGCACTTCTTGCAGGCTCACTTTTAAATCGTGGCGTTACCACGCTCGAGGACATGCCAAAGATTGAGGAAGTGCATCGCCTCGTAGAGGTGCTTCGTTCAATTGGCGTCTCCTGTGAGTGGCAGGAGCGCACACTCACCATCACACCACCTGCACAGCTTTCACTCGACACCCTGGATAAGGTGGCTGCCGTTCGCACGCGCAGCATTCTCATGTTCATTGGTCCGCTTCTACACCAGCTTCAATCGTTCTATATTCCGCAGTCAGGCGGCTGCACCTTGGGCGAGCGCTCAGTGCGCGCGCACCTGTGGGCACTCGAAAAGTTTGGTGTTTCTATCGAGACACTTTCTGATCGTTTTGCTATTTCGCACGACGGTCTATCCCCTGCTGAAATCGTGTTTTATGAATCAAGTGACACGGCCACCATTAACGCACTCTTTGCGGCAAGCGGTGTCGCTGGGACCACTACCCTGCGCTACGCGTCAGCTAACTACCAGGTACAGGAGGTGTGTGGCTACTTGAGCGCGCTTGGGGTACAGATTGAGGGCATAGGCACGACCACCCTCACGATCACTGGCGTTAGCGATATCAATCAGGACATCACGTACGCCGTAGCCGAGGACCCAATCGATGCCATGTTCTTTATCGCAACAGCAGCGAGCACCCACTCAGCGCTCACCATTCGCCGCGCTCCTATACAGTTCCTTGAGGTAGAGCTCTTTGTGCTGGAGAAGATGGGGCTCCAGTTTCGTTTGGAAGATGCAGGGCTCGCAAAGAATGGCATTACCAAGTTGGTAGATATTCATATTGAGCCGTCCACACTTGTGGCATTCCCCGAGAAGATCCACCCGCGTCCATATCCAGGACTCAACATCGATAACCTGCCGTTCTTCGCAGTCATCGCGACCCAGGCAGAAGGGTCAACACTTATTCACGACTGGGTGTTTGAGCATCGCGCGATTTATTACACAGAACTTGAGAAACTTGGTGCGGACGTTCTCTTGTTTGACCCACACCGTGTACAAATCACAGGACCCCGCCACCTGCGCGGTGCCGAGCTTATGTGCCCAGCAGCTCTTCGCCCTGCCACCGTCCTTCTCATTGGCATGCTTGCTGCCAAGGGCAAATCAATGCTGCGCAATATATACATGATTAATCGCGGGTACGAGGACTTGGTACTGCGTCTGCAATCAATTGGCGCTACTATTGAAGCTACTAATGGATAACGAACTATCAGGTGGTCTAAAGCGTATCGGCGACATTCTGCCGCGAGCAACCCTTGAGAAGTCACGAAAAACGGAGCGTGGCGAGCTGATGCGCTATTTCCAAAAGCACTTAAATTACGCCCGAGCAAACGACAATCTCCCAAAGCTCACCATGGGTCGCATTGGCAAGATTCTCGAAGGTATTCCAACTCAAGACCTCTACTACCTCCAGAGCGTGTGCGGCAAAGCAAAGAACTTTAGTAAGAAATTCTGGTGGGAAATTGACCCAAAAAAGCATGTGAAGGAGCATGGCGAGCAGCCATTTTAGCGCTTGACGCTCTTCTATTTCCGTAGTATATACATATCGGCGACCCTCGCGGGGATTCGGGGTTGCCATACGGGCGCGGGGTTCCCCCTACGCGCTCAGTCCTCTGGCTAGGAGATGGATGTCGGGTGTAATACACCAAAAGGGTTTTCCTTCCTGGACCCATAGGTGGAGACCTCTGTTCCTATCAGAAAGTACGTGCAGCTATAAGTGCACAGGTGCACCATCGGCCGTTGCGGCGGACGTACGTTGCCAGGCGCCCTGGTAACAAAATTGGCAGCGGACATGTGGTCCTACGTGCCGGTGGTGCATCACTACCCCTCATCGCATCGTCCTTCGGGCCGGTGCGATAATCTTTTGGTATAGTGCGCTCATACAGAAACCATGAAGCCAATCCTTCAAACAGCAAATCCTGAGCAAGACGCCGTCTTGCGCGAGATATCCAAGCCCGTCCCAGACGAGCTCTTTGGCACACCCGAGCTCGCAACCATGCTCCACGATATGGAAGTTGCGCTTGATAAGGAATTAAATGGTGTTGCACTGGCCGCTCCGCAAATTGGCCTACTCCACCGCATCTTTATTGTCCGCTACGACCGCATGAACCCGCCACCCATGGATGGTGAGCCAGAGCCTGCTCCCGAAGTCGGCATATTTATAAACCCATCGATTGTCCGCACGGCTAAGCGTCGAGTGGAGGTGGACGAGGGCTGCCTTTCTGTGCAGACGCATTTTGGAAAAACGATGCGATACAACCGCGCCACCGTGCGCGCACAGGATGCGCAGGGTAATTGGTTTGAGCGCGGGGGTGGTGGCATCCTAGCCCAGGCATACCAGCACGAAATTGATCACTTGGACGGCATGCTTTTTATAGACCACGCTACTGACCTTGTATCCGTTGCAGAGCACCGTGCGCGTAGAAATGCAGAACACGATGATTAAGCCATTTGTTTATTTTGGTACGCCCTACGTAGCAAGTGATACGCTTGCCTACTTGCTAGAGCATGGCTATAAGCCAAGCGTAGTGGTTACGTCGCCCGACGCTCCACGCGGGCGCGGACTGGTACTTACTCCAAGCGAAACGAAAGTGCTCGCACTTGAGCACGGCATTCCGGTACTTACTCCAGAGAAAATCACCGATGCGGTGGTGGCAGAGATTGCCTCGTACGAGTGTGAGTACGGCATTGTGGTTGCCTACGGCAAGATACTTCCCGAATCACTCATTCAAGCGTTCCCGCTTGGCCTTATTAATGTGCACTATTCACTGCTACCGAAATATCGCGGTGCTTCTCCTGTGGAGAGCGCGTTACGAAATGGAGACGCCGTGACCGGCGTTGCCATTCAGCAGCTTGTGTACCAACTTGATGCGGGCGACATTCTCGCAAGCGTAGAAGTTCCCATAGATGCGAGCGAAACCACCCGAGAACTTCGCCCACGCCTAGTCGCCATTGGGGCCGAGCTGTTGGTGTCCCTCCTTCCATCATTTGAAAGCGGTACTGCTACTCGCACGCCCCAGGACCATACACAGGCAACGCGTTGCGGAAAGATTCTAAAGTCTGAGGGCGAACTCAACCTAGAGGACGATGCTCAGAAGAATTGGAACACGTACCGTGCGCTCGCAGAATCACCTGGCACCTATTTCTTCGCAGACCGACACGGAAAGCGCGTGCGTGTAAAGATTTTAACCGCCACTTACAATGGCACCGCATTTACTCCCGACCGTATTATTCCCGAAGGAAAACAGGAGATGTCCTACAAGGACTTCATGAGATAAAAGACTCGGCCTGCCCCCCCTGGGAGCAGGCCGTCTTCGTCAGGCTCTGGTGCCGGTCACCACAACGACTTTTTCGCCGGCCTCGTCCGAGACCACGACGTGTGCAGCAGTTGCCAGCAGGTTCCTCCTGCGAATTGGAAGCCTCGGAATTGGCTTGGTGAGCGGCCCGCCCGCGCGGTAGTAGGGACCGTCGCTGACTTTGCTTGCTGCGAGCAAGCTTTCAAACGTGAGCATGATAGTTCTCCTTCCAAATGCATCCTACCGAGCACGATGCTCTTTCGCAATCAGCTCCGGAAACCGCGAAGCATCGACTTCAGCATGCGACCGCCGCGCTTGCCAAGTGTTTCCTGCTTTGATTTGTGAGAGCGAAGACCCTGAGAGAGTTCACCGATAGCGCTATCAAGCGCATCTTCGAGCGACTCCTCTGTTGCTTCAGCACGTAGACGTGCGCCCTCCATATCAAAGTTAATTTCTGCACGCCACACCCTGCCATGTGCGTGCGCTCCCGTCTCGCGCCCAAGCTCAACATACACGTTCGCAGTGCCGTTTCTATCAAACTTCTCGAGCGCCGAAAGCTTTTTCTCGGCTGATGTTCGTACCTCCTCAGTAATCTCGTAGTTGGTCGCTTTAAACTGTAGCTGCATAGTATTAGTCAGTATCTAGAGTAAATAGTTTCACTGGCGAATGGTGTCCGGAAAGTATGCGCACCTTACTTAGGGGTAGCGCATACTCTAATGCTACCAGTTCACGAAGCCGTAGGTTAGCCTGATTTCTTTCCGCTTCTTCTCTCACCGATATGAACAATTCCCCTTCCTTGCCGTGCGTAACGGTCTCTTTCCTACTTCCCGGCTTAGCGTGCACCCGTACGTACATTATTCGGGCTTCTTGGCGGTACTGCGCAAGTAGGCAATGATGTCGTCCGACTCGTACATCTCAACCGCAGCGTCCCCGTCCACTAAATACGGCATCTGGAGCTTCCCTCCACGCGTCACAAGTTCCGTTGCAATAGCTTGGTCCGCCACATTCTTAATCTTAAATTCAAGACCAAGCTCTTCTCCTACGGCGAGCACCTTAGCACAATATGGGCAACCAGTTTTTACATAGAGCGTAAGCATGGGCGGTGTTCGGGTTATGAATAGAGTCAGTATACCAGGGTCTCCACTCCCCCAATCCACGGATTGCCTCCTCCAGAAAATACGCTAGAATACCCAAGTACCGCTCATGCTCTCGGGTGAGGGCGGTTCATTCCGCGGTAGCTCAGTGGTAGAGCAGTTCGCTGTTAACGAATTGGTCGTAGGTTCGATCCCTACCCGCGGAGCTCGCTCAAACAGCCTTATAACTTAAGGCTGTTTTGTGTTAGGGACTAATGCAAATATAACTTTCTCTACTGAATCTCAAGATAGAGAGCAGCGTGGTCTGAAACCTCGTCAGGCAATACCTTGAAATCAAGTACCTCTACCTCGGGAGAGACAAAAGCATAGTCCGCGAACTTATTCTCTTTATCGTAGAAACTCGTTCTTGTTGAAGTAATGCCGAACTCCTTGATGAGGTTCCTCATTCCCTTTTCGACAATAGAGAGACTTTCAGTATCAGGACTTAGGTTAAAGTCGCCGAGGATAATCTTCTGTTCATTTCTGTTACTTACGAACTTTTGAATCCTTCTTGATTGCTCAAGACGGTCAGGCGAGTCTCCCTTGCCTTGTCCATTCCATAGACCGTGTACGTTTCCAATAAGAGTTGGCTTCCCTGCAACACTTACACGGATGTATTGCATGTTCCTGCTATGGAGTCCCCTGCCTTCAGGATTCGGATTCTGAAATATGAATAGGTCGCCTTCCTCTTCAACACGGACATCTTTCTTCACAAACATTGCTTGCCCATAGAAGTCGTCCTTGCAAGGCCTAAAGTATCCATTATGAGTCTCGCCAAGGACTTCTTCGATTCGCCTATACAAATTAAGCTCATCGTTCCGTAGAGCATGTTTCTCTGTCTTCCCTTCAGCATCGTGATATATCTCCTGAAGACAAAAGACATCGATATCCTTATGATTTTCGAGGAACTTGAGAAGAGGCTCAAGCACTGCACCTGCCCATGTATTAAGGGAGATAAGCTTCATAGTGAGTGGCTGAATATAAACATACTCTTCAGACTTTACGAGACTGAACTCCACTATCTTTAGAATGCTCTCAGGCCTTACCTGTAGTCCGTAGTACTTTCGATAGGATTCGTATAGCTCTTCTGTAGTAGCTGGCTTATCGTGCGTGTTGTCGTAGTCAGTATCTTGGACATTTTGAAGTTCAATCTCCCTAACAGTATTGATAACTGCCCTGCCAAACGATTCCCCGCTTTCCTTATCAATTATTTCAAACACATCACCCGCTTTCAGGTCTTTATCATCGAATAACCTCCACGTAGTGGTCTTCGTGCCTGACAGTATTTGAGGAATGAAATGAGATTCAAATTTGAGAGTTTTCATAATCGTTAGCAATCCTTATCGAGCCCTACTGAAGTCTGAACAGTACTTGCCTCCAATCCAAGCACCTGTTCTGCCCTAAGATACTCACGGTCAAAAGCCTCATCAAGGATGGGATTGATTCCCTTGCACTGGCCTGCGATTTTCTTTGCTCCAATCGCATAATTCCTTCTGCCTTCTAATGTCCATTCAGCCTTAGGGTCAACCGTTACGCAACGAATGTTTGAGGTTTGGTCAGCGAGCTTAACTTTCCTTGCGCTCTCGCTTTCGCTACAGATACGTTCAGCCTGCTTTTGCTTTCTTTCTGCAGTTGGTAGGTGTTTTATGTCCTCAGAGTCAGTAAGTTCGTAAACAAGCTCTGCAACCTCATCACCGAACTCTTTTCGAATATCTTCTAATGTCGCAGACGTGTCCTCTACCGAATCATGCAGCCATGCCGCAGCTATCTCGACTTCGGAGCCTCCTGAAGCCCATACCAAGTCCGCTACCTCTTGGAGGTGTTCTGTCTGAGGTCGGTCATAGCCACATGCAGTTATGAAGCCCATTCCCTCATGAGCTTTTCGCGCATATTGGTCAGCGCGAGACACAAGGCTACTTGCGGAAGTCATATATGAAGACTTTAGCATTTACCCCACCATCTTTTCCATAAGCCTAATCAGATGTAACTGCTGAGCCAGCTCTCTCATATATTCCCTATTGAATAGCAGCGGTATATTAACGTGATGTTCCGGGAGCAAACTAGAGAACCCCGAAAGGGGTTTTTCTGTTTGCTCCGCGGAGTACGCCTGGGAGGCGTACGTGTAGGGATCGAAAAGGTTGCGAGCATACTTTGGGCGTAGCGAAAAAGTATCCGCAACCTGAACAGTTCCTGTAAGGAAAGGTCCCTGCCCGCGGAGCAAGCAATAACAAAAGACTCGAAAGAGTCCTTTTGTTATTGCTTGTCTTGCTTTTAGGTCGTGATTTGAGCAATACGGCCGGGCTGGCCAAACTCAGAACGAATCTTTCTCAGGAGCGAAGCTTCAACAAGGATCGTAACTTTATTGCATAGAAGATTACATATGCAATAAAGTTGATAAGGAGGAGTTGCCAGAAGAAAGAGCCAAATGGTCCGTATATTTCTGGACTATGCGAAGCCGCCGCACCCCACCCCGTTTGCAATACATAATACGTTAAAGCAAAGCAAGCAAGAATCTCAAAAATTGTAATGAGCAAGATACCTGTACCACGCAGGCCTAAGCGTTTTACAATAGGAACTTCTACGAGTCGCAAAATAGAACACATACCTCCCACCAATATAACCGCAGGCAATATTATGAAACCAATAAGGTCACCCATAGCACAAGTGTAACATTCAAAGAGATCTGCACTGAAGTGCTTAATAAGTGTGCCCGAACTGCCTCCAGCAAATGGGGCAAGATTTGCAATAACGGATGTGGTGATGTTTAGTGTATCTGGCTGTTCACCTGTCCGCGAAGTTCGCAGTGGTGCTGCGTTCAACGAGGAGTTCAGTCTTCCCAGAGGTTGGGATATGCAAGTAGAGTTAGGATTCAAAAGTTCGCAAGGAGTAGTTAAAGAGTTTGGGTTCTGCCCAGATCCGGACGGAAGTTTTCTGCCATGGTTTAGATTCACTAGCAAAGAGCTTTCCATGGAAGGGTTCGCGGAAATTAGTTCTGATTCGCGCACCTACTCCGGCACCTGCGACGACACGGCCGAGTATACGAGCCGCTTGGGAGAGTTGATGCAGGAGCTCCTCCGCGTCGCTCCCGAAGGGACCGTTATGATGGTCGTGGAAACCGAGTCTGGTTGCGGCACCCGCACGTTCAGTGAGCGAGCCAACGCCACCTACTACAAGCAAACACCTTAGTTCTTTCCGGCCCATCGCCTAGTGCGATGGGCCGCGAACTTTTATGCATAAGTTCCAGCGTCCTCCATAAATTGACTTTTCTTGAAAATGTATTATCTTGATGCTGGATAGGTAGTTCTTCTCGTAGCAATACCAGACCTACCTCACCCTCCCACCGAGCGGATGCTCGTTGTCGCCAGAAGCACAACGACCACGCTCCAGACAAAGGAACGACGCATGAAGAAGCTGATTCTTGGCTGCGTAGCGGTGCTGCTTATGGCGGCCGCTCCAGCCCCGAAAGGCTACGTCAATGACCTCGCGAACATCATCCCTGATGACCGCGAAGTCGTGATGGAACAAACGCTCCGCGACTACGAAGCGAGAACCACCATCGAGATGGCCGTGGTCACCACGCCGTCTCTCGAAGGCCAGGCTATCGAGAAGTACTCGATCGCCTTGGCTCGCGAATGGGGCATCGGCAAGAAGGGCGCCGACAACGGCGTTCTCGTGCTGATCGCCCCGAATGATCGTGAGTTCCGTGTCGAAGTCGGCAGCGGTCTCGAAGGAGACCTAACCGACGCCGACTCAGGCATCATGGCTCGCGAGATCCTGGTGCCTGCGTTTCGGGCCGAGCCGCCTGACTATGCTGGCGGTATCGAGGGACTCACCCAGGCGCTCATTGAGCACCTGGGCCCCATGACCGCAGAGCAACGCGCCGACTTCCATAGAAAGAGGAAAGCGGCGGCGGAGCGGCAAAGCGAGCTCGATCGAGCCAAGGCAGCCGAACTGGCCGGCACCATCATCATGATCGTATTCTCAGTCGTGGTGGTGGCGTTCATCGGCTCTCTTATCCTGGCCGTGTTCAGTTGGTTCAGGGCGCGAAAGCGCAAAGCGGAGCGTCGTAGAAATCTACGGGTCGCTCTGACTTCTGCACAGTCAGAGCTGCAGCGGCTGGTGGACGAGCGATCGGCCATCGACCTTCCGAATCTTCCTGCGTGGATGCAGGACGACAAGGAGTTGCACGGCGGCGTGTTCGGGTCGGCCCTCGAAGAGGCTCTCGGTCTCCTCACGGAAATTGAGGGCTTCGTGAAGTCCAACATCAACCACGCCGAGGACCTCAAACGGCAATTCGATGCGAAACTTGCGATCGCGGACAGCAGGCTCGACCTGCTCAAATCGATACCTGAGCAAGTCGCCACCGTCCGGGCTCAGACCGAGCAGACCGTCGCCGAGGCTGTTGCCGAAATTGACGGATTGATCGGTCGTTCGAAAGCCCTCGCCAAGAAGGGGTTCCGCGTCGACGACATCGTACCCGCCCTCGACCTCGGTCGCCTGGCGCGGGAAAAAGAAAGCATTGTGGACCTTCTTGCCAATCGCGGCGAAGGGCTCATCGATGCCAGCGAGGTCGTCAACGACAAGGCCCTTCGACTGCTCACCAAGGTACGTTCCCTGCGAACCACCCTGGAATCGAGCATCAAGACGCAGGCGTCTACTGCGCATCGTCTGGCGGCGCTGCGGGAGCAGGCTCAATCGTTCCCAGCGCTCCTCACAGAGCACCGGGAACGTCTGGCCCGTCTTCGCACCATCGCTCCACGGAGTCGATGGGCTTCCCTCGAGGAACACCTACCGATCCTCGAGCGAACGATGAACGGCGTCGAGCCTCGACTGACCGCGGCTACCCATGCCAACAGCATGGAAGCACAGCTCTTCACCGACGCAGTGGCAACACTGGCAGTGGTGGAGACCGCGGTCGGCATGATCGATGCTTCGCTCAAGGAAGCGGCGACTCTCGAGGCGGCGGTGGCGAAAGCTAAGCGGGAATACCCTTCCCGTCGAAGCGGTGTCGAGCGAGCAATCGCCACGGCACAGCGCCTGATGTCAAACAGCGATGTTGGCTCGGGCGCGAGAAGTCGCCTGTCGGAAGCGAAGCGGTTCCTGGATTCCATCCTGGTGTCCGCTCCGCTCGTGGACTGGATCGCCGTCATGAGCTCGCTGGAGCAAGCTTCCGCGAAAGTGGAGCAAGCCAGGCAACTGGCTCAGAACGACATCGAGTCAGTGATCCGGGAACGGCGGCGACAGAAGCAGGAGGAGGAACGTCGTGAGCGCTTGGCTCAGGCGGCGGCAATATCCGCCGCGGCTTACACCCCCAGCCACAGCCACAGCGTTGGGGGTGGTGATTCCTTCGGCGGCTTCGGCGGCGGAGGATTCAGCGGAGGTGGTGCTTCCGGCAGCTGGTAGCGTCGGTACTACAAAACTTTGAGGCGGGTCGCAAGACCCGCCTTTCCTTTTACATGCGCTATCATATCCGCATGAACACCACTGCCATTGATGCGCTCAATATTGCGCTCATGCTGGCTTCAGCAGTACTCGCCTTCTTCTTCCCGTTCGAGCTATTCCTTTTTTCCTACGCAGTACTAGGACCCCTTCACTACCTCACCGAAATCTCGTGGCTCCATAAGAAGCAATACTTCACCAGTCAGAAATACGACTACATCGTACTTATCGCAGGCACCCTACTGGTACTCGTGTTCTCGTTCATGCACATGCAGGTGCTTGCTGCCACTGCGCTATTTATGACGTTTGCTGCAGCTTTCATTATGGTGGCGGTTACTGACCAACGCACACGCACACTCCTGTATGTGCTCGCAGCTATTGTTGCCACACTATTGCAAAGCTCCTACGCGTACTTCCTTATTTTCTTTTTACTCCTACCCACACTTATTCACGTCTTCCTGTTCACAGGCGCATTCATATTCCACGGAGCACTTAAGAACAGAAGTGTGGTGGGATACCTCTCCCTCGTTATCTTTTTCGGTTCCGCCGTGTTCTTGTGGCTTGTCCAGTCGGACAGCTACGCTGCTACAACCTACACACAGTCCACGTATCGCCTATTTGAATCCATGAACATCACGCTTATGCAGGTGCTTGGGTTTGGTGGCAGTGCACTCTACGCCTCAAAGATAGGGCTTGCCATCATGAGCGTTATTGCCTTCTCGTACACGTACCACTACCTAAACTGGTTCTCAAAAACAAAGGTGATTCGTTGGCACCAGGTACCCCGTGCGCAACTTGCGGTACTCATCCTCCTTTGGATTGGGTCGGTCGGCCTCTATTTCTACGACTACGCCACCGGCCTCGTCGTGCTTATTACGCTCAGCCTTCTGCATGTCGTACTTGAGTTTCCCCTTAACCACCGTACCTTCATAGGAATAGGCGGGGAGCTTCGTACACGGTTCGTGCGGAAATAGGCAATCAGTGGTAGACTAGGCGAAACACATTAAATTCTTACGATATGGGATCAAGCAAACACGGAGTAAGTCCAAAGACGCCTCGCAAGAGTCCTCCAAAGACCAAGAAGCGCCTTGCGATTAAGCTCGCGAATAAAGGCCGCGGACAGTAACACAAAAAGCACCCGCAAGGGTGCTTTTTTGTTTTGCCTGACAGCTATACTATCGGCGTACTGCGCGCAGCACTGCAATGAAGATACACGCGCCAAGAATCGCTACAAGGAAGCTGTACAGATTGAATCCTTGAACACCTCCCTGCCCAAGAAGACTCATAACAAATCCACCCACCACGGCTCCAACGATACCCACGAGAATATCCCAGAGTAGTCCTCCCTCACTTTTCATAAGAAGAGATGCGCTTACAGAGATGCCAGCGCTCACAGGACAAACTAAGAACGCCCTCTCAGTGCAGATTCATCGCGGCCTCACAAAACTGAAGGCGCTGTATACACACACGTAACAGAAAACGCCCCCGCCTGTTCGACGGGAGCGCTCATTCTTGCGCGGAGGGATTCTTACTTCTTCCGCTTGCCGAGGGCTTCGCGGCGCAAGACCTCCCTCGCCCAGCTGACGTCCTTCTCGTCCGGTTGTCGGGGTGCCGACAGCGGAACGAGTGCGTAGCGAAAGCCGAGGGCTTCTGCCATTCGGTCTACCGTGTTCGGGTAGGGGCGCTTGGTGTCGCCCCACACGAAATTCTCAACGGTCCTGAAGTGCAGACCCGTCACGGCCACAAAGTCTTCAATGGTTCTGCCTTCACGCATGAACGCGTGCCAGGCGAGACCCTGAAGGTCTTGCACCTTCATCTCGGAGGTGTATTGGTGATCGTTGCTTGCGACCAAACTCAACTGTGCGGCCATTCGGCCCTCCCTGTTAATGTACACATTAAGTATACACTATTACAGGCATATGTCAATATTCTACACCTTCGCGTGCTTTGGGCAGCGGCAAGGCTGGCAGTGCTCAAGCCAATACTCTTTTCCGTAGTCGTACGTAATTTCCTCACCAGCCTTTATATTCTTTCTAGCCATCACAAAAATGCGATTCTTATGAATCTCAGTCTCGGCGTTTGGTACACAGGAATGATTGATGTAGCCAGCTCTATTCCATTTTGGCTTACCGTCGATCGTGAACCCTTTTCGTATTTCAAATAGATACTTGCTCTTACTGGTATCCTCTTCCTCACTACTTACTCGTCTACCAACATACTCGATGATGCAGGCTCCTTTTGGAATTAGTGCGGCAGCATAAAGACCGAGGCCGGCAGAAGATCTGCCGACCCGAAGCATGAAATCACCCGGCACATACTTCCCTTTCATTGTGTTTGGTATTGTACGCTACACTCGACACTCTTGCACCTAATAGTTCGTTACCTTTTCGTATGCAAACTTTGATACCTCTTTGATAACGTTAGCCAGATCCTTTTGATTCTTGCCACGAGACATGACGCACAGCAGGTACTGCTTGTTTGGCTCGTATACGATGCCACAGTCATGGAGCTGATAGAATCCATCTCCAAGGTCACGCTCCCCAAATTTATGCGCAACAGGTATGGCATCCGGTACACCAGCACGCAAACCATCCATATAGGTTGACTGCGCGAGTAGCCCAAGCGCCTTCTCTGACATTTCTTGATTCAAGAACGATGCATTGTAGAGCACGCGGAAGAACGTGGAGTACTCCACCACAGAAAGCGTTGTCTGCGCATCCTCTAAACTCACCTTGGACAATCCTAACCTCTGAAACAACTCTTGGTACTCGCGCCCTGGTAACAGTGGGTACAGGGAGAGTAACGCATCGTTATCAGAATATTTAATGAGGTGCTCAAGAAGCTGCTCAATGGTGTACTTCTCTCCATCCACAAGCGGAACCTCTGGTTTGATGTTCTGTGTCGCATAGCTAGGTCCTTGCGACTTTCTGTAGGTAACTTCCTGCTCCAAGAATCCCGGCCTGGACTCGGCATGCTTCAGGAACGCCATCATGAGCGGCGTCTTTAAAAGCGACGCAGGGAAGAATTCCTGGTCTTGGTAGATACCAAACGAAGGACCGTTGTTAAGGTCGCGGTAATACACGGCAAGCTCAGTAATTTCTGGTCGGGCACGAATTTCTGCAACTTTCGCCTTCAAGTCGCGTTCAAAACGAACCTTTGGTGCGTCAATAGCACCGAGCGCAATATCGCATTCAAGCAACGGGTTAGTGTACACTCCCCCTCCTTCACGTATTTGCCGCGACGAACCAAACGGAATGACCTTATGGGCAACCACTCTATCTATTGCTATGGCTGTACCGCTCCCAAGAAGGAATGCGACAAGGACCAGAACCACTGTCTTATTTTTCCGCATACGATACCCAATGATACCTGAATTGTACCCATTTCTGACTGAAAGGAAAGCTCTGGCCCTGGCCCTGTGGACGAGGTACACTCAGCCCATCTATGGCAGGCAAAGTAACGATACTTGTTGCGGGTTTCTTGCTTGTAGCACTAAGCGCGTCTCTCGGATTTGGCTATGTGAAATTCAGTGCACTCTCTGAAGCGGCTCGACACACGACCGAGGAGCTTGCTTCTACCACGACTGCTCTGAGCGACACGAAGGACAAGCTTTTGGACACAGAGTCGGCTCTCGTAGCAGAGCAGGCGAAGAACGGCACGTTCGCTACTCAAATTAATACTATTAAGAGTACGGTAGGTACGCTCGATAAATTAGCGCGCACTGATAAGGAACTGCTCGCTAAGTACTCAAAAGTCTACTTCTTGAGTGAACACTACACTCCCGAGGAGCTCGCAACTATTGCTAGCCAATATGTCTATCCGGAGGACAAAGAACTGCTCCTGCATGCAAAAGTGCTCCCTTCCCTTGAAGCGATGCTCACCGAAGCGAACGATGATGATGTGGACCTGCGAGTGACATCAGCCTTTCGTTCGTTTGCGGCCCAGGGCGCTCTGAAATCGGGATACAAGGTGACGTATGGAAAGGGCGCGAACGCATTCTCTGCTGATCAGGGGTATTCGGAGCACCAGCTTGGCACCACAGTTGACTTCACCACCGAAGCGACACATGGAGCACTCGTTGGGTTTGAAAAGACGCCTGCGTACGTGTGGCTCACCCGAAACGCACACAAGTATGGATTCGTACTCTCCTACCCAAAAGGAAATGCGTACTACCAGTATGAACCTTGGCATTGGCGCTATGTTGGAGAAAAGCTTGCCACCAGACTCTACCAAGACGAAGATTACTTCTACGAATTAGAGCAGCGTGAAATAGATACGTATCTAATATACCTGTTTGACGAATAACAAACGGCCCGCGCATGCGGGCCGTTTGTGGTTCTACTTCAGAACGCTCCAGAGCGCGGGATCTTGTCCGCCATCAAGCTTAAAGATGGCAACGCCGCGTAACCCAAGCTCCTTTGCAAGCTTCACCTTTGCTTCAACCGCGGTAGCATCGCTCCATGTGAGCATATAGAATGGCACCTGCTTCCCTTTCTCCTTTGCAAGCGCTACCGCTCCGAGCGCCGCCATAAGTGAGGAGTGTGTTCCCTTTGGGGCTTTCGCAGAGAGCGCTGCGTTGTTAGGCAATGTAGACGGTGTGCTCTTTGGCACATAGGTAAACGAGAGCTCCCCTGCACTGTTTCGCTTTGGCGTTATGCCAAATTCCTTTGCAGTGTCGGTTCCATATTTCGGATTGAACGCCTCAAGGAGTGAGTAGCTGTAGCCACTACCGTCTGAGTACGGCATGACCTGGTAGATGTACCCGTATGTAGCAACGCCGAGCACGAGCTTTGACTTGTCGATATCCTTAAGTGCAAGATTTGCCACTTTGCGCACCCACGCGACGTCAGCTACTGGTGCGTACAATTCCTTGCCTGCAGCAGCGTTAAGCGACAAGTCAGCACGCTGCTGATCATAGGTCATCAAGCGCACCCGGTCGCAGTACTTGTTTATCTCCTTAAAATCGTTTGCGTATTCAAGGTCAGCAGGAATGGTCTTATACAAATCCTGCGGAGGTGTCCGAGCTTCGATAGTACACATGAGCCACTTATTTGCCTTGTTCTTGCCAAGCGCTACGGAGAGTTCCTTGAGAAACGCTGAGTAGTTCTCGCGGTCGCTGGCACGCTTGCCCTCGTAATCAATATCAACACCGTCGAATCCGTTGCTTTCTACCATCTTTACGATGCTTGCAACGTGAGCCTTACGAAGCTTCTTGTTAGAGAGCACGGTATGTATCGCTTCCGTGTCGCTCCACATCACCGTAGGCACGACGCGCACATTCTGCTTCTTACTAGCCGCAAACAGGGCCTGCCACTCAGTCTTGCTGACTTGCGCAGCATCGTTGAGTGAGCCATCCTTCTTTACGGTATACCCAAACGGATTCACCTCGCTTAGCTTTGAAATATTCGGAATAACATCCTTGGTGCTTGAAGCGGTGCGCCAGTATGGAAGCCAGCCCGAGTACTCGAGCTTGGCCTGTGCCTTAGTACTGGTAGCAGCAGATACTGTTCCGGCAGGTACGCATACAACGAATGCGAGCAAGGAAAGTGCTATGAGTGAAGTGAGTCGAGTCATGTTCATAGGTAGGTGCAGTATAACAAACGAGAAAGAGCGGACCGTGATGGTCCGCTCTTTCTAGAGACGTATGAAGGGTAGCCTTCTTACGGTTGGAGATTATTTTAATGCCAGTGTTGCCTCATCGAACATGGACGCGAGTTCGGCCTGGGTCGTTGGCATGCGGTTGATATCAACCGAACCAACAACCGTAACCGTCACATCGCGACACACGCCAAGAGCAATACCAGGGTTTACCTCGCGACCCTCTACCGGCACGGTGTTGTGCTGATCGAGGAGCACGTCAATCTTCTTGGACCAGCGCTGGTGCATGGTATCCGCAATAACACGGTATCCAATCTGACCCTCAATCTGGGAGAAGCGACAGCCCGGCGTGTCCTTTGACGCACGTTCAATCTTGATGACGGTACCAAATGGTAGCTCGTCGGCCAAGTCACGTGAGCGAGCGGCCACCACCTCAGAGTTTGAGCGGGCACCACTTGCGGTCGTCATAGGGTCGCCGTCGGTTTGACCAGGAAGCGCATTGTACGCAGTCATGGAAACCTGGAGGGAGGAGGCTACCTCACGAGAGGTAGCCAGGCGTTTGGAAGGCTCTTCGCCCTCCAAGGCCACTACCTTGGCTGCCGGACCAGTTGTTACTTCAGGTGTCGGCGCCGAGGTGCTCCCTGGCATAAAGATGAAGCCCATAAGGGCTGCTACTGCAATAACAGGCATAAATTAAAGCCGCTCCTTACGGATACGGCTGATAAGCCCATAGTAGCAGACTTGACAAAGCTTGTCAAGAGCTGTGAAGCAGACCACACCCTTTCTGGGGGTGACCAATGCCTACCTGTCAATGCCTGTTTTCCCTTGAAAAATAAGGCTTTTTCAGCATAATCCCGCCCTGCCCTTCCCTGTTTCTGAGGTGGTTTAGAGGGGTATTTTTCCTATGTTTTTCACCACAACCCCCTGATACGTAGTAGACTGGAGAGCATGAACCTATTTGATGCGGCCATACTGGGGGCCATTGAAGGAATTACTGAGTTTTTGCCCATTTCTTCTACCGGGCATCTTATATTAGCCAGCCACCTCCTTGGCATTCCCGACAGCGATTTACTTACCAGCTTTGCCATTGCCATCCAGTTGGGGGCCATTTGTGCGGTCGCGGCGCTTTACTGGCGAAGCTTCCTGAACCTCGAAGTGCTGAAGCGGCTTCTCGCTGGATTCATCCCTACAGCCCTCATTGGTCTTCTTTTGTACTCCTTTGTGAAGCACCAGCTCCTTGGCAACGAGATGGTCGTGGTAGCAGCGCTCGCGCTCGGCGGTGTCGCCCTCATCGTGTTTGAGCTTCTGCACAAGGAAAAGCCGGACGCGCCTGAGGGACTTACCACCATTACGTACCGCCAGGCAGTGCTCGTGGGCATAGCTCAATCGTTTGCCATGATTCCTGGCGTCTCGCGCTCGGCAGCCACCATTGTGGGAGGTCTTCTCCTTGGTATCCGTCGCACCACCATTGTGGAGTTCTCATTCCTCCTTGCTGTACCCACCATGGGCGCGGCAGTAGCACTTGATGTCTACAAGAACTACACCTTGTTCACCTACGACAGTATCGCTACTATCGGGGTTGGATTCGTTGTGGCGTTTGTAGTGGCACTGGTTGCAATTACCTCACTCCTTCGCTTCATCAAAAAGGCAACGTTCATTCCCTTCGGCATCTACCGCATCGTTGTTGCCGCCCTATTCTTCTTTCTTATTCTCTACTAGTGCTTAACACCCACGCCGCGGATAAATAGGAAGAGTGTCAGCACAAACGCGACCACGGTTAGTCCTCCCATCACACTAAAGGCAAGCCACATCGGCACGTCTGAGACACCGAGGAATCCGTATCGGAACGCATTCACCATGTAGAGGATCGGGTTGAATAGTGAGAGTGTGCGGAAGAACGGTGGAAGCTGGTCTATGGAGTAGAAGACTCCCCCGAGGTAGGTGAGCGGCGTGAGTACGAATGTGGGCACGATATTCACCGCATCAAAGGACTTAGCAAAGACACCGTTAATAAGTCCTCCGAATGCAAACAGGAGCGCGGTCAGAAACGCTGCTGCAAAAATTACGAGGATGTTGAATACCGCAATATGTGTAAAGAAGAGTGACACCGCAATCACCAGTATCCCAACGATGGTTGCGCGCATCACGCCCCCGGTCACAAACCCAGCAATCACTGCCCACGTTGGCATAGGAGACACAAGGATTTCCTCAATCGTGCGCAAGAACTTGGCAAAGTAAAAGCTAAACACCGTGTGCATGTAAGCACTCGTGATAATTGCCATCATTACTAACCCAGGCACGATGTACTGGATATAGGAATGCCCATGAATTGGAGCAACTTGCGAGCCAATGAACGTACCGAAAATCGCAAAGTACAGCGACATGGTGATGACCGGTGGCAGCAAGGTCTGCGTCCAAATACGCGTCATACTCACAAACTCTTTGCGAATGATGGTGTAGTAACCGACGAGTGCGGGAGAGCGTTCCATACTAGTTTTTGATCAAGTTCATAAATACCTCCTCTAATCGCGAGCCGTTGTTTCTGATATTGGCAATGACCACACCAACCTTGGTGAAATCACGAATAGCATCGTTCACTGAATCTCCCGGTGCTAACGTCAGTTCAAGTGTGTTGTCGTCGTGTTTCTTTACGTTTAAGTGACGCAGTAGCTCAAACTGAGCTGTAGACACCGCTTCCTTGGTGTCTACGACGAGCGTCACAAAATTGAGGCTCGTGAGGAGCTCCTTCACATTCCCTTCCTGGATAATCTCACCCTTGTTTACAATCGCGACACGGCGACAGAGCTGCTCTGCTTCTTCAAGGTAGTGGGTGGTGAGCACAATGGTCACCCCATCTTCGTTCAGCTTGCGAAGGAAATCCCACATAGTGCGACGCAGCTCCACATCTACTCCCGCCGTAGGCTCGTCGAGCAGCAGCACCTTAGGCTCGTGGACGAGCGCGCGGGCAATAAGCACACGGCGCTTCATTCCACCTGAAAGTGCCTGCGCCTTATCGTTTCGCTTCTCCCAGAGACCAAGGTCCTTCAAGAGCTGCTCTACTCGGGGAAGCGCCTGCTTGCGCGGAATGCCATAGTACCCAGCTTCATTCAACACAATATCAATCACCTTCTCAAAAATATTGAGGTTTATCTCCTGCGACACGACACCAAGATGTGCCTTTGCCGTGTCTGGGTCGCTATCAAGAGATACGCCGGCAATTTCTACCGTGCCAGAGCTTTTTGTTGTAAGCCCAGAAGTAATACCTATAAGGGTACTCTTACCTGCTCCGTTTGGACCAAGGAGTGCGAAAAATTCACCCTGCTCCACCGTAAGCGACACACCTTTTAATGCTTCCGTTCCTGGTCGTCCCTTTTCTCCCTCGTATACTTTCTTTAGGTCAGTAATGCGTAGTGCAGGGGTGGTAGATGTCATAGCAACGAGCAGTATACCATTTGGGCTTTCTCGCGCTAAAGTGTGCATATGCAGCATGCACTATATATAGAACGCAGAGCGCTGGTGCGGTTTCTCCGCTACACCCTGGTTGGCGGCTCAACCTTTCTCTTTGATTTACTGCTTTTGTTTGCCGCAACAACGTACGCAGGTGTCCCCTATTATCTGGCAACCCCGGGCGCATTCCTGGTAGCCGTATCTCTCAACTACCTGATAAGTCGCCATTTTGTCTTCCGAGGGACAACACGGCGACATCGTGTCGGCTATTCTGTATTTATAGGTGTCGCCGTACTTGGTGCACTTGGTACCACCCTCGGCGTCACGCTTTTTGTGACCTACGCAGGACTGCACTTCCTCGTTGCACGTGTACTCACGTCGTTTGTAGTTGGTATGGGCAACTACCTCTTCAATTTATTCTTCAACTTCAAAGTCGCAGGGCTTCATCAGTAGCACTACTGCTATACTGAGGACATATGGCAGTTCCGCTTATAGATAGACTGAAGAAAGAAGTACGGGGCGACGTGTCTGTCTCTAGTAAGGACCTTGCTACCTATAGTCGCGACACCAGCATCTTTACACGCACTCCTGAAGTGGTCGTGTTTCCTAAGGATGCTCAAGACGTGGCGAACCTGGTGCGCCTGGTGCGCACAGCAAAGCAAGAAGGCATGCCCGTATCAGTCACCGGGCGTTCAGCAGGCACCTGTATGTCAGGGGGCTCCCTCACCACCTCAGTAGTCGCCGTGTTCACCAAGTACATTAATAAAGTCATCGAGGTCCGTAATGGCTACGCTGTTGTCGAGCCTGGCTGCTATTACCGCGATTTTGAAAAGGCGACGCTTGCAGACGGCAATCAGGTACTCCCTTCCTACCCGGCCTCTCGTGAAATAGCGGCACTTGGCGGCATCGTAAACAATAACTCCGGCGGCGAGCGCACCCTTGAGTACGGAAAGACGAGCGACTACATAGAAGAAGTCGAGGCAGTGTTAGACGACGGCAGTATCGTGACCTTCGGTCCGCTTACCAAGGCCCAGGTGGAAGAAAAGAAGCTGCTCAAAACGCGCGAGAGTGGCATCTACCGAGAGCTTACCGCACTCCTTGAGTTGCACGCCGAGGAGATTGCAAAGGCAAAGCCTACCGTTTCAAAAAACTCTGCTGGCTATGCGCTATGGGACGTCATGGACCCAAAGACAGGCGGCATGAACATTGCAAAGCTTATCTGTGGCGCCCAAGGCACGCTCGCTCTCACCACCAAATTCAAGCTGCGCCTCGTGCATCAACAGGAGCATCGCGCCATGCTTGTTATTTTCCTTTCCGACTTGAAGCGTCTGCCGGAAATTGTACACACCGTGCTTCCCTTCAATCCAGAATCGTTTGAGTCCTACGACGACCATACGTTCTCGCTTGCGGTACGGTTCCTTCCACAGATGCTCTCGCAGATGGGTCTTATCCCTGCCATTCGCCTTGGTCTGTCGTTTATTCCAGAAGTCTTTATGGTGCTACGCGGAGGTGTTCCAAAATTGGTACTTATGGCGGAGTTTTCTGAAGACACTGCTGAGCACGCACTCTTTGCCGCAAAGAAGGCACATGATGCACTTGTACCCCTTGGACTTACGATGAGTATCAAGCGAAATGAGCAGGAGGCGCAGAAGTATTGGAAGGTACGACGTGAAAGTTTTGCACTACTTCGCAAAAGCGTACGTGGTATGTATGCCGCACCATTTATCGATGACTTTGTTATCTCTCCTGACTGCTATCCAGAGTTTCTCCCAAAACTGGACGCACTCCTTGCCGAATATAAGGATAAATTTGTGTACACCATTGCAGGCCACATTGGTAACGGCAACTTCCACATCATTCCCCTTATGGACTTAAGTAACAAAGAAACCCGCAACGTGGTTCTTGAGCTTGCTCCCCGTGTCTACGATCTCGTCATTGAGTACGGTGGGACCACGACCGGCGAACACAATGACGGCATTATCCGCACACCGTACCTGCCACAACTCTTCGGAGAAAGAATAGTGGCGCTCTTTGAAGAAACCAAGCGAATCTTTGATCCGCTTGATATCTTTAATCCTGGAAAGAAGGTACACGGTACCTTCGCGGACATTGAGCGCGACATGATTAGGAAATCTTAGCGAGTCCTCGAGCTTTAGCTTTCCTTATTTGTTTAATAGCTGCAGACGAGTCTTCGAGTCTTTCCAGCTATTTATGTTCCTAAACCGCATTACTACGATGTAACACATGCTACGATTGCACTATTAGCCTGAACCTTATATGACGAACACCCACACTGTTCCCCCCACCGGGATGCGCGAAAGCCATACCGCGCATGAGTCCCTCGTTACCGCATTGAATGACGATGCAATTAGAAATGAGTACGCTGCACCGTACGACAACTACAAGCCCATGCTGGTGCCTCGAATTTTGGGCTGGTTACTTGTTACCGCCGGTAACACCGTATACGGACACCGACCTTCCTATGGAAAGTTTAAAGCAGTAGAAGTTATTGCACGCATTCCCTATCAGTCCTGGGAGGTGGCAGCATACACTATCCTTACTGGTTTTTATGGGGACGAGAAGCGCGCTATCAAACTCGCAAAGACGAGCGCCTTCAGTCGTCAGGCTCAGGACAATGAGACCATGCACGTGGTAGTCATTACCCAGATCACCAAGCGCCTAAAGTGTACGGGTTTCTTCCGTCACACACT
Source organism: uncultured Candidatus Saccharibacteria bacterium (assembly GCA_964618705.1). Taxonomy (GTDB): domain Bacteria; phylum Patescibacteriota; class Minisyncoccia; order Phycocordibacterales; family Phycocordibacteraceae; genus C7867-001. Next base: position 38,868 of record CAZUBJ010000005.1, read on the forward strand.
CATTCCGCTTCTATTTGCATTCTTCTACTTCTGGACCATCTGGCTTCTGTATATGGTCTCTCGAAAGGCGGCACTTGAACTGAACTATCTGTTTGAGAGCCACGCGTATGACCAGTACTCAAAATTCTTGCACTTGCACGAGGCGAGACTGAAAGACACACCTATTGTGTCTGACTTCCTAACATTCTACGGACGCAACTGTCGCAGTGAATACGAACTGTTTGAATCAATTAGAAACGACGAATTGATTCACCGCAATCGTTCCATCCGCGAGCTTGAGCTGCGCGACTGCTAGCACACTATCCCCACACAGCGAGCTATACCTTGCGAAAAGGCCCACTCTGTAGCATAGTGGAGATAACTCGCAAGGCAGGTGAAGCTTACAAGCGGCATAAGTGCTGCATCAAAGTGTTCGAGCGGCGAGGTTATCCAAGTATCTCA
>CAZUBJ010000006.1:0-34364 GCA_964618705.1 uncultured Candidatus Saccharibacteria bacterium
ATGTCCGGCGCTTCTTTGCTGAGAAAGATGTGCGTGAAGGAAAGCCAGTCTATCTGTCTTATGTTAAAAGGCTACTCACTAAAATCTTCTACGCAGGCTACATAGAATACCCAGCATGGGAGGTTAGCAGGAGACTAGCAAAACATGAGGGCCTTATAGACTTACCAACGTTCTTGAAGATCCAAGAGAGGCTAAGTGGCAAGACGACTACACATATAAAGAACTTCTTGCACGAAGACTTTCCTCTAAGAGGGTTCGTTCTCTGTGGTTCTTGTGTAAAGCCAGTAACAGCAAGTTGGAGCAGTAGTCATGCTGGGAGGTTTGCCTACTATCGATGCAAGACTAAGGGCTGTTCAGAGGTGGGGAAGAGTATACGGAAGGCAGACATGGAGAAACAGTTTGAGAGTATCTTGCAAAAGATTGAACCAAACGCAGAAGTGTTGGCTCTAACGAAGGTCATTGTCGCTGATGTGTGGCGCAAGAAAATGGCTGACAGGGTTAATCAGAAAGCCCTCATTGAGCGAGAGATAGAAAAGACTGAAAGTGAGTGTAGCCGTCTGGTGCAATTGGCAGCGAGAGCAACAAGTGAACAGGTGGTAGCGACGTATGAGGAGAGAATGGGCGAATTGGTAGATAGAGGGGTAGTTCTAAAAGATTCCCTAATGTCTCTGGCGCAACATGGACCAAGTATTGAAACTGCACTAGATATTGTGTTCGACTTCCTGAGAAACCCTGCAAAGCAGTGGCAGAAAGGCAATATACACACCAAGAAGCTAGTTCTAAAGCTCGTGTTTGAGCAGAACCTTCGGTATAACAAAAATAGCGGGTTTGAAACCGCTATTCTGTCGCTTCCTTTAAGGGTATTTACCCTCCCAGAGGCGCAAAAACCGTTGTTAGTGGAGGTGCGGGAAATTGAATCCCGGTCCGAATCCAGCTTTAAGAGCGAGTCTACGACGCATAGCTACTATTTAAGTTTCGATAAGAGTCTGAAAACAGCAGCGAAACAACTCAAATCTAATCCCGTCTTTTAACCTCTGGTTTGGGAAAACCAGAATGGCGATTCCGTAGAAGATTCCACCCTAACTGCTCGCTACGAAAACCGAGACAGAAAGGATGTCGCTACGGCGAAAGCGCGAGGCTTTTACGCGGTAGCGAACGCAAAATCGGACTTACCGAAGTAAGGCGACTTTACGCTTGCAAGAGAGTTCTTGGCAAGTTTAGTTGAATACGTTTTTAGGTGGTCAGTATCCTTCCACCGCGTCGCACGTCTCTCAAAGTACTGGACCGTCAAAGCCGGTCACCCCCAGTGGCCACTCTATCAGGAGATCGAGTGGCCACTGCGAGCGGCCCGCACAAAAGACAAACACCTGAAAGTGAGGAGAATCTGGTGGTCGCGTACTGCGACCACCAGATTCTCCGAAGTGACGCCGGCCGAAGCTAGCGGAAAAGCTTGTCGAGCGGCACAGGCGCGTCGCCCTCGTCAGCGAAGCGACGTCGGCGTTCATTGCCGAACTCGTCCGTTCCGAAGTCGTCTTCTGTGGAGTCGGTGGTGGTGGGGCGGTAGTGCCCGCCGGTTCCACAGGACTCTGCGAGCACACGCTCGCTGCTGGGTGCTCTCGGTGTTTTCGCCATCTTTCTCTCCTCTGTTGGCGACTGTCACTTTCAGATATTCGTCTTTTTCAATTATACAGAACGTTTCAACAGTTGCGCGGCTTCTTTCTTGGCGTCATCGCGTTTCATGTCCTCGCGCTTGTCTGCCTTATTCTTGCCGCGCACTATTGCAACGCTTGCTTTCAGGTATCTCCCATTATTATACACCTCAAGTGGCACAATTGTCAATCCCTTCTTTGCTTCTGCGTCCAGTAGTTCCACAATTTCTGAGCGCTTTAGTAGCAGTCTGCGTGTGCGCTCAGGATCATATCCCTTCTGTGCGTTTGCTACCTGGAATGGGGGGATAGTCATACCCACAATGTATGCCTCACCGCCACGCACAATCACGCGCGAGCCGTCCAGACTGCCAAGCTTGGTGCGCACCGACTTCACCTCTGTTCCCAGAAGCTCAAGTCCTGCTTGATAGGTAGTAAGTACCTCAAACCGCAGCCTTGCTTTCTTGTTCTCAATAAGAGATGCCATGTAGGCAATAGTAGCACTGTAGGGAAATCACAGGAATTCCCACGGTAGAGTGAATATTGTATAGTGAATCTACACCATATATGCCAACTCCATCTAAAAAACAGCCGGGCAAGAAGGACAAAGTAGTGGGAAAGAAGGGTAGTGCCAAGAGCCAGTTCCTCCCTGGGGGCCCTGGGTTTGCGGGGAACTTCCTCTCAACCGTTCTTATCTTCCTCCTCCTTATTAGTGCATACAGCTTGTTCACGTCCACCGCAAAGGAAAAGGAGGACATCTCACTCTCGCAGGTGGCAACCAGCGTGAAGGAGGGAGCAATCACCTCTATAAAGGTAGAGGGTGACAATCTGGAACTTGCGTACAAGGACGGTACTACCAAACGCGCCATGAAGGAGCCAAGCGCGTCTCTTCCAGAGACATTGGTGAGCTATGGAGCAACACCTGAGCAAATTACGGCGGTAGCAATTACTATTGCGAATGAATCAGGGTTTAAGTACTGGTTCCTCTCACTCGCTCCAATCCTTCTACCGATTCTCTTTATCGGATTCCTATTCTGGTTCCTCACGCGCCAGGTGAAGGGGGGAGGCATGCAGGCGCTTACTTTCGGCCAGTCAAAGGCGCGCATGATTGATCCGTCCGACACGTCGCAGCGCATCATGTTTGCAGACGTTGCAGGAGCAAAGGAAGCAAAGGAGGAGCTTATGGAAATTGTAGACTTCCTAAAGAGCCCAAAGAAGTTCCTAGATATTGGTGCACGTATTCCAAAGGGCATCATCTTGATGGGTGCTCCGGGAACAGGAAAGACGCTCCTTGCGCGCGCTGTAGCTGGCGAGGCTGGCGTACCATTCTTCTCTATTTCTGGTTCTGAGTTTGTGGAGATGTTTGTGGGAGTGGGAGCATCCCGTGTGCGCGACTTGTTCCAGCTCGCAAAGAAGAACGCACCGTCTATTATCTTTGTAGACGAGATTGATGCGGTGGGACGTGTGCGTGGTACGGGAGTAGGAGGGGGCAACGATGAGCGCGAGCAGACCTTGAACCAGATTCTCGTTGAGATGGACGGCTTTGATCCAACCGAGAAGGTGATTGTGATGGCGGCAACCAACCGCCCAGACGTGCTCGACCCTGCGCTTCTTCGACCAGGACGCTTTGACCGTCGCGTGACCATTGACCTGCCAGACCGAAAGGATCGCCTGGAAATTCTCACCGTACATTCACGTAAGAAGCCGTTTGGTCCTGACGTAAGTCTAGAAGTTATCGCAGAGCGCACGCCTGGATTCTCTGGCGCAGAGCTTTACTCGCTTATGAACGAGGGCGCGATTCTGGCAGCAAGGGAAGCAAGAAAAGAAATCACCCAGTACGACCTTATCCGCTCTATTGAGAAAGTGATGCTCGGTCCCGAGCGAAAGAGTCACTTGATGAGTAAGCGTGAGAAGCGTTTGACCGCATATCACGAAGCAGGTCACGCGCTCGTTGGTTCCGTGCTTGAGTTTGCTGACCCAATTCACAAAATCTCTATCATTAGTCGCGGACGTGCAGCCGGCTACACACTCAAGCTTCCGTTTGAGGACCGCAAGATGCAGTCGCGCAAAGAGTTCTTGGACGACATTGCGACAACGCTCGGCGGGTACGTGGCAGAGGAAATGGTATTTGATGACCTCACTACTGGTCCTTCAAACGACCTTGCGGTTATCACTGCGCTTGCGCGCGACATGGTTGCTCGCTACGGCATGAGCGACCTGGTTGGTCCTGTAGCATTCTCAGTAGATCGCGGATACGGCGAGCACGCATACTCGCAGGAGATTGCCGGAAAGATTGATGGGGAAGTAACCCGCATTCTAAACGAAGGACGTGAGCGCGCACGCGAAGTGCTCGTCAACCACCGTACCGCACTTAATGCGATTGCAGAGCGCCTTGTTGAAGTAGAAACACTTGAACGCGAAGAGTTTGAAAAGCTTCTTATTGCAAATGGCATCACGCCAAAGGCGAAAGAGGAGGAGACGATAGTGTAAAACTAAACTAGTGCAGAAGGCAGAACGGCGACCCTTGCGGGCCGCCGTTTTGTGTCTGGTCAGGACACGGGGTCGAAGATGTCCATGAACTCCATGACGGAAATCATGAGGCCGGTGAACACGTACGCAATGACGGCGATGATGAGAGCGAGCCACCAGAGCCCGCCACTGGTCGCAACCAGGATGGTGCCCGCAACAAGCGCTCCCAATTCCGTCACCGTCAACACGGCAATCGGCAGGTTGTGGCGGCCGTAGCGAGGCCATGACAACAACACCTTCATGAGACTGAAGAAAGCTTCCATCTGCGTAATCTCCCAATGCAGCCTGGCTGCACCATAGCAGGTAAACATACTTCGCACAAAATGTGCGTCCGCCTGGACTCGAACCAGGGACCGCCGAGGTATAAGCTCGGAGCTCTAACCAACTGAGCTACGGACGCTTCTATGCCACTCTCTCGCTTGATTGTAAGCTCGGTGCTCTAACCAGACTTCGCTCAAGGGTGGCTCCGTCTACTTTAACGCATCGCTACTCGGGATGCACCTCCTCGTCAGCAGCTCGCGCAAGCTCGCGCAGTGCTGGGTGTTTTGCTAGGGTGAGGTCCTCATCAATAAGCTCGCGCGCCTCTTCGCGAGCAGCTTCTACAAGCTTTAGATTTTTGAGCGCTTCCATGGCAATGTCTGACACACCCCACTGGCGTGCACCGTAGAGCTCGCCTGCGCCACGCAGTGCGAGGTCATGCTCCGCCAGCTCAAAGCCGTTTGCAGCGGTGGTGAGTGCGGTGAGTCGATTCTTAGTTGCTTCTCCATAGGACTCGGGAAGGAGGAAACAGTACGCTTGGTTATTTGAGCGAATAACGCGGCCGCGCAACTGATGGAGCTGTGCCAAGCCAAAACGCTCCGCGCCCTCAATCAAGATGACCGTAGCATTTGGAACATTCACCCCCACTTCAACCACCGACGTAGCAACCAAGACATCAACCTCACCCTTTTCGAATCGCTTCATCACCGCTTCCTTGTCTGCGGGGGTCATCTTGCTGTGCAGAATATCTACGGTGTATTCGGGGAATACGTCGCGACCAAGTCGCTCTGCTTCGGCCTTCACTGATTTTGCTTGAAGCGCCATTTCTTTGGTTGGGTCCGGTTCATCTATGCGTGGACAAATCACATATCCTTGGCGCCCTTTCTCGAGTTCCTCATGCATGCGCTTGTACGCACTTTCGCGCACTTCAGGTCCCAATATCTCAGTGATTACCGGCTTGCGTCCCACCGGCATTTCGTCGAGGAGGGAAATGTCCAAGTCGCCATAAATGGTAAGTGCCAGAGTGCGCGGGATAGGGGTTGCAGTCATCGAAAGCAGGTGTGGGGCCACTCCATCTTTCTTAATAAGCTTCTGACGGTGTGCCTTACCAAAACGATGTTGCTCGTCGATAATCGCGTACGCCAAGTTTTGGAACTCAAGGGATTTGTACACCAGTGCGTGCGTGCCAATCACGATAGGTATCTCGCCGTTTGCTACCCACTTTGCAAACTGCGCACGCGACACCTTTGCAGATTCCTCGCCGCGAATTTTACTTGGGAACTTGCGACACTCGCTACCCGTAATAAGACCAATTGAAATGGGATGGTCTTTAAAGTACGAAACAAAGGTAGAGAAGTGTTGCTTCGCAAGAATTTCTGTTGGGCACATGTACGCCACCTGCAGTGTTCCGCTACGTCTGCCTGGTGGGGTAGAGGTCGCCACCATGTAGCTGGTAGCTGCGGCGACCGCGGTCTTACCGCTACCGACATCTCCCTCAAGTAGTCTGCGCATCGGATGGCCACGCTCAAAGTCCTTGCGCACTTGTTCAATCGTGCGTGATTGCGCGCCGGTGGGAGGAAACGGGAACGATGCAATGAAGTCGTTAAGCGGTGCCTCGTTCACGTCAATAGGAAGCGCTTTTTCTTGCTCTGCTTGGCGACGCAACATCTGCGAGGTGAGCTGCAGTGCGAGTACTTCTTGGAATGCGAAACGCTTTCTGGCTGCCTGCGCGTCACTTTGCTTGCGCGGCACATGCATCCATACAAGTGCAGAGGAAAGCACTGGTAGGTTGTAGCGCGCGAGCATGTCAGCGGGTATGGGGTCTGGTATCGCATTCTGCACACCTGCTTCAAATACTTTGCGGCATGCATGCAAGAGCCAAAGGGATGATATGCCCTTGCTCTCGGGATAGATGGCGTAGAGCGTGTCATCCGATACAGGAGCGCTGTCGCCCTTGGCAAAGAGTGTGTCGTGAATCCCTTCGGGAGGAACGGGGGATTTATCAATCTCAGGGTTAGCAAGGTATGCTTTCGCACCTGTCCCTGCAATCTTTCCCGTTGCCTTTACCACCATGCCATCAGTGAGCATCTTGGCCATGTAGGGCTGACCAAACCACATCATCTTTATCTTGCCGCTCGCGTCTTCTAGCCACGCCTCGCCAATAGGCTTCTTACTTTTCCATGCCTTCTTGGCTACCGGCTTTCGCACCGTGCCATACAGTGTCACATCCGCTCCGGTTGAAACGCCAGAAATAGTGCCCGTGGGACCCGCTGCTTCGTAGCGCGCAGGGAAGTGGTAGAGCAGGTCGGAGATAGTGTGGAGTCCAAGCTTCGTGAGCGCCTTGCGCTGGTCCGGTCGAAGTCGCGGAAAGTGGAGCACAATCGGGTCGGACGCCTTCATAGTCTTCAGTATACCGCTTACGAAATATCGATGGAGAAATAGGAAAGGGCCGCGGACAAGAAGTCCGCGACCCTGAGCCTCACGCGCTGGTGGGCTACTAGCCCTTGCCGTCGTCGTTGAAGTCGTAGTCGTCACCGCCGGTCGTGGTGGTGTCGGCGTCGTTGCTCGACCCGTTGGAGCACAGCAGGGCGTCGGTGCACTGGCCCTGCTGGGCGTTCGAGCTTGAGCCCGACGCCGAAGCGCTGTCGGAGTAGCTCGACACATAGGTGTCGGAGCGATCCGGGCGCAGTCCGCGGCCGAACTCGCGCAGGCCGACGGCGCCGGCGACGGAGCGCGTCAGGCTCGGGATGACCCCGTCCTGGAACTGGGCGTCGCTGCCGAGCGTCTGGCAGACCGGCGTGGGCGCCGGCGAGCACAGGAACCTGGTCGAGGTCGACGAACCCGGGGCGGCCAGGCCGCCCTGCTTGGTCGTCACCACGATCAGGGTGGAGCCGTCGGGGAGACGGACCCGTTCCTGGTTGAGGTCGCCGGCGAGGGCGGTGGTGGCGAAGGTGGAAAGGGCAAGGGCCGCGGTGGCGGCGAGCACGGTCTTTTTCATAGTGTTCTCCCTGGGTTCGAAATGACCCTGAACACACATATGATAGCACTAACTGTACTATCTGTCAATATCATGGCAAAATCGTGATTCTGCACGGCGACCTACTGGATTCAGGCCCCTTTTCGTGCTTCCATTACGGTATGAAATACTCATTCGCCATTCCCGTAATTGCTTTCGCGTTTCTTTTTGCTGCTGTGCCAGTGCAAGCGGCGGCGTCTTCGCTCCAGGTGTCTGGGGTAGAGCGTGAGTACGCTGGGAAGCCGCCGACCTGCAAGAGCTACTTCACCTACAAGAAGCCACGTGCGGGCGAGTCCACGACACTGCTGTGGCGCTCTCAGAAGGCTGAATACATGACCGGGCTCTATACGGACGAAAAGCGTCCTGCACGTGGTCGTCAGAATATTGTGTTTGGTCACCCAGGCGAGCAGGTATTCAAACTAACTTTCACTGGACCAGGCGGAACCACTACCTGTACCCAGAAGATTATGGTTCGCGAGCGCGAAGCCGCATAAGAAAAGCCCTCATCTGAGGGCTTTTCTTATCCCCGTGGACGGCATTCCAATTCTCTCTATACTGAAAGCACATGACTCCGAAGGAAAAGAAGATTCTCAAAGCATTCAAGGATACCGGCGCTCGCATAGAAACAAAGGGTCGGGTGCGGCTCAAGACAAAGGATGATATCGCGCTCTACTACACACCAGGTGTTGGTGTTGCTAGTCGTCACTTGGCAGCGCACCCAGAAGACGCACGCCTAATGTCGGTAAAGCGGAACAGTGTCGCCGTTATTTCTGACGGCTCCGCCGTGCTTGGTCTCGGAAACATCGGACCCTATGGTGCGCTCCCGGTGATGGAGGGGAAGGCACTTATTTTTAGAGAATTTGCCGGGATTGATGCGTGGCCGATTGTGCTCAACACACAGGACCCAGACGAAATTGTGCGCACCGTGGAAGCTATTGCGCCATCGTTCGGAGGCATTAACTTGGAAGATATTAAAGCTCCGCAGTGTTTCGACATTGAGCAGCGTCTCATCAAGTCCCTTTCTATCCCGGTGATGCATGACGATCAGCACGGGACTGCGATTGTGGTGCTTGCTGGCCTTACCAACGCCGCAAAAGTTGTGAAGAAGAAATTCTCTCAGCTTCGCGTCGTGATTGCAGGCGCGGGGGCTGCAGGTGTGGCTACCGCAAAGCTGCTCCACGCTGCTGGTATTACGGATATTGTGCTTGTTGATACTAAGGGTGCGCTTTCAAAGGACAGAGTTGATCTAAACGAATCCAAAAAGGAACTCGTTCGATTCACTAATCCGCGCAATGTTTCTGGGAGCTTGGCCGACGTGGTGGCCGGTAGCGACGTATTCATTGGCGTATCGGGTCCGGGCACTATGACAAGCGATATGGTCACAACTATGGCAGAGCGAGCAATTGTGTTCGCGCTTTCAAACCCAGTGCCGGAAATTTTGCCTGACGAAGCGAAGAAGGGCGGAGCAATGGTTATCGCGACGGGTCGCTCTGATTTTCCAAATCAGATCAACAACGCGCTCGTGTTTCCGGGCATATTCCGCGGTGCTCTCGATAAGGGTGTGAGAGAGATTACGCAGGAGACTAAGGTACGGGCAGCCAAAGCACTCGCTGCTCTTGTAGAGAAGCCTACTGCCACAAAAATTATCCCTGACGTACTCGATAAACGAGTCGTCCCCGCAGTCGCCAAAAGCGTTCGCTAGGTATCGTATACTTACGAGTACCAAGTATATGCGCACCAAGGTGTTCACGTTCTACAACTTCCTTGTCACTATTCCTGACCGCATCTATCCCTTTGCGGTTGAGGTAGAAGGACAGCGCGTTCGCTTTCGTCGTGCGTATGATGCGGTGCTTGCACGCATACAAGCAGAGCGTGGCTACGGACGCTATGGCGCGTGGCTTATTACGTATCGCGGCGTGTGCCACGTTGTTGGGGCCGTCCTTTTTATCACGGTTGCGACGTTTGTTTCCAAGCACCTCTTCGGCACTGATGTGGCGCTCTATGTGCTTCTCATACTCGCATCATTTGCACTTGTTGCGCAGGAGTTTTTCTTGCAGCCGCATACGCACGGGCAGATGAAGATGCATAGCCTCGTAGACCTCATGAGTTGGGTCGTCCCGTTTGGGGTATACGTTTTCATGACCATGTAACAAACAAAGGCCCGAAGGGGCCTTTGTTTGTTAATCGCGCTGTACTGCTTGGCGCACGCGCTGGAACACCGAAGCGAACCATGCTCGGTCAGGGGCAAACCATGCAGCATGGTCACCACTGCCGAGCGTCTGCGACACGTGCGCGAGCGGGAACCACTGTGCTCGCTCAATTTCCTTTGTTGGAGCAAGTAGTGCACCGGGTCGTGCTGCAAACAGAAACATACGAACATGTTTACTATTTCGACCCTCCTGACCTTCGCGGGTAAAGCTTCCCAAATCGTCTAGGTGCTCAAGGTCTGTAAGTCCTGTTTCTTCTGCTACTTCGCGGCGCGCTGCAGCTTCTGTGTCTTCGCCTGGTTCAATTCTTCCCTTTGGGAAGAGCCAGGTTTGGCTATTCTTGCTCCACACGAGTGCGATTGTTCCTGTATCTCCAAGGACAATCCCGCCCGCGCAGTAGTCCGTGCCCATACATTACTCAACCACGACGCTTCCAGAATCCTTTGAAGCAGTGTGGTTGTGGTAGTTGAAGGTTCCTGTCTTGGTAAACGTATAGGTGTAAGTGGTACCTGGAGCAGACCCTACGCACTGGTCAAAGGAACCATTTAGATTTTTGCCAGCGGCACAATGTTCTTTGGTCGAGGTGCCGTCATATTTGGTATGGCTTGGGTGGTCGTCAACACCTACCCACATAGTGTGTGTAGACTTATTAACAAACTGCACCGCGTCACCATTCTTGATAAAGACCTTCGCAGGATTGAATCCTGCATCGGTATACGTGATGGTCGTTGTTGTCTGCGCCCCAGCAGTAACTTCAACTCCAGCCGTCGTGTCTGTCGAAGGAGTAGTTTCTTCCACAACAGGCTGCTCGGCAACAGGGAGTTCCGGGATAGTATCCGCAGGAGCACTCATGAGGAAATACGCGCCAGCACCTGCTCCTGCAACAAGAACGGCGAGAATAATAGCAACACCCCATCCAAGTTTAGTCATAGCGAAAATAGTGATGAATAACTACGTGCCACGGCACCCATAAGCCCATTCTACCTGTGCTACAGAAGGCACGCGAACCTTATCGTGGAAACTCAGCAATAATCTCGTCTGAGAGGTAGAACTTCTCTCCGAGTTCGCCAAAGGTGTAGGTAGTACCGCCAACCGTGATTGGAGCACCGGCGGTTTGCGGTGCTGCATTTGGATGTGACTTTTCAAAACCAAGATTGAATAAGGTAACGATGGCTCCCGGTGTATTTGAAAGGCTGTATCCTGCGCGAAGCCATTGAGACTGAATTTCCTTTATGAATAGTGCAGTGTAGAGATAGGAATAGTAGTGGTCCTTTTCGTTTGTAAGACGCGCATACAGTTCTGCGCTATGATCGCCCGGAGTGTCATAGGCAATAAGCGTGGCAATCCCGTCGCCTGGATAGAAGGGAGAGGTTGGATCGTTTGCGTACTGTTCTATACGAACTGCCGTTTCCTGTTTGATACCTGATACCCCGAGCGAGAACTGCGAAAGTGAACCCAGTATTTTGAGTGGCTCAAAGTAGCGTTTGAACACCTCACGCTCAGCGGTAAAGAAACGAATCTGCTCAGGGATCACCACTGACGCAATGAGGCGAGTAGATACGCCGGTCTCTGCAGCTACACGTGAAATTAGCGCCTGGTCCTTTACGAGGCCCTGCTTCACGACTTCCCATTGGGGAGTCTGGTTCCAATCACACACAGTAACCGCCGCGTCGTCACATGGTGCACGCTCTATCTCCACTTTCTTCACCAGCTCCGGCGAGACAAGACGTAGAAAGGATGCGTTCCGGACATCATTTGAGCCACGCACATTAAATAGACCAAATTGCATGCCCACAAATACAAGGGTAAACACAAGGCCTATGGCCGCAAAACCATAGAGTGCAATGTGCCAAGCAATTTTTGCGTAACGATTCATGTATCTTTGTATAGCAGAAATATTCATTTCACACTACATAGCCGACGGAGGGAATTTCGATCCTTACAGGATCAGTACCCGCAGCTGGATTCTTGCCTCGCATTTGCTCGCAAGAATGCTCAGCTGGGCTTCGAATCCCTCACGCACAGCTCCAAGCTGTGCTCGTCTCCGCAAATGAAAAGACCGCCTTGCGGCGGCTTTCATTTGCGGAGACGGAGGGATTCGAACCCTCGGAGCCTTTTACAGCTCGCCTCGTTAGCAGTGAGGTACTTTCGACCACTCAGCCACGTCTCCTACGCTCTGTAATGTAGCAATTTTCTAGCTAATGTGCCAATGCGAGAGGTACTACCTCGCGAGGTGTTCCGGTCTCAAGGGTAGCCTGGACAGCTGCAAGTGTAGAGCCCGTTGTCGCTACGTCGTCAATCAGCATAATAACTGCGTTGCTGGGCCGCTCATCAAGTAACACAAATGCATTGTCCATATTTACTAGCCGTTCCTTTCTAGGGAGTCTGGCTTGTTGCCGGGTCTCTCTGCTGCGAGCAATAAGACTTGTCGCAAGCTGATATCGCTCAGGGAGTCTCTCAAGTGCTGTGCGTACTATGCGCTCAACTTGGTTGTAGCCACGCTCGCGTAAACGCCCAGACCCGAGTGGTACGGGTACAAGAAGTATCGTTTCCGTATCAAACTGCCTGTCCTCTGCGTACGCGAGTAGATAATCGGCAAGAACCGCACCCAAGAGTGAAATAGCAGTGGCGTCGTCGTGATACTTAGCCTCATGGATTAGGGCGCGCACTAGTGGGACTCGATAGGGAAGGAGGAAGGTTATGCTGCAGCCCGCAAGTCTGTGTGTGGTTGGCGAAACCTGCCCACTAAGTGTTTCAAGAGTTGCACTCGCGACGAGTGCTTTGGTGACCCGTTGCGGGAGTAGTGCATCTAAAAGCTTGAGCAGGAAGCGCATGCGTACATGATACAATTTACCTATGAGCTTTTTTGCGCGCCTTCTCGGAACACAGAAGAAAAGCGCGAGCGTTATAGGAATTGATGTCGGTTCCTCGTCGCTCAAGCTGGTACAGCTGCGCCGCGAGCGCGGTGTGGTGGTGCTTGAAACCTATGGCGAGCTAGCACTCGGTCCCTATGCGGGGGGAGAGGTTGGGCAGGCTACCAATATGCCTGCAGCAAAAGTCGCGGAGACTCTGCGAGACTTGTTGCGTGAAGCAAACGTGACCACGGTTGACGCTGGCGTCTCTATTCCATTCTCTCGCTCATTGCTAAAGCTTGTTACGCTTCCGTATCGCGAGGATCCAGCCGAGCAAAAGACCATTATCGAGCTTGAGGCACGTAAGTACATTCCTGTGCCTGTTTCAGAAGTGCAGCTCGACTGGTTTGTAGTGCCAACGATTGAAACACCGGAACAGCCAGCGACGACGGCGCCTCGCACCATTTCAGTACTACTGGTAGCAGTCCATAATGACGAGCTCGCGCTCCTCGATGGTGTTGTGCGTGGCGCAAACGTAGTCGCATCCTTCTACGAGATTGAGATATTCAGTACTATTCGTGCGGTAGTGAACGAGCCAGTTAAGCCGGTGCTTGTGCTTGATATTGGTGCGTCAGCTACGAAGGTGTACGTGGTAGAGCATGGAGTTGTGGCGTTTTCCCACAATATTCCAGAGGGAGGGCAAGATGTGACGCGCACCATTGCAGCGGCACATAGTCTAACGCTCGGTAAGGCGGAAGCACTTAAAAAGGAACATGGATTTGGGGACGCAAAAGACAATGGCTACGACAAGAAAACTATCGAGCTCGTATTCTCGCGTATTTTTGATGAGGCACGCCGAGCCATAGCGCAGTACGAGAACACTGAACACAAGCAGATTTCTGGACTTGTACTTACGGGTGGGGGAGGGGTCACTAAGGAATTGGCCGCGTATGCGAAAAATTTCTTCTCTGTGGATGTCATTGTTGCAAATCCATTTGCGAAAACAGAGGCGCCAGCATTTATGCGGCCAGTGCTCGAAGCCATTGGTCCAGAGTTTGCGGTTGCGGTCGGGCTTGCACTGCGTAAGCTCGAGGAAGCAGGGTAATGTCTCGCACTCAAAACCCAATGTGTGCATAAGAATCGTGGCTTAGCTCGCGCATACCTTATATACTTGTACTGTGGCTCTTCCTCCAACCCTACCAACCTCATTTGTGCCGAAGCAAGCGTTGCCATCGCAGGGCAGGCGCGCTCGTCCCGCATACGGCGCATTGTATTACGTCAGTATTTTTGTACTCGTTGTCGCCGTGCTTGGTGCTGGTGGTGCGTTCGGATATAAGACATACCTCGAAACAGTAACAACAGCGCGCAAGCTGCGCCTTGAGTCAGCGGAGAAGAACATTGACGCTGTTGCGGTGGAGGACTATATCCGTCTCCGGAATCGTATTAAGGTCGCTAACATAATTTTGAATCGACACGTCGTCGTCTCGCAGTTTCTAACTACATTGGAATCACTTACGCTCCAGAATGTTCGATTCCAGACGTTGCAGCTCACGGTTGAAGACGACCGTACCGCAGCCATCGAAATGCGAGGAACCGCTCGCTCATTTAATGCACTCGCCGCTCAATCGTCCGCATTTGCTGCCGAGAAGCAGATTCGCCGAGCAATCTTTTCGGGTATTACGGTGGATAAGGGTGGGCTTGTGAAGTTCGCACTCAGTGCAGAGCTTACTCCAAAGTTAGTGTTGGTTGCTCCAGAGGCTCAGGCAGCTGCACTTCCGCCTCCGGCAAATATTGCCACAACCACTGCACCGTTTGCTCCTGCAGCTGAAGCAGCCGCTGCCGCACCTGTCGTAGCTAGCACCACAACACCATGATGAGCAAAGCCCTTCCGATTGTGCTCCTCCTTATTGCTGGCGGTATTTTTGCCGGATATGTACACCCAACGGTGACAAAGGATATTGCAGCCGCTCGTGCGGAGGTAAAGAAGTATGATGCGGCACTTACTGCCGCTGCGCGCTATGAACAGAAGCAAACACAACTTGCCACAGAGCAACAGGCACTACCTACGGACGGTATAGAGCGCCTTGAACAGTATCTTCCTGACAATGTGGACAATGTGCAGCTCATCCTTGACCTGGACGGGCTTGCTTCGCGCTCAGGCCTCACTATTACCAACTTTAATACTACGGAGTCAGTGACGAGCCCAAAGGCTTCTGCTGATGCTGCGGCTAATGGAGAGGTGCCACCAGCTCCTTCCGCTTCAGGACAAGTGCTGTCAGTTGATCCGAGCAAGCCCTATGAGTCGCTCGACCTCTCCATTACCGCTTCTGGTTCATACGCACAGATGCGCATGTTCCTTGATGGTGTTGAATCGAGCTTGCGTCCGCTCGATCTCATCCAGTTGCAGATTACTGACTCACCGACTGGGGTATACAAGTATCAGATGACATTCCGTCTCTATTGGCTCCCGTAATTGCACACACTATGAAATTTATTAAGAAGAATCTCTCATTCATAGCCCTCATCATCGTAATCATCGGTGCTACTGCGTATTACATGACTAAGGATGGTGGTAACACGGCCGTTATTACGGAGGGTGAGGCACCTTCTAGTTCAACAGAGGAGACATTCCTGGGTTTTGCGAGCGAACTGGAGTCAGTATCATTTGAGCCAGAGATATTTTCAGATCCTCGGTTCACCGCGCTCAAAGATATTCGCACTAGTGTTGTTGAGGAAGACAAGGGACGTCGTGACCCATTTGCACCTCTCGTTGGAGTTGCTGTAACGCCAGAATAGTAGCCATGAATCTACTCTCCATACTTGCGGAGAAGGGGCTCATTCAGGAAGCAGATGTCGCTGCTATTGAGGAAGAGGTGCGCAAAGGTGGACTGTCAGTTGAGGCAGTACTCGACAAAAAAGGTATTGAAAGCCAGAAAGTACTTGATGCACTGTCAGCGCACTACAGTATCCCCGCAAGGCAACTTCCCGTAGAGCCAATTGGACGTGAAATTCTCGAGTTTATCCCTGAGGAGTCTGCAAAGCACTATCGCTTTGTCCCAATCGCACAGAAGGATGGTGCTCTTGAAGTAGGAATAGTTGATCCTGATAACATCGAAGCACTCGATGCGTTGCAGTTTATTTCTGGTCGCGTTGGGTTGCCGTACAAGTTATTCCTCATTAGTAACAACGACTTCGCGCGTGTAATGGGTGAGTACGAGAGCATGAAGGACGATGTGGGAGCAGCCCTCTCGGAGTTTGAGGGCACCATCGCGCAGGAGAAAGACGAAGCAGAAGAACAGGGGGGAGGGGAGACTGCGGACGCTACCATTAAACCTGATGCTCCCGTCACCAAGATTGTTGCTACTATTTTGCGCTACGCCGTTGAGGGAGGGGCAAGCGATATTCATATTGAACCAACGATAGAAAAGACACGCGTGCGCTTCCGTATGGACGGTAAACTCCATACGTCGCTTGAACTTCCTGCAAAGGTGCACCAGGCGGTAGTGGCGCGTATCAAAATTCTCTCGCAGCTCCGACTCGACGAGAAGCGAAAGCCGCAAGATGGACGTTTCTCTGCCAATGTCGAGAATCGCCGTATAGATTTCCGTGTATCTACCTTCCCAACACAATCAGGAGAGAAGGTGGTAATGCGTATTTTGGATCGTTCGAAATCGATGGCAACGCTCGAGTCTATCGGCTTCTCAGAGTATGACCTGCAAACGGTGAAAGAGATTCTCACTAAACCATACGGCATCATCCTCATCTCTGGACCAACGGGTTCAGGTAAGTCTACGACGCTCTTCGGTATGCTTTCATCTATTGATCGCGAGACGGAGAACGTCGTTTCGCTCGAAGATCCGGTTGAGTACGAGATTGAAGGCGTCGCTCAATCGCAAGTGAAGCCTGAGATTGGCTACACATTCGCCTCAGGACTTCGCTCTATTCTCCGTCAGGACCCTAATGTCATCATGGTGGGAGAGATCCGCGACAAGGAAACTGCTCAGCTTGCTATCCAGGCGGCGCTCACTGGTCACTTGGTGTTTTCTACCATTCACACCAACACCGCCTCCGGTGTTATTTCTCGTCTGGTCGACATGGGTGTGGATCCATATCTTATTGCTCCAACGCTTATTGCGGCTATCGGTCAGCGCCTCGTGCGGAAACTTTGCCCCGGCACCGGTGTGCAGATTCCAATCTCTGAGAGTACGAGAGTCAATCTTGATAAGCAGTTTGAGGATCTTCCAGCTGAGTATCGAAACAAGATTCCAAAGTTTGAGCACGTATACCAGGCCCAGCCAGGGCCAGACTGTCCAAACGGTACTCGTGGTCGCCTTGCGGTGTTTGAAATCCTTCGCATGGACAAGGAACTTGAGCATGTGGTGCTCACAAGCCCTTCGGAAGAGAAGATTTATGCGGCTGCTCGCTCAAAGGGAATGCTCACTCTACGAGAGGATGCTATTATCAAAGCGTTGGAAGGACTTATCCCGTTTGAAGAAGTGAATGCTCTTGGTGGAGCTCCTCTGGAGGAGGAAAAACCAATTCCAGAAACAGAAGAGGTGCCTTCGCCAACTGCTGCAGCTGAACCAAGTATCTAATTGACTGCTTATGGAGACCGAATCAAAGCATTACCGACTCTACCTCGTAGACGATGATCGTTTCTTGTTGGATATGTATGCGGTGAAGTTTAAGGCCGCCAATCATGAGGTCACCGCGTTCTCAAGTGGGGAAGAGGTGCTTGCGGCACTCCGCGAGCAGCCTGCGCCAGACGCACTCCTGCTCGACATTGTTATGCCTGGGGTAGACGGGTTTGAGGTGCTCGAGACAATAAAAAAGGAAGGGCTCGCGGCTACAAGCAAGCTCATCGTGCTCTCTAATCAGGGACAGGAGAGTGATATCGATCGAGCAACATCACTCGGTGCGCACGGATACATTATTAAAGCATCGGCCATTCCGTCAGAGGTATATACCGAGACGCTTCGTATTATTGAAACACCCGCATGAGCAGTACTACCGTAACTATAGGAGAGCTTCTTGATACCGTTGTCGCAGAAGGCGCTTCCGACCTGCATATATCGGCGGGGTCGCCTCCTATTATTCGTGTATCTGGCTCATTGGTGCCACTCGTCCAGCACAGCGTGCTTACGGCAGCCGATACGGAGGCGCTTCTTAAAAGTATTTTACCTGAGGACCGCTGGGACGGATTTAAGGTGGCCCAAGCCGTAGACTTTTCGTACTCACACCAAGGAAAGGACCGTTTTCGTATCAATGCGTACATTGTGCAAAGCTCAGTTACGATTGCATTGCGTTTAATTCCACACCAAATTCGTACGTTCCAGGAGCTCGGACTTCCGCCCGTGCTTGAAGTGTTTACGCAGAAGCAACAAGGCTTCTTTTTGGTGGTGGGGCCGGTGGGGCAGGGTAAATCAACAACACTCGCCGCTATTTTGGAGCGCATTAACGAGACGCGAGCGGAGCACATCGTCACCATTGAGGACCCGATTGAGTATATTTTTGAGCCCAAGAAGTCCCTCATTCATCAACGAGAGGTGCATATTGATACACCAGATTTTCACGCTGCGCTTCAGGCGGCGTTCCGTGAGGATGTGAACGTCATTATGGTGGGAGAAATGCGCGATCAAGAAACTATTTCAAGTGCAGTGACTGCCGCTGAGACTGGCCACTTGGTGCTCTCCACCCTCCACACCAACAATGCAGCACAGACGATTGACCGTATCATCGATATGTTCCCATCGAGTCAGCAAGAGCAGGTGCGAGTGCAGCTCGCAGGTTCACTTGCAGGAATCTTTTCGCAACGTCTAGTGCCTCGCATCTCAGGAGGACAGACACTCGCATACGAGCTACTTATAAATAATGCCGCCATCGCGAACCTGATTCGTGAAGGGAGGACACACGAGATTACGACCGTAATCCAAACCTCCTCGCAGGAAGGAATGATTGATATGGACCGCTCACTAGCAGAGCTCGTTCGTCGTGGAGAAGTCACTATTGAGCACGCCTATGAACGCGCGCTTGATCCTAAGACCTTCGATCGCTATCTATAATCAGTATGCTTTTTAATTACCACGCACTAGAAAAGGACGGTCACGCACGCGAGGGAACCATTGAGGCTCCGTCCATGGACGTTGCCGTTGCGACATTGCAACGTCGCGAGCTCATTGTTTCCTCTATTGAGCCGGCACCAAACAAGTCGCTCCTTTCTCTCGACATTAATATATTTCAACATGTAACGAACAAGGAGATTGTTATCTTGTCGAGACAGATTGCAACGTTGTTTGAAGCGCAGGTGTCTGCGCTTCGCATCTTCCGACTTCTTGCGGCGGAAATCGAGAACAAACTCCTTGCGGACATCATGACGCAGATTGCTGACGATTTGCAGGGAGGTAGTCCTATTTCTAAGGCGCTCGCTAGACATCCAAAGGCCTTTAGCTCGTTCTATGTGAACATGGTGCGTGCCGGTGAAGAGTCAGGAAAGCTGTCTGATACGTTTGGTTATCTTGCTGACTACTTGGATCGTACCTATGCGGTTGTGTCTAAAGCACAGAACGCACTTATTTACCCTGCCTTCGTCATTGGTGTGTTCTTTGTGGTGATGGGTCTCATGCTCACGATGGTGATTCCAAAGATCGCTTCTATCCTTAAGGATTCTGGTCAGGAAATTCCTATTTACACGAAAATCGTAATCAGTCTGTCAGATATGTTGGTGCAGTACGGCTTCTTTGTAGTACTGGCACTCGTTGCTGGAGCATTCCTCGTATGGCGTGGCATACAGAGTCCTGGAGGTAAATTAATCTTTGATAGTTTCAAGCTCGACATTCCATATGTCGGGGCTTTGTATCAAAAGCTGTATCTCTCTCGCATCGCCGACAACTTTTCTACTATGCTTGTTTCTGGTGTCCCGGTGGTTGAGGCAGTAGAGATTACTTCTGCGGTGGTAGGAAGCGCGACGTATGAAGGAATATTGAAGCAAGTGGGGGAGGATGTGCGTGGTGGCTCTTCGATATCAGATGCGCTCGGAAAGCACGAGGAGATTCCGGGCATTATGACAGCGATGGTGCGCGTGGGAGAGGAGACAGGAGAGCTTGGTTCCATCTTGGACACTCTTGCCAAGTTCTATCAACGTGAAGTTATTACTGCCGTTGATACGCTCGTGGATTTGATTGAACCACTCATGATTGTGCTTCTTGGACTCGGTGTTGGTACGCTGTTGGCGTCGGTGCTCATTCCAATTTACAACGTCGCGGGCTCGATGGGATAGAGTAGAAGCCGTACTATCCACAGCCTGCGTAATGTATGGCGTAATCTCACATACAATACCAAGAGCGGACGATTACAAATAACCCGCATTAACTTTAAAGACTATTATGATTCTTGCATCCTCTGGCACTCGCGAGGGACACATGAAGGGTTTCACCCTCATCGAGCTCCTCGTGGTTATCGCCATCATCGGTGTCCTCTCCTCTGTGGTGCTCGCCTCACTTAACACGGCGCGTACAAAGGGAGCTGATACTGCCGTTAAGTCAAACATGGCAAACGTGCGTGCACAGGCTGAGCTTATCTACGATACTGACACCGACTACGATGCAGTGTGTGGAGCAAACTCTACAACCCAGAGCACTATCGTTGCAGGTATGCTTACCGCAGCTGGTTCTGCTGGTGGAGGTACTGCAGTATGTGGAAAGCCAGCAACTGGCGTAGCGTCAGCGTGGGCTGCTTCAGCACCACTTAAGACTGCAGGTCACTACTGCGTAGACTCAACAGGTGCAGCTCGTTCAATCTCTGCTGCAATTGCAGCAACCACGGTTGTTTGCCCAGCATCATAGTTAACGCGTAGAGAGATTCGTCTCTCAACAACAAAGGACCCGAAAGGGTCCTTTGTTGTATTATCCCCACTGCCGTAATACAGCAGGGTAGCACTGGCGCTATACTGTAAGGAGTATGACACCTACACATTCCAATTCATCGAACGGAGTCATGAAGGGTTTCACCCTCATTGAGCTTCTTGTTGTTATTGCTATTATTGGAATTCTATCTTCCGTCGTTCTCTCGGCACTCAATAGCGCACGCGACAAGGGTGCGGATGCTGCGGTGAAGTCCAACCTCTCCAATACGCGTGCAGAAGCACAAACGTTCTATGATTTGTCGGCAACACTTACATACGAGGGTGTTTGTGCACTAACGGGAGCAAACCGAATTGGACTGATGGTTCAGGCGGCAGAGAAGGCGTACTCAAACGGAACGGTTACCACATACGCAGATGGTACGGTCTCAACCTGGAACACGGCGCAGTGTCATGACACTGCAAATGCTTGGGCTGCATGGGTCCCCCTTAAGGGTTCCGCGTCAGGATCAATCCGCGCGTGGTGTGTAGACAGTACTGGCACAGCAGGATTTGAAACAGCAGCACTCTCGGGCTACGCTTGCCCATAGGTCTCATGGCGCTACTGTTTGGTATTAGCATCTCCGTTCTCGGGGCGATGCTTGCTAGCTTCGTTGGTGTCATCGCCGAGCGAGTACATACAGGGTCGAAGTGGGGGAATGATCGTTCCCGCTGCGATGCTTGCTCCGTTACACTTCGCGCGCGCGATCTCATTCCCGTGTTCTCGTGGCTCGTTGCTCTCGGTAGGTGCCGGTCATGTGGTTCTAAGATTCCCGTACGGCACGTAGTGATTGAAGGTCTTGTTGCGCTGGCATTCTTTTCAGCGTTCGTGATACACGGACTATCTGCACAGTTGGTTATGCTGCTTGCGGCATTACTAATCCTTCTCTTCGTCGTGCTTTACGATTTGCGTCACACGATAGTGCCAATGCGACCAGTCGTCGCGTTTGTGGTACTCGCGCTAATTTACCGAGCCATACTTGCTCCAGACGCGCTATCTATTGGACTTGCGCTTATGGTTGCTGGCATCGCGGCCTCAATCTTCCTCGCATTTCATCTATTCTCTCGTGGACGTGCCATGGGGTTGGGTGATACCCCTGTGGTACTTGGCCTGTCGATACTTACTGGTCCAGCATATGTAATTGCTGGCGTTCTATTTTCGTTCTGGATTGGCGCACTGTACGGCGTTGTAGTGTTGGCGAGTACTCGGCCTGGGCATAGAATGGGTATTGAGGTGCCCTTTGTGCCGTTTCTTGCACTCGGCTTTCTCCTCGCATACTTTACTGGATGGAATCCTCTACCAATCTTTTAGTTAGTTCTACGCAAGCGCGTCAACCGATGCGCGGATTCACGATGGTAGAAATGTTGGTGTCTCTTGGCATCATACTCATCATCACGAGTATTGTGTTGCTCGGCCAGAATAGTTTCAATAAAAACCTAGTGCTTGTAGACACTGCATACACGGTTGCGTTCACGCTTCGACAAGCACAGACGCTCGCGCTCTCAAGTAGAAAGGTGGGCACTATACAGAATGCAGGCTATGGAACGCATTTCGCAAACGGTTCAATGATACCGTTCCCAGTGCGCCTGGTAATGGTCAGTCAGGGAAGTGTCCGGGGCACACAGCGACTTCAGGGCTTGAGTCTCGCCCAGGCAACTGTCTATACGACAATACAACCGAAGTAGTATCTACCTACAATCTGAATCACGGATTTAAGGTATCGCGCTTTTGCGGTGTTGATACGGGAGGAGTAACCCGTTGTTCGGGCGTGTACCTAGACACGCTGGATGTATCTTTTTTGCGCCCAAGCACACAGGCGATAATGCTCGGCACGCGCGCTGGAGCCCTGGTCGAACTTGTCTCCGCGAAGATATACGTAACTTCTCCTGACGGACTAGAAGAGCGATGTATTAATGTAACGAAGGTAGGACAGATAGCTGTCGGCACTTGCTCATGATGAATACAACACCTGCACCGCGCGGATTCACACTGGTCGAAATTATTGTTTCGGTGGGTCTTTTTAGTGTAGTGATGCTTGTTTCTACCGCAGCGTATCTAACCATTATTACGCTTGATAAGGAGGCACGCGCAACAAATGAACTTGTCGTTAACCTTTCCTTCGCAGTTGATAGTATTTCTCGAAATATTCGTACTGGAAAGAACTACAGTTGCGCGGGAGTTGGAAATGGTACCTGCTCTCAGCTCACATTTACCGACAGTCAAAACCAAACAGTGACGTATCTCCTTAAGGGAACTACTGTTGCTCAGTGCGTGTTCCCACAGGGAGACACAACACAGTGCAGTAGCTCACTTGCAGTTAGCCTCACGGACCCTCGAATCAATATAAACACATTAGTATTTACGGTACGGGGTGTTGGGGTCGCGGATTTGCGTGAGCCGCAAGCAGTTATGAGTATGCGGGGAACGATGCCATCCGCTCGAGGTCGCACGGTACAATTTACGCTGCAGACATCAGCAACGCAGCGATACCTTGAAATATGATGAACACTCAGCACACACAGGGATTCACGTTGATTGAGACGATGGTGGCAATTTCAATTTTGACCATTGCCATTATCGGTCCGATGTTTGCCCTACAGCAGGGTGTGGTCAGCTCGTACACCGCACGCGATCGACTCGTCGCATCAAACCTTGCGCAAGATGGTGTTGAGTTTGTGCATGCAGTTCGTGACAGCAACTATCTGTACAATATTGCGAATCCAGGAAGCCCACGCTCGTGGTTCTATTCGCTCGATGGTACGGGCGGCTCTATAGATTGCACTGGGAGCGCAAAATGTGCTGTGGATGGGTACTACAATACGGTGCTCCTTTGCTCCAGCACCTGTCCGAAGCTAAAGCTTCTTTCAACCGGCTTCTATAACCAAGGCGCAGTAAGTGGAACAAACCCCGAGACTGGGTTTACTCGAACCGTGCGCCTGACTCGCGTTGATGCTACCGAAATGAAAGTGTCGGTGACGGTGAACTGGGTGACGGGAGGCATTCCGTACAGCATTGAAATTGTGGAGTATCTTCGTGACTGGCTATGATGTACTCCACACAACCTCGCGGGTTCACACTCATCATTGCCGTTATTGTCTCCTCGGTTGTGTTATCGGTGGGATTTACGCTCCTTGATATTACCTACAAACAGATAACGCTTGCTTCGTCCGCGACGCAATCGCAGTATGCGTTTTACAATGCAGACACAACGCTTGAATGTGCGCTTTACTGGGACCAGCAGTTTGGTGCGTTTGATTTCGCCACACCAGCAGCAAGCGAAAGTATCACGTGTAATACGATACCGGTACGAAATTATCGATCCTATATTCCCGTAGCAGGAACGCGTAGGACAGAGTTTGCTGTGGCATGTGACTCGTATGGAAATCTAGGCTACGTCACCATTGATAAGACAACCACGAACCAGACGGTTATTCTGGCAAATGGATACAATACCTGTGAAGAAGACGACCCTCGCCGTATTGAGCGTGGACTTAAGGCAGAGTACGGAACATAGCTACGGTACTGCGCGGAACGAGGGCCTGCGGTAGGATATGGGTATGGAAGTCCCGAAGGCAAAGCAGGAGCGAGCGCGTAAGTTGCGAGACGCCATCAGCACGTATCGTGCGCTCCAACACGAGCGCGATGAGTCGCCCATTTCTCCTGAAGCACTAGATTCACTCAAGTATGAGCTTGCACAGCTCGAGAAGCAGTACCCAACGTTGGTAACTCCCGACTCGCCAACGCAGGTTGTAGCGGGTACGGTTCTGCCAGAGCTTTCAAAAGTGCCACACGAGGTGCCGCAATGGTCGCTCGATGACGCTTTTACGCCCGAAGATTTACGCGCTTTTGATGATAAGGTGTGTCGCGCACTACAGAAGGTAGGTGTGCATGAACGTCCTACATATAGTGCAGAGCTCAAGATTGACGGGCTCCATATCGTGCTTACGTATAGGAAAGGAGCGCTTATAACTGCAGCTACGCGAGGTGACGGAAGAGTGGGGGAGGATGTTACGCATAATGTTCGAACTATACGTAGTCTCCCACACGAACTTAGCGAGCCCGTAGATGTCATTGTTGAGGGTGAAGTTTATATGACGAGGTCGGGGCTTGAAGTGTTGAATGCAACACAAGCACAGGAGGGTAAGGCACCGTTTGCTAATCCAAGGAACGCTGCGGCCGGTTCTTTGCGTCAACTCGATTCGAATATTGCAGCCAAACGACCACTTGGCGTCTTTCTGTATGACATAGATGTGATGAGTGAAGTGTTACCAGTGTCTCAAACGCTCGAACTGGCTCGTATTGCGGAGCTCGGGCTTCCGGTAAACGAGCATCGCATTGGCGGGGCTGATGTTGAACAAGTGTTGGCATTCTGGCAGAAATGGCAGGGTGCTGCGCGTGATACAGAGGATTATTTGATTGATGGTGTTGTCGTAAAGGTGGACGACAGGAATCTGCAGGAGCTGCTTGGATACACAGGAAAGGGGCCGCGCTTTGCCATCGCGCTAAAGTTTCCTGCCGAACAGGTCACTACCGTGGTAGAGGACATTACGCTCCAAGTCGGAAGGACGGGAGTGCTTACGCCCGTTGCACACTTGGTACCGGTCCGGGTTGCAGGAACTGTGGTTGCACGCGCAACACTTCATAACGAGGACTTTATTGTGGAGAAAGATATTCGTATTGGCGATACCGTCATTCTGCAGAAGGCGGGCGATATCATCCCAGAGATTGTGCAAGTGCTCACGGAGTTTAGAACAGGCACAGAGCGTGTGTGGCGATTCCCGACGCACTCACACTTGTGCGGAGGGGATGGTCGCGTTGAGCGAGTAGAAGGTGTTGCTGCGTATCGTTGCGTGAGTCAGGATTCATTCGAGCAGCAAGAGCGGAAACTCGCGCACTTTGCCGGAAAGTCCGCACTTGATATTGATGGGTGCGGCAAGAAGACAATCGCGCTTCTCATGAAGCATGAACTTGTATCTGAGTATGACGATTTGTTTGAACTTACTCATGATGAGCTATTGCAGTTGCCAGGCTTTAAGGAGGTCTCTGCTCGAAACCTCGTTGAGGCAATTGCTGCGCGACGCTCCGTCCCGCTCGCTCGTTTCCTCGTGGGTCTTTCAATACTGCATGTTGGTGAGGAGACTGCGTATCTCTTGGCAGGGCATTTTGGTACCCTCGACAAACTACAGCGCGCGACACGGGAAGAGCTTGTTGCAATCAATGGTATTGGAGAAGTGGTGGCCGATGCGCTTGTTGTTTATTTTGGGAACGAAGAGAACCGGGATTTGCTCAACCGTCTTTTGAAGCACATATCTCTTGAAACGGTTGTACGGGCGCAGGGGGGAGTTCTAGAAGGAAGTTCGGTCGTAATAACGGGCACGTTACCAACCCTTTCACGAGACGAGGCGGAAGAAATGGTCCGTGCGGCCGGGGGAGCTCCCGGGAGCTCGGTTTCAAAGAATACTGCTTTTGTCGTCGCTGGGGACAATGCGGGAAGTAAGCTGGCAAAAGCACGCGAGCTTGGCGTGACGGTCCTTACGGAGAAGGAGTTCCGTACTCGGCTTGGGTTGTGATAGAGTCGTGATATATGGCAGCTACCAAGGCAACAAAGGATGATGTGGCGCGTTTAGCGGCGCTTTCTCGCATTGCGATTAAAGAGGAGGACTTGGAGCGTTTTGCTTCCGAATTTGATGCAATACTTGCATACGTTGGGAAACTTGAGGAACTGACCTTGCCTACTGGTGGGGAGCGCACCGTATCAGTCGTTCGCAATGTGCTCCGAAAGGACGAGGCTGCCCGAGTGGGTGGGGAGTATACCGATGCGGTGGTTACACAGTTTCCACAGAAGAGTGGCAACAGTCTCTCGGTAAAGCAGATTATTTCGCATGACTAAGGCACTAAACGAGCTCACGATAGCGGAGGCTGCACGCATGCTGCGTGCGGGTGAGTGCAGTGTGCAGGAGCTGTGGAATGCCTGTGCCTCTGTTGCCAAGGAGAAGAATCCAGAGCTGAACGCATACTTGGAGCTATTTGATGCAGATGAGGAAGCAATAGCGGCAGCACAAAAGCGTATTGATACAGAGGGTGACCAGGCGCCACTGCTCTGCGGTATTCCACTTGCGATAAAGGACAATATTCTAATCAAAGGCCATATTGCGAGTGCCGCGTCCAAGATGCTAGAGAATCACACAGCAATATATGACGCTACCGTAATTACGAAGCTCAAGGAGGCAGGCGCACTTTTTGTTGGGCGAACGAACATGGATGAGTTTGCCATGGGAAGCTCGACTGAGAATTCAGCCTATGGGGTGGTGCGTAATCCAAGAGACATCAGTCGAGTTCCTGGAGGATCTTCTGGAGGTTCAGCTGCAGCGGTTGCTTCACACAGTGCACTTGGTTCACTCGGTACTGATACAGGCGGTTCCATTCGACAGCCAGCCGCGCACTGTGGACTTGTGGGGCTAAAGCCAACCTACGGAGCAGTATCGCGAAGCGGTGCTATTGCGCTCGGTTCATCGCTTGACCAAATTGGTCCGTTTGCAAAAACAGTTGCTGATGTGCGGGCGTTACATACAGTTATTGCTGGAAAGGATCCGCTTGACGCGACGTCTATTGATGCGAATACGTACCCGAATGTACCAATTCCAGAGAAGCTTCGTATCGGTGTACCGCGCGATCTCTTGAAGGAGGGTATCGACCCAGACTTGCTTGCTCTGTTTGAAGGAGCGCTTGCGCGCCTTACGGCAGACGGCCATTCCGTCGTTGATGTTGCGCTTCCTACAAGCCCGTATGCGCTACCGGTGTACTACGTTATTCAGCCAGCAGAAGCATCCGCGAACCTTGCTCGCTACGACGGTATTCGCTACGGGCACGCCGCGCGCGGAAAAGATTTGCTTGAGGACTATGTGCTTTCCAAGTCTGAAGGCTTTGGAAAGGAAACGCAGCGCCGAATTCTTCTTGGCACATTTGTGCTCTCCTCTGGCTATATTGATGCCTACTACCGCAAGGCAGACGCAGCTCGCGGGCTTCTAACTACTGAATACGATACGGCATTCACAACGTGTGATGTTGTGGCGTTCCCAACGACGCCATCTCCGGCATTCCGTTTTGGTGAAAAGTCTGACCCGGTCTCTATGTACCTTGAAGACGTGTTCACGGTCACCGCCAACCTCACCGGCATGCCCGCACTTTCAGTTCCTATGGGAGAAGTGATGCGCGACGACGTGTCGCTCCCCGTGGGTATCCACTTCACGGCACCAAAGGGGGCTGAAGAACTTCTGTTTAAAGCGGGTGCGCTCGTGACTGGCGAGGAGCTATAATACGAGGGATGCCTTCAGAAGGACCTCCCGTACACTTCCTAAATATTGATTACCTGTTTCGTATTATCTACGAAACGGTACTTGGCGTGCGCGCTCCTGGAGTACAGCTTGATTTGTGGGCCCTACTGGCGCAATTCTGGCTTATTGTCTCGAGCATTTCTTTCTTGGTAAGCGCAGGATTGCTTGCGATATTTATCTACGCCATGCTTCGCTACAAGCAGGTCATTGCAGAGGACGAACCCAAGTATGCGACCATTCACGACATGCACGAAGCAGTTGAGGAAGTTGAGCATAATCGTTGGAAGCACGTAAAGGAACTTATCGAGAGTCCTCACGAGAACGATTGGCGCCAAGCAATTATAGAGGCTGACATCATTCTCTATGATGCACTTGAGCACGACGGATACGTCGGTGATTCGGTGGGGGAAAAGCTGAAGCAGGTGAGTGCCGGAAGGATTTCATCAATACAGGAGGCATGGGAAGCGCACAAAGTGCGAAACGAAATTGCACACCAGGGCTCGACGTTCGAGCTAACAGACACATTGGCGTACAGGACGATTCAGCGGTATGAGACCGTTCTCCGTGAATTCGGTGAAATTGATTAGTAGCTTCAAAAGCACACGACCTGCGTTGTTACGAGTACGGAATTATTCTTCACCGTACTTCTAGTACGGCTCAGAACAATACCTTCTCGCGCCTAGCATTCCGTGCACTTTTTAAGCTTCTATAGAGGTTGCTTTCAGTGTCTTTACTGGTATAGTGAAGTACATAGCAAGTGAGACGTTTCGCTATAGCTTATATATAGCGGGGTAGAGGAGAGGTACCTCGGGAGGCTCATAACCTCCAGACGCCGGTTCGATTCCGGCCCCCGCAACAAATAAACAGGGACCGCCACAAGGCGGTTTTCTGTTTATCTGCTGCGGCGCTTGCGCGCTCCTGAGCATGAATCAAGCGCACAGTGCTAGGATTACTGCATGATGGATCCGCGCGTACTGATGGTGATTATTGCTTCGGTGCTTGCCGTAATTGGCAACGTTTCCTATTTGAAGGATGCGCTTTCTGGAAAGATTCATCCACATCCGTATACCTGGTTCGTGTGGTCGATTGTCTCGATGACCACATTCCTTGGCGGACTGGCAAAGGGCGCCGGCATCGGGGCTATTCCAACGGGTATAGCAGAAGGATTCACCGTTATCATTTTTCTGCTCTCTATAAAGTTTTACTTCGAAGGCAAGGCGCGACACATTCGCCCAATAGACAATTACTTTCTAGCTATAGCCCTTCTCGGTCTCATTCCGTGGTTCCTTACGAAAGATCCAACGCTGTCTGTAGTTATCATGGTAGCAATTGATAGTGTTGCGTTCATTCCAACACTGCGAAAGGCATGGACCCATCCTGAAACGGAGCGACCACTGTTGTATAGCATGAATGTGGGGCGTCACATACTGACACTGTTGTCTTTGGGTTCATACAATATTGCGACTACTATTCACTCGGTCGCAATGATCTGCATCAACACGCTCATGGTGATTTTTGTTCAGCGAGGCAAGAACAAGTAGAACTACTGTTTTGTGCAAGTGCGTGCGCTACACTAACGCTATGTCTGGCCCATGTTTGACGGCGGTCTAGTACGAGTGTTCCTCAGAAAGTATTGCTTTGTGTGGGCGGAAAAGGTGCTGGTGGAAGCGTTCGATTAACTATATACATATGACAATGAACACCACGACAAAAATTCTTCTTACCGGATTGCTTGGGCTTTGTATCGGTGTGGGTGGGACATCGCTTATGCTTCACGAAAGGAGCTATGGCGAAAGGGACCATCGGATGTCAGACGGCTCGATGATGCATGAGCCAATGGACATGAATGGCGAGATGAACGGAATGATGCGCGCGTTGGATGGCAAGTCTGCTGACGAGTTTGACCAGGCGTTCCTGAAGGAGATGATTGTGCATCATGAAGGAGCAGTACGAATGGCCGAAGCGGCCCTTAAGAGTGCAAAGCACCAGGAAATAAAGGACCTCGCGCAGGACATCATAAGTGCTCAGAACACCGAAATCGGAAGAATGCAGGCGTGGCAGAAGAGTTGGTATGGTCAGTAAGCTTTGAGGCATCTTCTGCACTCCACAGCCTATTGAGCTGTACGGGTGGGGTACACTTATATCGTTACTCTTATATAACTGTAAGTTCATGCGAAATATTCTTAAATGTGTGTGTGGCGACAAGTGGCGCGATGCCGCTCCGCTCGCACTCCGTGTTGCTACTGGTGTTATCTTCGCGATGCACGGTTGGCAGAAACTTCAGGGTGGTGTGCCTGGTGTTGCCGGCTTCCTTGGAACGCTTGGTTTCCCAGCACCAGAATTGTTTGCGGTACTTCTTATCGCAGCAGAACTTGGTGGCGGTATTATGCTCATCCTCGGTCTTTACACCCACTGGGTGGCAAAGGTTCTTGCGATTGTGTCAGTCATCGCGCTTGTCACGGTGCACTTGAAGAATGGCTTCTTTATGTCAGCCGGAGGGTACGAGTACATCATGCTTCTCCTTGCTGCGTCGTTCTCACTCATGATCACTGGCCCAGGCAAGTGGTCCTTGGATAAGAAAATGAAATAGTACTAACCGTACTACCAGAGGTAAAAGCCCCGCAGTGCGGGGCTTTTACTATTTTCGCCGCTTTGGATTGCGTAACCGTTTTGCCACCAACCATAGTATGAAAAGAAGAATGAATAGGAATACGGGGTAGAAGAGTGCCGGATAGCGAAAGATTGGCAAGAGTGCCTTCGCTATGCTTTGCATGTATCCCGTGGGCGGGGTGGGGCTGGCCACTTCTTCCTCAGGAATTTCTGTTGCCGCACCGAGCACGGACCCCGTTTTCTTACTCTCCGTTGTTGATGCGACTGGTGCTTTCTCACCAGCGAGCGTTGCGAGATAGTCTTCACCTGCTTTGCGAATAGATTCTGTTGCGCCTGTGGTCGCCGCAATGACGCCAGAAACAACAGGAGTGGAAGATGCTGCGATGGTTTGTGCGGAATCGATTGCCTCCACTACTGGTGGCTTTGGCGGTTCGGGAGCAACAGAGACAGAAACTGCAGATGCAGCGGTATTGGAAACCGTCGCAGCCTCCTTTGATTTCTTATCTATGACGCTTCGGATGTCGGCGGCGATGGTGTGAATCCCTTCGGTGGGTATCCACGATACAGATTCAATCTCGCTTTCTCCTGGTTCAAGACTAAACGGAGAAGACCCCACTGATTCTCCGTCAACGGTAAAGGTGACTGAACCTTCAATCGCCTGCGTGCCTGCGTTGTAGGTGACTGCATAGAGGCGCACACTGCTACCTGCCACAGGCGCACTTTGCGAAAGCCAGAGCGCCCCAGGGGCAAATCCTGCGGTAAGGGGGGCTGCGTAGGTGGTGCCGGCACACGCCAGAAGGGCTCCCAGAAGTAATCCACGCATACTCTTCATATGCAAATAGTAGCACTGGTTGCCGTTATGGGGTGCTACTATATACGTACCAATCAGCGTATGAGACGAAACGTCTTGCTTGTGGTCACCCTGGCGGCACTCCTTACTATAGTGCCGACGGATTCTTACGCTTCAACGAGCTTTACTTCAAACGGGGTTGCGCCGTACGTAAGCGGAATCGCGGTAAAGGTCAATGGTGAATTTGTCTCCCCAAGTTTTAAAACGCAGGACAATGTGACGGTCGTTATCTCCGTAGAAAGTTTTGGGAAAAACTATACGGTCGACACACCACTACAATCAGACAGTTATACGTTTACAGAAAACGGCAGTTTTGAATTCACCTTCCACGACGAGGATGGAGCAACGGGCAGTTCAGTCGTGACCGTAGATACTATCGACAGAACCCCACCCGTCGTATCCATTGACTCGTATTCCACGACTCCCACCAATACGTCTGTCACTGTAACGGCAACAGTGAACGAAGGGATACTGAATGAAGAGAGTCATGTATTTACCGAAAATGGAAATTTTGATTTTGTAGCTACCGATGAAGCAGGGAACATCGCAACCACAACTGTTTCAATCGGGCATATTGATACGACTGCTCCAGTTATCTCGCGCATTGGTGAGGAGCAGGTAGAATTTCGACTTGATGATTCGTACAGCGACTTGGGTGCAACCGCATCTGACAATATGGACACAGGCGTGAGTGTCACCACAAGCGGATCTGTCGATACATCGGTTGCGGGCATATACACCATTACGTATTCAGCAGTGGATACTGCGGGGAATGAAGCTATTCCTGTTACTCGAAGCGTTGAAGTCTATCGCAAATCAGGAGGGAGTGGGGGAGGTGGTGCAAGAATTGCTGCGCCAGATTCCCAAGAACTAGCAGGGCGAGTGCTTGGAGCCAGCACGTATAACTTCACCGTTGACCTTACCGTAGGAGCAAAAGGGGAGGATGTGACCGCTCTTCAAAACCTCCTTCGCGAGCAGGGGTATTTTACAGAAGTACCAACGGGTTACTTTGGTACTTTGACCAAGGCCGCCGTAGTTGCGTTCCAGGCTAGTAGGGGACTTCCTCAGACAGGATACGTGGGACCGCTCACACGTGGTGCGCTTGGCGGTAGTTCGACTCAGGCAATAAGTGTGGAGGCGCAGATAGCGCTTCTAACTGCGGAACTTAAGGAGCTCCAGGCACAGTACGCACTTCTGCAGTAGTAGCCAAAGTTGGCTAATTGCCTGCTCGGCCGTATGATTTACTCATGAAAAAACGCCGAGCCAGGAAACTAAAGGATTTTGTTCTCCCTCATAGTGGCAACGGCTACAAGCCGCTTCTACTTACTGCAGGGGGTGTGGCGCTCGCGCTCTCACTCGTAGTACTGGTACAGGGAGCGTACGTGCTTGGTTCGCGCTTTGCGCAGTCTAATCCCGGGTTTCTTGCCTCAGTACTCCCATCAGTGGTGACATCGCTTACAAACGATGACCGTCTCGCCCAGGGGCTTGGAGAACTACAGAGCGACGAGCTTCTCACCAAGGCTGCGCAACTAAAGGCGGAACACATGGCCGAGAACGGTTACTTCTCGCACGTGTCACCCGACGGTAAGACCCCGTGGTATTGGCTAGACCAGGTGGGCTATCCGTACAGCTACGCAGGTGAGAATCTCGCCGTTGATTTTAATGACTCTAAAGAAGTACAGGAGGCATGGATGGCCTCTCCGACACACCGCGCCAATATTGTGAAGCGGGAGTACACGCGCATCGGTGTTGGTGTTGCTAAGGGTATGTTTGAAGGAAACGAGACAACGTTTGTGGTGCAGTTCTTTGCAACGCCGAAGAAGGGCGCGGAAGTACCAGGAGGTACAAAAGTTGCCGCAGTGGGTACCAACGCCCAGGTGCTTGGCGCAAGCACTGGCCCGGCTTCATTTGGAGAGATGTTTGCGCGCGTGGCAGCTTCTCCAATGAGCACCGCTGCCTACATCCTCGCTGGGCTTGCTGGATTGTTCACACTTCTACTTCTCGTGGCAATTGTTGTGCATGCACGGTTCCAGTTCATTGAGGTCATCGTGGGTGGACTGCTGGTTATAGCGGCCGCACTAGTGTTCATTGTATGGAACGCCTCCGAAGGAGCGTCTAACGTTGCGCCGCCAGATAGTGCGCATGCTTCGGTAGAGGTTCGCTAGTATCGACACGTATGCAGGCAATTATTCTTGCGGCAGGAAAGGGGACCCGAATGGGAACTCTCACAGAGACAACTCCAAAACCAATGCTCCTAGTGCACGGGAAGTCGCTCATTACGCATAAGCTTGAGATGCTTCCTGAGGATGTGCATGAGGTTATCTTTATTGTGGGGTATCTCGGGAACGTGATACGGGATGCATACGGAGACTCGTATGGTGGGCGAAGCATTCGCTACATCGAGCAGACAGACCTAAATGGGACTATGGGTGCGGTAGCGCTCGCAAAGCCATACATCACAGGGAGATTCGTGGTGATGATGGGGGATGATTTGTATGGCACCGAAGACGTGTTGCGCGCCTGTGCCACTTCCGATTGGGCCATGGTGGTTGAAGAGACAGAATCTATGGCTTCAGGTGGAAAGGTTATCGTCTCTGACGATGGGTTGGTAATCGATATTGAAGAGGGCGAGCATCATGGCACGTACGGATACATGAATACAAACCTACTTGTGCTTGATGAGCGGGTTTTCGACTTTCCCATGGTGCCAAAGGCTGAGGGGAGCAGCGAGTATGGACTTCCTCAGACTGTCCTTGCTGCCGCAAAGGCGGCGGGAATCCCGCTCCACGCCGTTCCTGCCACATCCTGGATTCAAGTCACTGCTCCCGAGGACCTTGAAAAAGCAGAGCGACTTTTGCGCCTATAGGCGTTGAATACGACCTGGTGATGTAGTAAGGTGCATATATCGTCGAGGTAAGCCCGTGCGGGCTTGGAGCGACGTATATGTCGGGGTAGCTCAGTTGGTTAGAGCGTAGCACTCATAACGCTAAGGTCGACGGATCATTCCCGTCCCCCGACACCCGTCTTGTCATCAGCCTGGATACAGGCTATATTCAGGCGAACACAGTTGTGGAATTGGCCGCCGGTTCCGTGTGGTAGAGAAAGATACTTCGGTACATTTGTCTGCCACACGGGCCTGGGGTGCCTAGCACACCAGCCCAACT
>CAZUBJ010000007.1:0-29025 GCA_964618705.1 uncultured Candidatus Saccharibacteria bacterium
CTTTCGTTATGGGTTGGGATATTCTCGCTGAGTACAGCATCGTTCCTGCAATGAGCTACACACTCAAGGAATTCTTTCATCATCTTCTCCCGATATTTGCCACCTATATCCTTTTTGTAGTTGGTAAGCCGTATCTCCTTGGTTTTTATAGATTTCTCCGATACGGCAAAGCAAATATGGATACCCTTATTGGTATCGGTACGGTAGCCGCTTTTTTATACAGTTTCGCCGTCAGTGCTTTTGAGGATGTTCTTAAGCCGTTTATTAATGTTGAGTACCAGTACTACGACGTGACGATAGTGGTTATTACCTTTATTGCGCTCGGTAAATACCTTGAAGCCAGGTCTAAAATTAAGACAGGTGATGCAATCGAGAAACTTCTCAATCTTCAAGCCAAAACAGCATTGGTCATTCGTGACGGAAAGGAAATAGAGATTTCAGTAAATGATGTAAAGCATGGAGATCTGATTATCGTGAAGCCAGGCGCAAAAATTCCTGTTGATGGTGTCATAACTGAAGGCTCATCTTTTATTGATGAATCGATGGTTACAGGAGAGCCGATGCCTGCCCAGAAAAAGATTGGCGACAATGTCGTATCTGGCACAATGAATACAAGTGGATCATTCACCTTTAAAGCCACAAAGGTTGGTTCAGAGACACTGCTCGCTCAGATCATAAAGATGGTTGAAGATGCTCAAGGAAGCAAGGCGCCAATACAGGCAATGGCAGACAAAATATCAGCCATCTTTGTGCCCATAGTTCTTATGATCGCTTTTCTTACCCTCGGTGCATGGCTCATTATTGGGTCGCAGTATCTAGGATTTTCTCAGGCACTTTCATTCGGTCTTGTATCCTTTGTGGGAATCCTAGTAATAGCTTGTCCATGTGCACTTGGTCTCGCTACTCCAACTGCAATAATTGTTGGAGTCGGCAAAGGTGCCAAGGAAGGAATTCTCATCAAAGATGCGGCTACTCTCGAAAAGCTTCATAAGGTAAACACAGTTGTGGTCGACAAGACAGGAACAATAACTAAAGGAAAGCCGACACTTGTCGACATACAAAACCTCGCAAACTTGAAAGATGATGAACTTGTTTCAATTCTCGCTTCGCTTGAGAAAAAATCAGAGCATCCGATCGCACATGCAATCGTAAACTACGCACAGGAGAAAAATATCTCGATATCTGATGTTTCAAACTTTGAAGGAATACAAGGAAAAGGTCTCAAGGGAGAGATCAGGGGCACTGAATATTTTGTGGGCAATGCGAAGCTTGTGACCGACCTAAAAATTTCATTTGACGCTGATAGGTTAAACGAGTTTACCTCGCAAGGAAAGACACCAGTCATTCTTGCTACCAAAGAGAAGGTGCTCGGTTTTGTGATGGTGGCAGACGAAATAAAGGCTCAGTCAGTAGAGGCTATCAAAAGTCTTCATGCTCTCGGCATAAAAGTGGTTATGCTTACAGGAGACGATGAAAAAGCCGCTAAGTATATCGGATCACTCGTTGGTATTGATGACATTGTGGCGCATGTATTACCACAAGATAAGCTTGAAAAAATAAAAGAGCTCCAGTCACAGGGTCGTATTGTCGCTATGGCAGGTGATGGGGTGAATGACGTCGGTATTGCCATGGGAACAGGTACGGATGTCGCGATTGAGTCGGCAGGAATCACCCTCCTTGGAGGGGACATTTCAAAGCTCGTAAAAGCCATTAAGCTTTCAAAAATTACCATGCGAGGAATCAAGCAGAATCTTTTCTGGGCATTCATATACAACATCGTTGGTATACCGCTTGCGGCAGGTGCTTTCTATCCAATCTTTGGTTGGCTTTTGAATCCTATTTTTGCTGGATTTGCTATGGCGATGTCGTCGGTCTCCGTAGTCTCGAACTCACTTCGCATTAAAGCTAAGAAATTATAAGTATGAAAACACACATATTACACGTATCTGGTACGCATTGTGCATCATGCAAAATCTTGATCGAGGATGTCTTGAATGAACAAGACTTCATACAAAATGCACGAGTCAATCTGAAGAATGAAATTGTGGAAATAGAAACTGACAGTGATTATTCCTCTGAAAAATTAGCAGATATGCTGACAGATAAAATCAAATCTAATGGTTATATTCTTTCCGTTGAAAAAACGGTCAAGGAAAAACAAAGTGACGATGTTATTTGGAAAGCTCTTCCGATTGGACTTGGTTTCCTGGTGTTGTTCTTTTTATTACAGAAATCAGGAATTCTTAATCTTGGGATCGGTGGGCAGACCACACCAATCACAAGCTTCATTATTGGGCTCATAGCTTCGGTTTCAAGCTGTCTTGCTATAGTGGGAGGATTGGTTTTGTCTCTATCAGCAAAGATATCTCAAGACAATGTGAGCGATACCAAAACG
Source organism: uncultured Candidatus Saccharibacteria bacterium (assembly GCA_964618705.1). GTDB lineage: Bacteria > Patescibacteriota > Minisyncoccia > Phycocordibacterales > Phycocordibacteraceae > C7867-001. The sequence continues at coordinate 2,396 of CAZUBJ010000007.1, forward strand.
TTTCTACTCTTCCATATAGGAAGAATTGTCAGCTTTGCAATATTGGGTGGGGTGCTTGGCGCTGTAGGAAGTGCTATCGGCATTAATTTTACCATTACGGCAATATTAGGTCTTTTGGCATCGCTTGTGATGCTCATGTTAGGTTTGAATCTGGTTGGAGTTTTTAAAAAGAACAAAATTGCTCTACCGTCTGGAATCTTTAATTTCTTCAGGAGAATTGAGCATAAAACGTTTACTCCACTCATTCTCGGTTTTGCCACATTTTTCTTACCGTGCGGCTTTACCCAATCAATGCAGGTTTCCGCATTAGGTAGTGGATCTTTTGGTTCAGGAATGTTTATCATGCTAGCTTTTGCCCTCGGGACGTTACCAGTGCTTTTACTTCTCTCGTTCGGGTCTGCGTCGTTCGCGCACGGAAGACATGCGCCTTTATTCTTTAAATCCGCAGGAGTTGTGGTGATCGGTCTTGGACTATTCGCACTACTTGCTGGCTTGGCAGGACTCGGAATTATCAATCCATTATTTAATATATAATTAACTTTATGAATAAAATTGCTTTATCAATTATCACCATCGGGCTCATTATTGGAATTGGCATTATTTTTCTAGGCTCGAAGGGTAGCGATAAAACCGCATCAACACAGGCTATGCAGAATGTTGAGGTAAGGGATGGAATTCAATACATAACCATCGATACTAAAGGTGGATACTCCCCAAAACTATCTAACGCAAAAGCAGGGATTCCTACAAAACTAATTATGAAGACAAACGGTACTTACGACTGTTCTTCATCACTTGTAATCAAGTCATTGGGGTATCAAAAGATATTAGCTCAAACTGGAGAAGAAGTGATTGATGTAGGAACCCCCAAGGCAGGAGAACCACTCCAAGGAGTTTGTGGTATGGGGATGTATAACTTTGTAGTTAATTTTAGCTAATGTATATCTGCTTTTCTTTGAGTAGTATCTTACTCTTAAAACAGGTGAGCAATTCTCGCTTTTCTTCAATCGCTCCATCTTTCAAAATAAACTTTGCATAGTCTCGTCTTAGGTAAAGGTTTTACAGGCAGGGGTGTTTACGGTCAGAACTCTGGTATGCTTTATCCATGAAAGATCTGGGTCTCATAAATCCACGAAGCATCTCACACGAAGAAGCTGCTACATATGCATTACGCGAAGCAGCTCGTGCCATTGTGGTAGATGGCGACGGGCTGATCGCGTTGCTGTACGTCACCCGGGATAACTACTACAAGCTTCCCGGAGGCGGGCTTGAGGGCGACGAAGACAAAATCGTAGCGCTTGACCGGGAGTGCCAGGAAGAGATAGGGTGCGACATCGAAGTGCTACAGGAGATCGGGTTCACCACGGAATATTGGAAGGAAGACTCCGAAAAACAGGTTTCGTATTGCTATCTCGCGAAGCTCGTGGGGGAGAAGGGAATACCTCAACTCACTGAAAGCGAAAAGGAAAGAGGGTTCGAGACCGTATGGGTTCCGTATGTAGAAGTGATGAAGCTTCTGGACGAAACTATCCCGACTCAGTGGGAGGGCGAATACATTCGCCCGAGGGAGATAGTGTTCTTTGAGGAGTCCAAGAGGTTGCTGGCCTAGACTCCGTACTTTATATGAAAACCGTACTCGTTACAGGGATTGGAAAGGGAATCGGCAAGGCTACGGCCGAGCGGTTTCTCAGTGAAGGTTATACCGTCATGGGTACGTCAACCTTGGGGGTTGTTAGCTACGAGCACGAGAACCTGAAAGTGTTTCAGCTCGATCTTCGTTCATCGGAGAGTATTAGTGCGTGTGCTAAGGCATTGACTGACACTGGAGTCATGTTTGATGTCGTCATAAATAACGCAGGAGCACTTTTTGATGAAGAAGACAGTACGCTCATCGTAGAAAAACTCAGGCAAAGTTTAGAGGTGAATCTTATAGGAACGGCAGATTTCACGGAGCAGATTCTCTCAAGAGTGAAGGAGGGTGGGCATATTGTAATGATTTCCTCCAGCGCAGGCTCAATAGGACGCACAGGTCACAGCAAGAGTCGCTTTCCTGGGCGCTATCCGGCATACAAGATTTCAAAAGCTGCGTTGAATATGTACGTGCGGACACTCGCTCTGCGAATGAGTGATTTAGGAACAACAGTTTCAGCACTGCATCCCGGATGGGTAAAGACGGATATGGGAGGGGAAGATGCCGACATTACTCCCGAAGTGGCAGGGGAGAATATTTACCACTTTGCTGTGTCTCAGCCGGAAACAGGACTGTTCTGGTTCAACGGAGAGAATCTACCTTGGTAGGGGAATAGTTCTAACCTCGCGCAACTCCCGCAGCCCATTTTTACCGCTTAACTATGCAGCTCTATGGGTAGAGGAGTTGGATGCCCGAACATTGGTATACTCTACCCATGGATATAGGCGTTTGGGGCGACAGCATCACCTACGGTTCTTGCGATGAGGAAGCCCTTGGATGGGTGGGTAGACTCCGCCGTACACGCTCTGCAGAACTTGATCACGAGGCAACCTATGAACGAGGGGTTTGTGGCGATACAAGCGCGGGTCTTCTCGCTCGATTTGAAGAAGAGTTCGATTCTCTTATTTATGGGCTTGATATAGTTGTATTTGCTATTGGGTTGAATGATTCAGCGCGAAAGGGGGTTGAAGGAGAATATATTGTTCCCCTCGAAGAATTTACGAAGAATATGGAGCAAGTCATTGCTCAAGCAAAGGTAAAAGCATCTAAGGTATATGTAATCGGCACCACGAATGTTGATGAAAGTCGCACTGCGCCACTGCCGGGTAGTAGTAGTGGAAAGGTCTTCTTAAACGAAAATGCAAAGAAGTATAACCAGGCTTTGCGGGAAGCGAGCAAGAGTCTCGCGGTACCTTTTATAGAGGTATTTGGAATCCTAAAAAATACAGACCTTGCAGACGGCCTCCACCCGAACGGACAAGGGTATGAAAAGCTTTTCTCGGTCATATCTGAGTCAATTAAGTAGACATGGAAAAGAGATACAAAATAGTTGTATATGTTCCTGAGGAACACGCAGACATGTTACGTGAAGTAATGGGCGCTGCTGGCGCTGGAAAGATAGGGAACTATTCCCACTGCACCTTCTCAGTAAAGGGAACTGGTCGCTTCAGGCCAGAAGATGGTGCGAACCCGGCTATCGGTGAAGTCGGGAAGCTTGAGGAGGTCGCAGAGGAACGCATCGAGACTGTTTGCTCAGAGGGAAGCCTGCAGGCGGTGCTCAAGGCCATTCGAGAAGTGCACCCGTATGAAGAACCAGCAACGGATGTGTATCTTATTGAAGCTATATGACCAAATACATTCTCCACGGTGGATACACAAGCACTCCGAACGATTGGAATAAGACGTTCTATGAAGAGCTCTCAAGAGGACTTCCTGAGGGTGCGACCTTGCTTCTCGTCTACTTCGCGTCTGATGATGAAGGGGTCAAAGAAAAATTTGAACAGGACAGGCAGAGGATCCTGGCTGCCACTAGTATCCAAAACTTGAATATTGAACTTGCGTTAGAGGAAACGTTCCTTGAGCAACTCAAAAGAGCGGACAGTATTTATCTTAGAGGTGGCGATACCAACAAGCTTTACGCGACGCTTATGAAGCTTCCAGAGTTTGAGAAAAATTTGGAAGGGAAGACCGTGGCGGGGTCTTCTGCGGGTGCATATGTGCTTTCCACATACTTTTTCTCAAATGGGAAAGGAAAGGTATTTGAAGGTCTCGGCTGCCTGCCTTTTCGTGTCGTGTGTCACTTTCAAAGTGAACGGCACCCTATGAACGGGGACCCACTGAAAGAGATGGAAAAGTATCCCCAGAACCTAGAGCTTGTGTTGCTTAGAGATACTGAGTGGAAGGCTTTTGAGTTTTAAAACAAACCAGGAGGTCTCTTCTCTTCTTTCGTGCTACTAATAGGGAACGATGATCGTCATTAAACAACTGCGGGTGGATGTGCTCGGCGAGCCCCTTTTTGAGAAGGTTAACCTCGTCATAGCTACTGGTGAGCGGGTAGGCGTACTTGGTGCTCGGGCAAGCGACGTGACGGCGTTCCTGCGTGTAGTTGCTGACCAGGAAGAGATGGACGAGGGTACCGTCACGCGCGATGGGGAGCGTGTTGGGTACGTCTCTCCTGAAGTACTTGAGGGAGGCGCTGACGCGCTTGCGCGCGTGCTCCACGCACGGCCAACACTTCTGATAATTGATACTCACGGCGCGTCTTCCTCCGTAGATATGCAGGCAGTGCAGCGATTCATCGCTCAGTTCCGTGGAGGGATACTTATTGCTTCTGAACATGCAGAGCTCATGCATGCAGCGCGTGTCACACGAATTCTTGAGATAGACCCTGCCACTCGCTCAATCAGCTCCTTCACAGGAAATTACTCGGATTATCTTGTTGAGCGGGAGAAGGTGCAAGCACGCATCGCCGAAGCATATGAAAAACAGCAGCGTGAAAAGCGTCGGCTAGAGAGTTGGCTTGAACAGAAGCGCATGGAGGCGACTAAAGACCGCGCGCCAGAGAAGGGTGCGACTATTCGCACCAAGGCGAAGTACCTGCAGCGTGAAATTTTGGACAAAGAAATTCCTAAGCCGTTTCATCTTGAACAAGATGAGGCGTAGCAATTAGGCTTCGCCCTTACGCGCAGCGTCAATGGCAGCAACATCTATTTTCTGCATCGTCATCATTGCAGTAAACGCGCGCTCCGCTTCCGCGCCCCCTGCAGCAAGAGCGTCGGTGAGGGTGCGTGGGGTAATCTGCCAGGACACTCCCCAGCGATCCTTGCACCAGCCACATTCGCTCTCGGCTCCACCATTTGAGACAATCGCATTCCAGTAGCGATCGGTCTCTTCTTGGTCGTCAGTTGCTATCTGAAATGAAAACGACTCGCTTTGTGGGAATACCGGCCCACCGTTAAGTCCGATGCAAGGAATGCCGCAGACCGTAAATGCTACGGTCAGTACATCACCCTTGGCGCCGCCCGGGAAATCGCTTGGTGCGTGAAAAACATCGGTCACCTTGCTGTCAGGGAAGGTAGCGGCATAGAAGTTTGCTGCTACTTCTGCATCCTTAGCAAACCAGAGGCAAATGGTATTTTTTGGTGTCATGGATTTTTTGTAAGTATAGCAAGTGATGTTGCGTCGCAGAATCGCTGTGCCCCTGCGTGCGTTCTTGCGTGAGCCCCAGATAACATGCTAGCAAGCACCTGGCTGCCTTCGCACGCGAGCTGGTATGCTTAGCATATATTACCCGTATAGCATTACCGTGTGACCTCAACGAGACCATCAATTGTGATTGTAAATGACCGAATGCAACGCAATTATAGCTACGAGCTCACAGAGCCAGAAGGAAAGAACTTTGCGAAAGGATTCACTCCTGACCTATCGCCTAAACAAATGCTCGCACTTGGAGTATTTGGTGGCGTGTACATGCGTGACTGTAGGGAAGAATTTCCCAAGGACTGGTTTGAGCATGCTGTGTTGCAAAAGCCTGACTCCTACAAACATGACGCTTCGCTGAATTTGTTTGGGGTAAATGCGAGTCAGCCGCTTTCTGTGTGGCGCAAGAAGGGATGGATATACGACGAGGACCCGCGCGGGTGGTTTCAATGGTACTGCAGATACTACCGAGGACGACGCTGTCCTGACGATGAGCGGCAAATCAAACGTTGGCGGGCGATAGGAAGACACATTACGCAAATCAAGCGAAACTGCAGGGCAGGGGACACTTCGTGTCGACCTCGTCAGCGACAAGCAGTCCTCCACTGGTCGTACGACAGTAGGATTCTGTAGAGATTCTTCGGTCTGTAGAAGGTACGGCATAGTGTCACGCGCAGTTTCGTAGGTACTGGTACACTTTAGGTATGAAACGAACACTCATTATTGTCGCAGGAGCCGTCGTTCTTTTGGTAATTGCTTTCTTTGCTTTCAATTCCTATATCTACAACGAGAAGCAGGAAGGGCCGATTGTAGAGCCGTACCTTGGGACACTGTCGGGAGTGCAGGTGTGTTTGCCACACAAAGATACTACTGGTCCGCAAACACTTGAATGCGCTATCGGCATGAAGACCGACAGTGGTGAATACTACGCGCTCGACCTGGAAGCTGCAGCAAACGCATCTGCGATGGAGGATGGAAAGCGGTTCACCGCTTCAGGGACCATTACCCCGATTGAACTGCTCAGTAGCGACCATTGGCAGAAGTACCAAGTGTCAGGAATATTTAGTGTTGCTGGCGAGGTGAAGATTGAGGGCGCTGCTCCTGCTCCAGAAAAGCCGGTTGCTACCACTCCAACAAAGCCCGAGGGGAAGTGCTATGTAGGTGGTTGCTCGAGTCAGCTGTGTACCGATACACCAAATATGATGAGCACGTGTGAGTACACGGAAGCGTACGGATGTTTTAGGACGGCTACCTGTGAGCGTCAGGCAACAGGTGCGTGCGGCTGGACAGAAACCCCTGAATTAAAGCTGTGCCTTGCAAACGCACGGTAGCAAAACGAGACGAACCATACCAGGAACGACGCCAGGCCTACAATAAATAGCGAAGCCGCAATCTGGCCGTACAAGTCCTCGGGGTCACCTCCCCAGATGAAAGACAGCACCAGGCTGGCGCAGGAAATCAGACAGATAAAAAATAGCCGCAGTGTGATTTTCTCTACCATACTATCCATAACCTGTTCCGCCTCGCCCTAGTTGCACGCATCGGACGGTTTGGGGAAGTCGACTGGTATACTGGTGTGTATGAAAATGGGGATTTCGCAGCGGGCAGCTGTGGTCGGTGTTTGTATGTTTCTTTTCACTCCTGCCTTGGTGCAGGCGGCCACGACGTACAACTTTAACTCGGATACCATAGGTGCTACACCAGCAAACATCACCGTCACTGCAGGAACTTTTGATGTGCAAGATGAGGCGACGCTTGGGAAATCTATGCGAGCCGCAACGCAGGTGGGAGTAATTGCTGGAATGATATTTAGCAATTTCGCATCCACCACTGACCAGTCGGTGGTGTGGAAGCAAGCGTATGGAAACAATATGGGTCGTGGCGGGTTCACTTTGCGTGCACAATCTACTGATACAGGAGTAGCAAACTCAGCAGGTGCGAGAACCGGCTACTTATTCCAGGTGTACGATTCTAACTCCGTCTACATCTGGCGAGTTGGTTCTGCAACATATACATCACTATGGAGCGGTTCTCTTACAAAGGCTCAGCCGCGTTGGTTTAAGGCAATTGCTCAGGGAACTGCACTTGGCTTCTATTATTCGGACGATGGCACCACCTATACGCGCCTAGCCTCTACTACTGACTCTACCTATACCGATGGTCTGGTGCAGTACACCGCAGGATATGGGTTGGCTGTTGCTCGTGATTATGTTGACGACGTAGTAATCACCGATTTGAGCGCTCCAGCTGATAGTACTGCTCCGACCGTTTCGTACTTGTCTCCTGCTGATGGTGCGACTGGCGTTGGGGTGAATGCAACTTTTGAAATTGCGTTTAATGAAAACGTCGCCACGACGTCGAGCGGAAGTATTCTCCTCAAGAAAGTGTCGGACGATTCCTCGGTTGAGACCATCGCTGCAACATCAAACTAAATTACTGCGTCGAGCACTACGGCATTTGTCATAAACCCTGCCACAACACTTGATAGTGAGACGGCGTACTACTTCCAAGTGAATAGCACGGTATTTGAAGACACTGCTGGAAATGACTATGCAGGAATTGCTAATACTACTGCCTGGAACTTCACTACGGCTGACGTAGTGGCTCCTACGATTTCTTCGCTACTTCCCGCGGATGATAGTGGAAGTGTGGCCACGAATGCAAACCTTGTGCTTACTTTTTCTGAGAGTGTGACTGTCGGTACTGGAAATCTGTACATCAAGAAGCTATCGAATAACGAGACGGTAGCAACGGTGGACGTCGCTTCAGGCTCAGTCACGGGTAGTGGAACTGCGGTCATTACCGTGAACCCATCCTCTGATTTAGGCAACGGTACTGCGTACTACGTAGTAGTAGATGCTACGGCTTTTGACGATGCGTCAGGTAATGGGTATACAGGAATCTCTGACACCGCCACTTGGAATTTCTCTACGGTAGACGGAAAGCGTTCTGGTACGTCGTCTGTATCTTCGCGGGTGAAGAATTTGCTCGGAATGGGGAAGCAGCAAGATGCAGCTGCGCTTCTTGCTCGTTTTCCGTCGGCAATAGCGGCATCCGAACCTTCACCACTAGCAACCACTGAATCCAAAACATGTGTGCTTTCTGGAGTGCAGAGAACCCTTCGTGCAGGCGCTGTTGGAGAAGAGGTGAGAGCTCTGCAGCGGTTTCTAAACTGTGCAGGATTTCCCGTTGCAGCAACGGGTGCGGGGTCTCCGGGGAACGAGACCACGCTTTTCTCTGTGAAAACATACAATGCGCTGGTGAAGTATCAGGAGGCACATGCTGCTGACGTGCTCACACCCCTTGGACTTACGCGAGGTACGGGTGTGCTGGGAGAGCTCACAAGAAAGCGGGCGAATGGTGTCTAGGAGTACGTAAGAAATCCTCTTCCTGTACGGCTTCATTAGTACGTCTACTAGATGCTAGTGTCTGGCACGTATACTTATCGCTATGATACTTTCACTTTTCGTTGGGTTTATTCTTGGTGCTGCAGCGCTTCTGTTTGCGTTGCAGAACACCGATGTCGTGTCACTCCAGTTTATGGGGTGGCAGTTTCAAAGTACGTTAGCACTTCTCGTGCTTGTGTCGGTTGGCGTCGGGATTCTTATCAGTGTCTTTGCTTCTATTCCATCTGCGCTTGCTCGTCACTTTAGAATTCGCATTCTAGAGAAGACCAACAAAGGACTCGTGACTGAAATTGAAGCGTACCGACAAGCAGAGCGTATGGGTGCAAGCCCGGACCCAGCTTCTGTTATTGATTTACGGACATAACGCTATCGAGGTATGGATATCAAGACACTACTTATTGGGATGGCCGCACTCCTACTCGTTGGATTTGGTGCGTGGTTTGTAACGCGTGACCAGCCAGCGCCCACGTCTATCAAAAGTGAGATACGCTCGTTTGAAGACTGTGTTGCTGCAGGCAATCCTATTATGGAGAGCTATCCGCGGCAGTGTAGGACCAAGGATGGTCGTTTGTACGCAGAGGAAGTCGCGGTAGAGCCAACGTATACCAAGGCAACCGCCGACAGCATTATAGTTGACCTTCCATACCCTGGAGCTGTGACGGGAAAAGAGTTTACCGTGATTGGTAAAGCGCGCGGCACCTGGTACTTCGAAGCGTCATTCCCGGTCGTGCTCGTTGACGCTTCTGGAAAGATAATCGCTACCGGTATTGCTCAAGCAGAAGGGGATTGGATGACGGAGAACTTTGTTCCGTTCAAGGCAACCATCAAAGCGCCAACTTCGTTTATGGGGCCGGCCACACTCGTGCTTCGCAAAGATAATCCCTCAGGACTTCCCGAGAACGACGCGTCTGTCTCGTTCCCGATAACGGTGGAGTATTAGAAACTTCATGCCTTTCGGCCTGCTATACTTTTGCCATGACGAACGGGCGGGGGATTAGGGCCACATTGGCACTTGTTGCAGTACTGTTTTTTAGCAGTGCGAGTGTTTCGCATGCCGCGCTCAGTCTTACCAGTGGAAGCAATGCTACTACCACCCCTGGTGTTGCCACCTCCATACCAGGTTTTCAGATTGTTGGTGACAATGCCTCTACCACGCCGGTAAAGCTGTACTCTACGAGCGGCACGCTTTCTATGACCACGACGAGCGGGCTGACTTTTGATGGCTCCACATCTGGATCAGTGGTCTACTTCAGCGGAACGGTTGGCGATATTAATAACGCACTTTCAACCCTAAAGTACTCGCGTGCGAGCACCGGAACAGACACACTTGAAGTGTCGCTCGTGAATCGTGGAGAGGTCTTTTTCACGGACAACGGCCATTTGTACAAATTCATTACTAATACGTTAGATTGGAACGCGGCAAGGACTGCCGCCGAGGCGCAAACAGCATATGGTGCTAGTGGATACCTTGCGACCGTGGGAAGTTTAGCGGAAAACAGTTTTATCTCAGCCCGCCTTACGGCCGACGGGTGGTTTGGCGCAAGTGATTCGGGAAGCGAGGGAGTCTGGAAGTGGGTGACTGGGCCTGAGTCTGGGACCACGTTCTGGAATGGGGCCAGTGGAGGAAGTGTTGTTGCTGGTCAGTACGCAAACTGGAATTCGGGAGAGCCAAATGACTCTGGTAGTAACGAAGACTGTGCTCAGTACTATTCTGCGTCAGGTAAATGGAATGATTTGCCATGCTCCGGATTTACTCTTGCCGGATATGTCACTGAATATGGAGCACCAGATGCTCTTCCAACGGTAGTCGCAAAGAACATTTCCATTGTGACCGCAGATGTCCCAGCGCTCACTACACTTTCTCCAACGAATGCTTCGACTACGGTAAGCACGTCAGCAAATCTTGTTGCGAGTTTCAGCAAGGCTGTCAGCGCTGGAACAGGAAATGTCACCATACGTAAGGCAAGCGACGATAGTATCACTGAAAGTATCGATGTAACATCGGGACTAGTTACTGGAGGCGGAACCACATCAATCACCATCAACCCAAGCGCTACGCTTGCAGACAATACGCAGTATTACGTACTGGTCCCGAGTACGGCATTCAAGGACGCTTCAAATAATTACTACGAAGGAATAAGCGCGACGTCTACCTGGACCTTCACCACTGGTGATTTCACCGCACCAACTATTAGTGCGGTTGAGGCATCAAGTACTGCGTCAACTACAGCTCAGGTGACGTGGACTACGAACGAGGCGGCGTCTTCTCGAGTAAGTTTCGGGCCAACGTCTGGCTACGGTACAACAACAGCAATAAGGGACACGTCTCCGCGCGTTACGAGCCATACCGTCACACTTTCAAGTCTCGTTGCGTGTGCGACGTACCATTACGCAGTTACATCTGCGGATAGTGCGGGTAATACTGCGACTTCTACCGATGCTTCGTTTACAACATCTGGATGTGCTGCAAATACTTCTGCGACCACTGCCACCACTACTAGTATTACGGCAAGTGCCGGAGGAACAACGAGTCTGACGGACAGTAGTGCGACTATACGGGTCACCGCACCAAGCAATTTCACAGCAACCTCAAGTACCGTAGTTATTCAGGTGCATGCACTACCTGGAGCAGGTGTACTAGAAAGCTTGGGTTCTCCTGCAAGTAAGAATAAAGTAGGGACCGTGGTATTTGATGTTAAGGCAATCATAGACAGTGTCACCACACTCGATTCTTTTGATGCTCCAGTCACTATTACGTACGTGTATGCCGACGCTGACATTGTGGGTCTTGATGAGAACAGTCTAAAGCTCTATCACTATCACGATAATCAGTGGTCTATGTTGAGCGATTGTAGTGTCACTGAATCGACCAATACGATCACCTGTACTACGCCAAGTTTTTCTATATTCTCCTTATTTGGCGATTTGGCTTCGGGCTCCTCAAGCAGTGACAGTGTCCGTTCTCGTGTTGAGCGCCTGACTACTATGGGCAAGGCGACACAGGCTGCGGCAGTGAAGTCTGCGTGGCCGCAACTCTTTGCTCCAACGAGTGCTAGGGCACAGGTAGTTCCAGCTGCAAGTTTTGTGTTTGTTCGTGATCTATTCACTGGCGTCGTCGGGGAGGATGTTCGTGCGCTACAGCGCTTTCTTAATGCGAAAGGGTTTGTAGTTGCTTCTGCAGGAGCGGGTTCTCACGGAAGCGAAACAACGATGTATGGTGCGCTCACACGAAAGGCAGTCGCTGCATACCAAAAGGCAAACGGTATTGCGCCAGCCGTAGGATACTTCGGTCCTCTCACAAGGACACATGTTTCAAAATAGGTAGCGAACAGCTTCTACAGGCACTATCTCGTGGGAGATATTGCTTTTCTAGTACAGTATGATATAATTAATACACTAACTCATACCCTCTAGCTATGTCTGAATTTAAGAAAAAGTTTACAAAAGGCGGCCCTCCAGGAGGTTTTTCTCGTGGAGGCAGCTCACGCCCAAGTTTTGGCGACCGTGGCGGGGCACGCCGCACTGACAGTCGTGGATTTGATGCTCCAAAAGAGCTCTACAAGACTTCATGCGCGAAGTGTCAGAACGCATGCGAGGTACCATTCCGTCCAAACGGCATGAAGCCGGTGTACTGCAAGGACTGTTTTGTGCGTGACGACGAGCGTGCTCCTCGCGACTCCTTTCAGAAGAAGAGTTTCGGTAACGACCGACCTTCATACGGAAGTGATCGTGCACCAGCTCGTGCAACCCCAGCCGCTCCTGATTATCGCATTGATGCAATCCTAAAGGAGTTGCAGACGGTGAACGCGAAGCTCGAAGCACTTTCTGATCAGCTTTCAAACTCAGCGTACTCCTCAATCATCTCTGCCTCGGTAGAGAAGAGCGAGCTTCCTCTGAAGAAGGTCACAAAGACTGCACCCGTAAAGAAGGTGACAAAGGTGGCAAAGAAGAAGTAGTCAATAGCAAAAACACCGCCTCCCTAGGGAGGCGGTGTTTTTGCTATCTTTGGGCGGGGTAGAATGTGTGTATGAAACTATTCTTTCTCATCTTTGTTGGGGTTATCGTGCTTTGGTCTCTATGGGGTATTTTCTCTTCTCGGGTTGAGCAGGCAACGTTCACCGTTGTCTCAAAGACACAAGATTATGAGTTGCGCCGATATGCAGCACACATCGAGGCCCAGACTACGGTTTCTGGAACTCACATGGAGGCTATGCGCGAAGGGTTCACCATTATTGCGGGGTACATATTCGGCGGGAACACCAGTAAGACGTCCATACCTATGACGGCCCCGGTAGGAAGCGCCGACACGTCGTCTGAAAAAATTGCTATGACCGCTCCTGTTGTAAGTAGGGAGGCTGTATCCGAGAAAGTTCCTATGACAGCACCCGTTGTTGCGGCTGGTGAGGGTGAGCGCCAGATCATCTCGTTTGTAATGCCTCGCTCGTACACACTAGATACGTTACCAACACCAAACGATGGAAGGGTTGCTCTCGTCGCCGTGCCTGAGCGAACAATGGCTGCGCACACGTACATTGGGTACACTTCGCAAAAGCGTACGGAGAACATGAAGGCCCTGCTCCTTGCAGCACTTGCTCGCGACGGTGTGGAAGTCATTGGCACTCCTGCATATGCCGGATACAACGCCCCGGGAACTCCTCCCTGGCTCATGCGCCACGATATTCTCGTTGAGGTGAAGTAGTAAAAAAGGCGCCACTGGCGCCTTTTTTACACACTGTCTCGCTCTCTATATTTTTACAATCTCCTCCCACGGGCGGCCTGCAACACCGAAGTGTCCGTAGGCAGCCGTCTCACGGAATATTGGACGAGTGAGTCCAAGACGCTCACGAATGGCGAACGGTCGGAAGTCAAAATTCTTAGTAACGAGCTCTGAAAGATTCGTGCCGTCTTCGCTGTACGCCTCCACCATCACTGGCTCTACGCGTCCAATGGCATACGCTACTGACACCAGCGCCTTCTTAGCATGACCACTGGCGACCAGGCTCTTTGCTACGAGGCGGCACATGTATGCGGCCGAGCGGTCTACCTTGGTCGCGTCCTTTCCAGAGAATGCGCCGCCCCCGTGCGGCATCAGTCCGCCGTACGTGTCCACCATAATTTTGCGACCAGTCAGCCCTGCGTCTGCAGAGAATCCTCCAGCGACAAAGCGCCCAGTTGGATTCACGAGGATCTCAATATCAGACACATCACCAAGTACGGGCGTGAACAAGTGTTCAATCAAATCCTTGCGAATGGTGTCCTGCTCCACATCCTCCGCGTGCTGCGTAGAGGTCAGTGCGGTCACCACTTTTCCTTCACTAATAGTCACCTGGGTTTTCCCATCAGGACGCAGATAGGGAAGGGTGCCACTTGTGCGAAGTTCCTCAAGGCGACGTGCGAGTGCGTGTGCGAGTACGACACCAAGCGGGAGAAACTCTGGTGTTTCGTCCGTCGCGTAGCCATACATAATGCCCTGATCACCAGCACCCCCCGTGTCCACTCCCTGCGCGATGTCGCCTGACTGGGTAACAACGCGCTCAAACACTTCAAGTGGATCGGTGTAGCCAATATCTGCATATACCTTTCGAGCAATGGCCTCGTAATCAACATTCGCATTTGTGGTGACTTCGCCGCCAATCATGAGCGTGCCGTGGCTACCAAAGGTCTCTACCGCTACGCGACTTTGCGGATCTTGCGCAAGGCATGCGTCCAGTATTGCGTCTGACATTTGGTCGCACACTTTGTCGGGGTGGCCATTGGTAACGCTCTCGGTGGTATATCTCGTCAGTAGATGGAACATAGTTTCGAATACGCTTAGTTAGTATGTGTATCAAACGAAAGCATCTTCCACACAGGAAGATGCTTCTCGTAAAAGGCATCGTTCCCTTGCGGGTTCAGGAGCACCGTTGCCCAAGGGGCTGGTTGCTGGCAGGTCGTAGGGCTGATTCCCTCGCTGCACTCTTGATACTGCGTATTCGGTTGTACTGGCAAAGTATATCACCTAGTGTGGGGAGGTATACTTATCAAATATGGAACCTCTATTCACCGCAGCTGCTGTTTTGTTTGTCTACATGTGTGCGGCATTCGTTGTGTCTCTTATTCGCAAAGACAATGGTACGGCGGACATTGCGTACGGCTGGGGCTTTGCACTGCTTGCGTGGGTAAGTTACTACTTTGGCACTGAGAATCTCGTAGGCTTTTTGGCAAGTACCCTTGCAACTGTCTGGGCACTGCGTCTCTCACTTCGCATCTATCTGCGCGGGCGAGGAAAGCCAGAAGACTTTCGCTATGCGGCGTGGAGAGAGGCGTGGGGCAAGACCTTTGTGGTGCGCAGTTTCCTCCAGGTGTATCTGCTTCAGGGTCTTGTGATTTTTGTCGTTGCACTGCCAGTCACACTGCTTAATCTGTACGGAGCAGATCTTGGGATAGGCGTACTTGGCTTGTTTGGTTTCGCGCTCTGGTTGACCGGCTTCTTCTTTGAGGCAGTGGGGGATGCTCAGCTAGGCAAGTTTATGAAAGATCCTGCAAACAAGGGACATGTCATGAGTCAGGGGCTCTGGAAATTCACCCGCCATCCAAATTATTTTGGCGAAGCTACTATGTGGTGGGGATTGGCGCTCGTTGCCATAGATACTCTTTTGTTTACCGTGCCACTTCACTACGCGCTGGCTCCATTCCTTGGTCCAGTACTGATTACCTTCCTACTACTTAAGGTCTCAGGGGTTCCTATGCTGGAGGCTAGGTTTGCAGGAAATCCTGAATGGGAGGCATACAAGGCAAAAACAAGCGTCTTTTTCCCACTGCCACCAAAGAAATAGTGGCCTGATAGAATAGGGGGACTATGCTCCCGAATCACTCACCCTGGATTGCTCAACTTAACCGCACTCGCCCCGTTGTGCCACTTGAAGAAGACTTGCTGGCCGATGTAGTAATTGTCGGCGGTGGGATTGCGGGAATTATGACTGCCTATGCCACGCTCCGCGCAACCGATCGCTCGGTGCTCGTGGTTGAGGGAGACAAGGTCGCGCACGGAGCTACCGGTCACAATGCTGGCCAGTTGGTAAGTTACTTCGAGCGTTCTTTTAAAAGTCTCGTCGATGATTTCGGACTCACACTTGCAAGCGAAGGCGTTCGCGCGGTTGAGAATGCTTGGACGCTCCTCGACGAAGTTGTTGAAGAGGCGAGGCTCACGACACCCATTCACCGCTTCACAGGATATGCAGGCGTATGTCGTGCTGAACAGCTCATTGAACACCTTGAAGATAATCGTCTACGCGTCCTGGGTGGACTTGCAGCAAAGCGCATCGTGGTTTCGCAGGAGTGGGAGGGGGTTGCTACCATACCAGCGGAGTATGCTGATGTGTACGAGCTATCCACTCGAAAGGACATCCTTTCCATTCTTGAGACAGATTCCGAAAAGTACGTTGCGATGATTGCCGAAGATAAAGGTTGTGGCAACAGTGCTCTTCTTGCAGAAGAGATAGCTGGCTTTTTACTCGCAACGTACCCGACTCGCTTTAGGCTGCACGAAGAGACGTACGTGTCGCATGTACACTTGCGTGACGGGCGAGGAGTGCTTACGGCAAACGGCCATGCTATTTCTGCTGCACACGTCGTCCTCGCGACAAACGGATTTGAAAACTTCAGTATCACCAACGATGATGGCCCTGATATTAACGCGGAGTTTCATCATGAAGTGCAGGGTCTCGTCGGATATATGGCGGGATACGTTGAGGAAGGAAGTGCTCCGCCTACTGCCATTAGCTACTACGGTACTGCGCAAGGTCAGCGAAGCGACGATCCTATGGGAGACGATTACTTTTACCTCACGCGAAGGCCACTTGAGCGCGAGGGGGTGATCGCACAGAACCTCGTGTGTGTGGGTGGGCCCGATAAGGAACTTCCAGACTTAAAGGTGTATGTGAAAAGTGATACGTGTGATGAGCGGTACCGTGACGAGATTACTGAGTTTCTTGCTGCCGATTACAAACGATATCCAGGACGAGAGACACCGTACACGTACTGTTGGCACGGACTTATGGGGTACACGCGAAGTCGCGTTCGTCTTGTCGGACGCGAACCCCTTAATCCGGTGTTGCATTACAACCTCGGCTGTAATGGTGTAGGACTGCTTCCGTCTATTATGGGAGCCGCGCGCATTGCGAAATTATTGAACGGGGAAGAGCTTCCTACATCCATGTTTGATCCAGCACGACACATGGTGTAGTAGTGTATAACTCATTGCAAAAGAATTGTGGGTGGTATCGTATTGGTATACAATTAATCCGTATGCTCGAATTATTCATTGCGAAACTGTTCGGTCTCTATCTCATTATTATGGGAGCACTCGTGCTCACCAAGAAGAAGTCAGTGATGCCTGCGATCATGGACATCGTTAAGAATCGCGCACTCACGCTCTTGCTTGGTGCACTCGATCTTGCCGCTGGACTTGCGATTGTCATTATCTTCCCAGAGGTTTCTATGAGTCCTACTGGTCTTATCTCACTCTTGGGTTACATGGCTATCATTGAAGGAGTTGTGTACCTATCGCTTCCTGTAAAGCAGGTGCAGAAGATGGTGCGCTCTTTCGGCAACCGTCAGTGGTTCATGGCGAGTGGTATTGTTGCAGTACTTGCAGGTATTTACCTTGCAGGGTACGGCTTCGGATTCTTTTAAGATTCTCGCCTCCTCATCAGGTTTACAAACGGCCCCTTCGGGGCCGTTTGTGCGTATATACTAGACGCATATGATTCTTCTTCATGTAGCAAGCATCCTGGCAACGCTTCTTGTGGTGTTGTATGCAGATAAGCAGGGATTGCAGTACATGCGCAGCAAGGTGCTAACGCTCCCACGCAAGCAGGTACGTACGCTCCACCGAGTTGTCGCAGGAGGGTTGGCAATCATTATTCTCACGGGCTCATTGATGGTCTACGAGGATCCCGGCTTCTACTTTGCGCAGCCGCTGTATTGGGCAAAGATGTGCTTCGTGCTCGTACTCATCATAAACGCGATTGTCATAGGGCGCCTCTCGCACCTTGCCACTGCTACGGCGTTTCGGCAGTTGTTGCTACGTGAACGTCGCTCGCTTCTGGTGAGCGGAAGTGTATCTGCGATAGCATGGTTTGCAGCGATTGTGCTTGGTCTCTCTTTGTCAGGTTGGTGGTAGACTGGCTATATGTGGATGCTTTACGCCGCTGGTTCTGCTGTCGCTGCTGCGTGCGTAGCTATCTTTGGAAAGATAGGTCTCAAAGAGATTGATCCAACGCTCGCAACCATCATTCGAGGAGTGGTGATGGCAGTACTGCTCATTATTGCCGGTTTTGCATTTCGAAAGTTTGATGGGTTTAATCCGTTTGCGGTAAGTGGTAGGGCATGGTTGTTTATATTTCTTTCTGCACTTGCTGGGGCTGCGTCGTGGGTTCTCTACTTCATTGCACTTAAGGGTGGGCCTGCTGGAGCGGTTGCGGTACTAGACAAGATGAGCGTGGTTCTCGTTATTCTCTTTGCTGCTTTTTTTCTTGGTGAGGCGCTTACACTCAAAAGTGCGCTTGGCGTTGTGTTGACGGTAGCTGGTACGCTACTCATACTGTTTAAGTAATTAACCCGCACTACCTATGACTGGATACACTGGAAACATCGAACAGGAGACACTTGAGAATGAAGCGTTCCGTAAGGTGCTCTACACGTCGGCCTATATGCAGTTGGTAGTCATGTCTATTCCTGCGGGCGAATCTATTGGCGAAGAGACGCATGGGCAGGACCAGTTTCTTCGTATAGAAGAGGGGGAAGGTAAGGCGGTGCTCGACGGGGTCGAACACGTGCTCACTGACGGGTTTGCGGTAGTGGTTCCTGCCGGTACCGTACACAACATTTGGAACACTTCAGACAGTGAGCCACTCAAACTCTATTCACTGTATGCACCACCACACCATGAAGACGGCGTCGTGCACGCTACCAAGGAAGAAGCCGAAGCAGACCACGAGGAGTTCCTCGGTGATACAACCGAGCGCTAGGCTGCTTCAGCGCGATACTTCTTCGCTACCGCCTTGCCTGGCCAGCGGTGATAGAGCACAGGGATAAGTACCAAGGTAAGTACCATAGAGAAGGCGAGTCCAAACATAATCGAGATTGCCAGCGGTCCCCAGAGCGCTGATACAAGTGAGAGAGGAATCATTCCGACAACCGTGGTGACGGTGGTGAGCACGATAGGGCGTAGACGAGAAACAGATGCTTTAACCACCACATCAGTAAGGGTCTGGTCTGCTTGCTCGCGTCCGATGCGCGCGATTGAGTCCATGAGAATAATGGCGTGATTAATAATCACACCCGCAAGTGCAATAACACCGAGCATAGAAGGGAACGAGAGTGGTTGTCCTGTTAGCATCAGTCCCACGAGTACACCAATAAGTGAGAGAGGAATGATTGCAAGCAAATAGAGCGAGTGGCGGAATGAGTTGAATTCAAGAATGAGAATGGCGAGCATGAGTGCTGCTCCTGCAAGTAGTGCGATACCCATTTCCGCAAAAGACTGATTCACGTCTTCGGCCTCGCCACCAATCTTCATAGTCACTCCTTCTGGAAGCGATACCTTCTTCATGCCGCTCACAAACGCCGTGGTCACGCCAGAGGCAGTCTCGCCACCTGAGACACCTGCAGAAAGGGTGACGATGCGTGAGCCATCTTCGTGTCGAATAGATGCGTTTGCTGGTTCAAATGATACTTGCGCAATGCTGCCAAGTGACACCGGTCCTTGGGTTCCTTCTACGGTGAGGTCGCGTACCGACTCAATAGTCGTGTGCGTTACTTCTGACGGATCAAGGTAGTTCGGATTGAGTGCGAGCTTCACCCACACCTCAATATCGTCGCTTCCTTGGCGAATAGACGTTGCCTTGGCGCCGTAGAGCCCGGTACGAAGTGTGTCAGCAACTACCGCAGGAGAGACGCCACGCTCTGAGGCTTTTGCGGTATCGAGCACAACCACAAACTCAGCATTGGAGTCTTTGGTGCTGGTCATTATGTTTGTTGCGCCTGGCACATCGGTAAGCACCGCCGCAGCACGTTCAACCGCACTATTGAGCTTACCCAAGTCGTCGCCGACAAAACTAACTGAAATTGGGTTACCCGACGAGGGGCCACCTTTTGGGAAATCGACGGTTATGCGAGCGCTTGAAACACCTGAGAGTTGCTTACGGAGGTCGCTTACAATACGGTCGGTTCTCTCGTGACCCTCCACCAGACTGATGGTGATATTTGCAGCCTTGGAGCCGGACAGCCCGGACTGCGCAAACGAGTTGCCGGCGCCTACCTCAGTCACAAAGGACTCGATACGCTTATCTGCGTAGAGAATCTCTTCTACTTCACGCACGGACAGGTCGGTCTGGGAGAGCTCGGTCCCTTGTGGGCGCTCGATTTCAACCGTAACGATGTCTGAGTCGTCAGCGGGGAAGAATACTGACTGCACTGCACCAAACGCAGGAAGCATAAGTGCAACGACAAACAGCGACACGATACCAATGAGAAATCGATTCTCGAGCTTTCGGTCGCCAAGAATAGTTCGGAGAAACTTTTCGTACCACACCGCCGCCTTCTCGTTCCACTCTTCCTGACGCTTCTCCATCGGAGAAAGCTCTCCACGAAGCATGTACATGCCAATAAGTGGGACAAGTCCAAGCGCAACGAAGATACTTGCAAGCAGGACGAAAATAACGGTGAACGGAATAGACGCAATGAATTTTCCGGTCACTCCCGAAAGGAAGAAAAGAGGAATGAATACCGCAATAGTGGTGAATGTTCCTGCGATAAGCGGCCACGCATACTCCTTAAGTGCTGCAACTGCAGCGGCACGCTTGTCGCCGTACTTTACGAGTCGCGTATGGATTGCTTCGACCACCACAATGCCGGTATCCACGAGGATACCAATGGCAAGGATGAGCGAGAAAAGGGAAACGAAGTTGATGGTATTGCCTGCCGCATACAACCCGATGAACGCAATCAAGAACGAGAGCGGAACAGAAAGGGCTGCCACGATTGATTCACGCCATCCGAGTGTGAGTAGCAACACAATCATCACGAGCACAACAGTTTCAATACCAGCTCGTGTAAGCTCGCCCAAGTCGTGTGCAACGTCGTCAGCCGCGTCGTATGAAATAACTGAATGAGTGCCTGCAAGAGGTCCATCTGCCTCAAGCTCTGCAAGCTTTTCTTTTACGCTTGTGCCAGTCTCGACAATGTTGCCACCGCGGTTCTTGTACACCGAAAGAGTGAGTGCGGGGAGTGAAGGAGAGCCATCTACGGACACTCTAGAATACGTCGATGCATTCTCAAGTCCGTCACGCACATCAGCAACGTCACGCAGCATAAGGGGTGTACCGCCAGGTCCTGCGATTGCAATGCGCGCTACGGTTTCAGGGGCGGTAAGGCCCGTCGAAAGACGCACCGCATAGGTGACACCGTCCACGGTGATGGTTCCAGCGGGAGCCGCAATACCTGATACACGGATAGCATTTGTGACGTCCGAGAGGGAGAGGCCGTACTGGCGCAGTTTCTCAGCGCGTACAATTACTTGTACTTCACGGTCGGGTGCACCCGAGAGCACCACACGCGACACGCCCGAAATGCGATCTATCTCGTCCGCTGCTGACTTGCCAAGCGCGGTGAGCTCTGCGGGCGCTAGGTTGCCTGATATAGAAATAATAAGAATTGGCTGGTCGGCAAAGTTAACATCGGTGACGCTTGGGTCGGTTGCCTCGTCGGGAAGTTCTGGCTTTGCCTTATCTACCTCATCTTTAAGAAGCTGGATGGACTTATCAATATCTGCATTTGCCTCAAACTCAACCGTGACCGAAGAGACCCCATCTCCCGAGGTAGAGGTTACTTTGGATACGTTTGTGATACCAATTACATGATCCTCAATCTTGTCAGTGATGAGCTGCTCAACATCTTGCGCAGACGCACCAGGAAGGACTGTGGTGACAACACCAACTGGAATTTGCACTTCCGGAGAAGATTCCTTTGGAATGGCAATAAGTGCATAGATGCCACCAAGCACCAACACGACCCCAAGAAGAATCGTGAAGTGGTGCTTATCTATGAAGAATTTCCAAAAGGCGAGCATGAAGATTATTCGGCGATTACGGTGTCTGCTATGCGAACCTTTTCTCCTTCCGCAAGTCCGCGTGCATCAGTCACGATGCGCATGTCGCTTGATACACCTGAGAGGACTTCTATGCGGTCGCCGTGGACCGCGCCGATAGTAACTGGATTTCCAACAATTCTGCCCTCGGTATCAACGGTGAACACTACACGGTCGTTTGCGCGAAGTTTAACGCTCGCGAGTGGCAGCATAAGCGGGCCAGCTACGGCGCCCGTAGCAACAACGTCGGTGTTTGGAAGCTGCACACGTACTGACTGGCCATTTACAAGCCCCGTTGCGTCGCCCGTAACCGCAACATGCACTTCAATTTGGCGTGTGGTTGGATCAAGCGCTGGAGCAACGCGTGTGATGACTCCTGGCACATTCTCGTTAATGGTCACTTTCTCTCCGGCGGAAAGTTGCTCGCGCTCGTCTTCAGATACATACGTAACTACTTCAAGCGCACCATTCTGCGCAACGGTTGCAACGTGCGTATACGCTGTTACATAATCACCAACACGAATAGGGAGGAAGTTTACGGTACCTGCGAGCGGCGCGCGGATGAGGGTCTTCTCAAGCTGTGCCTGAGCGCCGCGAAGACTACCGAGCGCCTGCTTCACTGATGCATCAACTGATGCAGAGGAGCCGACATTCTTACTTCGGTATGCCTCACGAGCAGATGCAAGGGCGCTGGCTTGCGCGCTTATAGTGGCGCGTGCACTCGCAAGGTTTGCAACTTGTGTTGCAGAGGCATTTGAGCCGCTTGCGTTGGTGACTTCCGCAATACTCGAAAGAAGCTCATTCGCAGCGTTTGCAGTTGCAATAGCCTCGCCAAGAAGCTGCTCAGGATCGCGGCTTGCTGCAGAAGCGAGGTTTACGCGCCATGCATCAATCATGCGGTCGAGCTCCGCACGCTTAGATGGGAAGTAACTCTGACTAAACCTACCTTCGCCTAAGGTGAAGTTTGGTCCATAGGGTCCCGGGGTTCCATAAAAAGAATCTACTTGGTTCTCAAGTGCGTATTCGATTGCGGAGAACGCACTTTGATAGGTGTTGCGCGCACCAAGCGCAGCGTCCACTGGAGACACACTATTTCTGGCGGCCACTGCGGCGTCATACGCGCCTTCAGCCTGGAGCACGGTTGCACGCTGGCTTGCATTCTCAAGCTCTGCAATTACAAAACCTGCAGGAACGCCTGCACCCTGTTGCGTGCGTACCGAACGCACCGTACCGCCGCTCTCCGCAAGAATTTGTGCTTCCGCGATAGAGCGGACCGTACCAATAACACTTGCGCCGTCACCCGTGCCTGAAAGTGAACCTGCGCTTGCAAGGGTGACGGTGCGAAGCTCGTTCTGGCCTTCGTCTACCTTTCCAAGACTATGAAGAAAAGAAATGCCACCGATAAGCACTACTGCAGCAGCAATGCCCATGGCCACCTGCTTCCAAGGCTTTTGTGTGCGGTACCAGCCCCAGAATGAGCGAAACCGGTTTGTAAGATAAGAAATGGCGCCTTTGGCGCGTGCAATAAGGGCGTTCATACGTATATTCTATACAATTTTAATAAATATGTCAAATAGTTGCGGTATGCAGCCGCTCTTCGTTCAGGTGGTAGAATACAAGGAATGTTGCACCACCACAGTAAGAAACCCCACCATACCTTTATGTATCTTTGGCTCCTTGGTGGGGCTGCAGTACTCCTAAGTGGCATGGTCGGATACGCGCTCAACAATCCGCGCACTGCACTGGCTCCCGAGGTAGAGGCCCCTGTAGCAGTGCCAGAAACCGCTACAACGACACTGGTGCTTATGGTTGGTGAGACCGGAGGAGTCTTTGACTCTAGCATTACGATAGATAAGGTAGTTGGAGATAGTCGCTGTGCGAGTGACGTGCAGTGTATACAGGCAGGGACCGTGGAACTCGCCGCAACTATTACGGGAGCAAACGGTACCAGCACTCTTCCGCTTACCCTTGGTATTGTTTCGACCACCGAGCACCTACAGATAACACTCACTGATGTTGTCCCGGCGCCGCTTTCAACAACTGCCATTGATGCTAGTCAGTACCGGTTCACGCTACAGGTAGAAAAGCGCTAGCTTCATGACCCAGAACGAGGCGCTCACTATTTTAAAGACGGGCGCTAATGTATTTCTTACGGGAGAGCCGGGAAGTGGAAAGACGCATACAGTGAATGCGTATGTTGCGTGGTTGCGTGCTCATGGCATAGAACCGTCTATTACAGCGTCCACAGGTATCGCCGCTACGCATGTGGGCGGCATGACCATTCACTCCTGGAGTGGTATTGGCATTGCAGAGCGTATGACGCCAGAGCTTCTGGATGCTGTTGCTTCCAAGGAGCACGTTGCAAAGCGACTCCAGAAAGCACGAGTGCTCATTATTGATGAGGTATCCATGCTCTCGGGTGAAGTGCTCGCTATGGTAGATGCGGTGCTTCGCGAAGTGCGCCACAGCGAGCTTCCGATGGGTGGAATCCAGGTAGTGCTCGTGGGTGATTTCTTTCAGCTACCGCCTGTGTCGCGTGGCTCTGTTGGTTTTGCATTCCAGTCACCTGCGTGGAAGAAGTTAAATCCACTCGTTTGTTATTTGACCGAACAGCACCGCCAGGAAGACTCGGTGTTTTTGGACGTGCTTGCCGCAATTCGTAGTGGCGAGTGGGATCATACGCACGTGTCGGTCATAACTTCACGCGAAGCCGAACTGGACGAGGTGGACGACGAAACACCGCGACTTTTCACTCACAACGCAGACGTGGATCGTATTAATGCAGAGAAGCTCGCATCACTTTCTGGTAGTGAGAAAAAGTTTGCAATGAGCACCACCGGTCCTTCGGTCCTTACCGAGGCACTGAAGCGTGGATGTCTTTCTCCAGAACTGCTCTCACTGAAGGAAGGCGCCATCGTAATGTGTACTAAGAACAATCCTGCAGTTGGGTACGTGAATGGCACCCTGGGTAGTGTTATCGGATACGAGATGGGCACCGGGTATCCAATTATTGAGACACGCGACGGACGTGAACTCGTCATTGCTCCAGTTGATTGGGCAGTGGAAGAAAATGGTAAGGTGCGGGCAAAGCTTGCGCAGGTGCCACTTCGTCTCGCGTGGGCTATCACCGTGCACAAAAGTCAGGGTATGAGCATGGACGCTGCGGCAATAGACCTCTCACGTGCGTTTGAGTACGGGCAAGGGTATGTGGCACTTTCTCGTGTGCGCACGCTCGACGGACTGCGTCTGTTGGGTTGGAGCGAGAGTGCTATGCAGGTACACCCAGAAGTGCTTTCCATTGATCGATCCTTTAAGGACCAATCCGAGGCAGCCATACGCGCATTTGATGCTCTTGATGCTAGTGGAGAATTAACCGAGATGCAGGAGCGATTTATTCGCGCGTCAGGCGGGGTGGTGGAAGAAATTACAGAGAGCGCACCGCGCCCACCAAAGAAATCAACCTACGACGAGACTCTTTTGCTCGTTGAGGAGGGGCTTGGTATGGAAGAGATTGTTGCGCGCCGCTCGCTCACGTTCGGAACGATTTGTGATCATCTTGAAAAACTCCACGCCGCGGGTCGTATTACGGCAGAGACCATTGACGGCATGCTGCCCGACACATTGCGTAGTGCATTGCCAAAGATTGCGGAGGCATTTACGTCGGTCAAAGAAGCAAAACTTGCACCTGTATTTGCAAAGCTTAAGGGAAAATATTCATACGACGAATTGAAGCTTGCGCGCATCGTTATCGACAGTAGGGGATAACGGCGAGAGGGTATACTAGGGAGAAATGCTTCCTGGTCAGGTTCTAGAGAGAATACGCACGTACCGTCCACGCTCTGGTTGGCGCAAGCCACTTATTGTGTCAGGTGCTGCACTTGTCGTACTGCTCGTTGGTTCTTTGCTGCTGTATGCGCAGTACTTTGGTCCGGCCGATATTATGGGCGAGTCACGCGAGTTTATTGTCGAACCGGACGCTACGGTGTTTGAGGTGACGCAAGAATTGCGCCGCGCTGGATTCATTAAGAGCAGTACAGCATTCTCCATCGCATTTGGTTTACAGGATCGTGGACGCGGTATTCAGGAAGGTGGTTACAAACTTTCCTCTAGTATGGACACGCTCATGATTGCGAAGCTGTTGGCATCGCCACCGTATCTTGCGTGGGTGACGTTCCCAAGCGGCTGGCGCAAGGAGCAGATTGCTGACCTGTTGGTACGTAAACTTGGGTGGAGTGAGGCAGAGCGCGAGCACTGGCTTGCCGTTGATACGGCGCCCTCAAAAGATTTTATAGAAGGAGTGTATTACGGTGATACCTATCTTATTCCTACCGATCAGCCGCCTGCGCTGGTTGCAGCGAGATTGCGCAGCCGTTTTCAGGATGTGTTTAAGGAATACGCCGGGGAAGCGGCTCGCAGGAATATTCCG
The DNA here is from genome assembly GCA_964618705.1 of uncultured Candidatus Saccharibacteria bacterium. Taxonomy (GTDB): domain Bacteria; phylum Patescibacteriota; class Minisyncoccia; order Phycocordibacterales; family Phycocordibacteraceae; genus C7867-001. Next base: position 28,528 of record CAZUBJ010000007.1, read on the forward strand.
TGGACGGATGTACTGACGCTCGCATCATTAATTGAGCGGGAGGCGTCCGCGGACGACCGAAAGATTGTGTCAGGTATTCTATGGAATCGTCTTAATAAGGGTATGGGTCTGCAGGTGGATGCAACGCTACAGTACATACGCGGCGAGCCAGGGAACTGGTGGCCGGTACCACAGTCAGAGGACAAGAAACTGGACTCGCTGTTTAATACCTATAAATACCGGGGACTACCACCGCACCCAATTGCAAACCCGTCCTTGGCGTCTATTGATGCGGCCCTTAATCCTGCAAAAACGAACTGCCTGTACTATATTCATGACAATGAAGGCACCATTCGCTGCTCAGCCACCTATGCTGGCCACCTGTCTAATGTGAACAAGTACCTTAAATAGGAGTCGTCCCATTATTGACGAGTTGTATATATAACGGTATTGTAAAGCTAATCGCCCACGGGGCATTTTTATTTTATTCGTCGCCAAGTACTACCTATGGAAATTAGA
>CAZUBJ010000008.1:0-13059 GCA_964618705.1 uncultured Candidatus Saccharibacteria bacterium
TTCTTCTCCTTGCACAACCAAACACCTCCACGACCCTGGTTATTGGATTCACTGCTGCGGCACTCTACTTCGTAGCAGGGGCGCCACTGCGCGATTTCGCAGTTCTTACCTGTATTGCCGTGATTGGAGCAGGTGCACTTGTAGCGACACGTCCGTATTTGATGCATCGCGTGCAGACGTTCTTTAACCCCGAACAGAATGCACTTTCTACGGGCTACCAGATTCAGCAGTCACTTATTGCAGTAGGTTCCGGCGGCATGCTCGGCCGAGGGTTCGGCCAGAGTGTACAAAAATTTAACTACCTCCCTGAACCAGTGGGGGATTCGGTCTTTGCGGTGTACGCCGAGGAGTTTGGCTTCCTTGGCACGGTAATTTTGGTACTACTATTCACCGGATTTGCGGCACGCGGATTTGCCATTGCCGCTGGAGCGGCCACGAGTTTTGGCTCGTTTGCCGCGACCGGTCTCACCCTTCTCATTACAATCTCAGCGTTTATGAATATTGGCGCCATGCTCGGCATCATGCCACTTACGGGTCTTCCGCTTCCATTTGTCTCGCACGGGGGAACAGCGCTTTTGGCAGCACTGGCGTCGGTGGGTGTCATTTTGAACGTTGCTGCGCATCGCCCAAAGCGCAAAGCTGCACATTGATAGCGCGTACTAGCAGTGATATAGTCCTCTTGGCTACGCGGTGTGACGAGTAATAAGCGGACTGGACCCGGGTGCGATTCCCGGCGCCTCCACCACTACCTCATCCTCCTGATCTTTTAGTGAAGGGGGCGATCAGCATCGACAGACGTGTAAAAGCGTCACTGAGCCTCGAGCTCAAGCTGCCTGCCAATTCTAAACGCCAACGATAACTTCGTGGTGACTGCTGGCGAAGATGCGGGCGACCGTGTTCTCCTCGCCGCCTAATAGGGCCGAAACCCGACTTAGGTAAAGCCCTTACTCCTTTCACCGGGACTAAGGCTGGGCCCGGAGGGAGCCTGCAAACAGAATCCCTCCACTTCTTTCCAGAATCGACGCAGACCTTCGCGAAGGGGATGTGTCGTTCGCAGGGCTCCCGACTGCCAGTGGTGGTCGGGGGCTTTCTCATTTCAATTCACCAGAATGTGCTATAAATAAAAGACGAAACATCTATGAAGGTTGTCTTTACCGGAGCTGCAGGAGGGCACTTCTACCCGCTTATTGCGATAGCTGAAGCTCTTGAGGAAATTGTCCTCGAGCGTCGGCTCGTATCCCCGCAGATGTTCTATCTGTCGGATCAGCCAAACGACGAGCAGACACTATTTGCGAGCAATCTTACTTTTGTACGCATCCCAGCAGGGCGCATGCGCCGTTACTTTACTCTAAAAAACTTTACTGACTTGTTTGTTACGCTGCACGGATTCTTTGTTGCGCTCTTCACACTCTTTCGCATTTATCCGGACGTCGTTATATCAAAGGGAAGTTACGCGAGTGTGCCAGTAGTGTTGGCAGCGCACCTCCTTCGCATCCCAATTATTATTCATGAGTCGGACGCAAAGCCGGGACGGGCTAACATTCTCGCCTCTACACGAGCGACGCGTATCGCCGTCTCGTACGAAAGTTCTATTCCATTTTTCCCAGTAAAGACACGTAGCAAGATTGCGCGCGTGGGTATTCCTATTCGTCGCTCGCTGCGCGCACTTCCTGAGAAGCAAGCGTCCATTGCAGCGCTTTCACTTGACCCAAGCGTTCCTACTGTTCTTGTTATTGGTGGCTCTCAAGGTTCACTGCGCATTAACGAGACCTTGATTGATGCACTGCACGACCTTGTACCGTACGCAAACGTTATTCATCAGACAGGACGCACACACATAGACGAGGTCATTAAGCGCTCACACGTGGTGTTGAGTACTAGTCCGTTTACCGCTCGCTACCATCCGCTTTCATACCTCTCAGCAGACCAACTCCGTACCGCAGCTGCAGCGTGCGACGTGGTGGTATCGCGCGCCGGCGCAACGTCAATTGCAGAGATCTCTCTCTGGCAGAAGCCCGCTATTCTTATTCCGATTCCAGAGTCGATTAGTCACGACCAGCGGACCAATGCCCACGCCTATGCGCACACCGGGGCAGCCGTAGTACTTGAGGAGGCCAACCTCACGCCGCACGTACTCCAGAGTGAGATACGCTCGATTGCTGGCTCTCCAGAGCTAGCACAGGGCATGAGTGCACACGCAGCAGGCTTCTCTAATCCAGAAGCGGCGCGCATTATCGCGGAGGAAATTGTGCGTATTGGTCTCTCTCACGAGCCACAGACACCCGCACCTGTTGTATGAGTGTACGTACCCGATTTGCCCCGAGCCCGACAGGATTCCTACACGTAGGAAGCGCCCGCACTGCGCTGTATGCATGGCTCTATGCACGTCGCCATGATGGACAGTTTATTCTGCGTATTGAGGACACGGACAAAGAACGTGAGGTAGAAGGTGCCATTGGGCACGTTATGGAGTCCCTGCGTTGGCTTGGTATTGAGTGGGATGAAGGTGTGGACGTAGATGGTCCGTACGCGCCCTACATTCAGTCACAGCGCCTTTCACTCTATCGCACGTATGCCGAGCAACTCTTGGCAGCTGGGTTTGCGTACCCCGACCCGTATACAGAAGAAGAAGTTGCGGCGTTCCGTGCAAAGGCGGAGGAGGAAAAGCGACCATTTCTTTTCCGTGATCACCGACCAGATACCGTCGCTGAGTGGGACGGTTCGCGACCACTACGATTCCGCACGCCCCGCATCGCACGCTACGAGTGGCACGATGCCGTTCTTGGCAATCTCTCGGCCGGCGAGGAAGCACTCGATGACTTTATTTTGATAAAAAGTGACGGGTACCCAACGTACAATTTTGCACACGTCGTAGACGACATAGAAATGAAAATCACGCATGTCATGCGTGGACAAGAGTTTGTTTCTTCTACTCCAAAGTTCCTTGCGCTCTACGAGGCGCTTGATGTCGCACCGCCTGTCTTTGCAACACTTCCGCCCATTCTGGGAGAGTCTGGTACCAAGAAGCTTTCGAAGCGAGATGGAGCAAAGGATGTGCTTGATTACAAGCGGGAGGGCTACCTACCCGAGGCACTCATAAACTTCCTGGCCCTGCTTGGATGGAACCCCGGGGGAGACGAGGAGTTCTTTACGCCAGATCAGCTCGTTGCTTCTTTTGCTCTTGAGCGAGTACAGCGCTCTGGCGCCCAGTTCAATGAGGAAAAGCTTCTTCATCTAAACCGCGAATGGATGCGCACACTCGCCGACGATGGCTATCTGGCGCAGCTTGGATACGACGGGGACATCACGGTCCTTGCTCGAGCACTTCCAATACTCAAAGAGCGAGCACAGACGTTTGGCGAGGCACGTCTCATGCTTGAAACGGAGCTTGATTTTCTTTTCACTGCACCAACCCTCGAGAGCGCACTCCTTTGTGCCAAGGAGCCTTCTGAGCGACCGGGTTGCACCAAAGAGATGCTCTCGCTTGTTCTCGCAACACTGCGAACGGAAAGCGATCAGTCTACTCCTGAGGCGGTAAAAGAATTACTCATGCCGATTGCTGATCTTGAAGAAGCAAAAGGGAAGGGGGGACGTGGTGCAATGCTCTGGCCACTTCGCTACGCACTTTCTGGTAAGGAACGCTCTCCTGATCCGTTTACTCTTGTAGCCGTGCTTGGAACCGAGGAAGCTATTTCTCGAGTTGAGTCCGCACTTGCTATACTGTAAGCGATGCACCCATTCGTTCGTTCACTCATTTCTCTTTCCGTTCTCGGACTATTTCTAGCGGGACTTACGCTGATTCCTGCTCCTTCTGCCTTTGCCGAGACTGTGGACGATATTAAGGCTCAGATTGAATCGCACAATGACAAGATTGAAGCTATTGAGCGAGAAATAGCTGCTTACCAAAAGCAATTGAATGTACTTGGCGCTCAGGGCCAGACACTACAAACTGCTATTAAGTCTATTGACGTTACTCGCCAGCAAACGACCTCGCAGATTAATGCGACACAGAGCCGTATCAGCGCGAGTAATTTGAAACTTAACGAACTCGCATACGAAATAGCAGACAAGGAAGATGTGATACGACTTGACCGCGAAGTGCTTGCGCGCTCATTCCGCAATCTTCAGGCAGCGACTGACTCCTCGCTTATCGAGCAGCTCCTTGCAACCGATTCACTCACCGATGCCTGGATAATGGTCGATACTACTGCGGACCTCTCTCGAGCGCTTCAGGAGAACACGAAGAGCCTTGGTGCAGCAAAGGCAGAGCTCACCGTGCAGCACACTTCGGTAGCCGCTACCAAGACGCGGCTATCCGAGTTGAATGACGACTTGCGACAGCAGAAGAAATCGCTCGATCTGGCAAAAGCAGAGAAGGACAAGCTGTTGAAGCAAACTAAAAGTCAGGAGACCACTTACCAGAGCTTGATTGCAAAGAAGCGCGCCGAGCAGAAAGTGTTCGAGGCGGCATTGAGTGGTCTTGAGAATAGCCTCAAATCGGTGGGCTCTGCCAGCATTCCTAGTGTCGGTAAAGGTATTCTTGCATGGCCATTTAAGCCCACATTCATGGCGACCTGTCCTGGCAAGGCAGGCGTGCTCGGCAATAATTTTTGTATCACTCAGTACTTTGGCAATACCGCATTCGCCACTGCCAACGCACAGATCTACAATGGCTCGGGTCACAACGCAATCGATATTGGTGTTCCGACAGGCACTCCAGTGACAAGCGCCCTTTCAGGCACAGTGATGGCAACGGGTAACACTGACGCTGTGCCGGGATGTTACTCATACGGAAAATGGGTGGTAGTGAAGCACGCAAACGGGCTGGCGACGCTCTATGCCCACCTCTCCTCCATCGGCGTCTCAGCGGGCCAAGTAGTGACTACTGGCGAGGTGATTGGAAACTCCGGCATGACTGGCTATGCAACCGGCCCACACCTTCACTTCACTGTTTTTGCATCAGCGGGTGTGCAAATAATGACACTTAAGCAGTACCGTGGCGCTACATCGCCATGCGCGAACGCTTCCATGCCAGTAGCACCAAAGGACGCGTACCTAAACCCAATGTCGTACCTATAATCGTATGGAGGAGTCCAAAGAATTCCCAGCTTGTTTCCACCGCGTCACCATTAAGGGCATGTATGTACGCGATGGAAAAATACTAATGGTTCGCGAGGCCCACAGCATGAGTGGCTTGTGGGAACTACCTGGCGGCGGACTAGATTTTGGCGAGCACATTCGACTGGGATTTGAACGAGAAGTAGAAGAGGAAATGGGGCTCAAGGTGTCAAAGATGTCTACGCAGCCACTCTACGTATGGACTCATCGCTACGATAAGAAACGAAAACTAGAATGGTATTACTCCTTAGTGCTCGCATACCGCATGGAGCTTGAGAGTTTGGATTTCACACCGACTGATGAGTGTGCCGAAATAGCTTTTTTCTCAAAGGAAGAACTTGAGGCAAATGACATGGTGAGCGGACAGATGCGCGAGCTTACGCGCATCTTTGACCCGAACGACTTTGCTGCAGAATTTTAACTACTTCGCATCGCGCACCTTCCAGAGTACACGACATGCGTAGGAGCGATGCGGTGCCCATGACTGCGCAATTACTTCAATCTTCGCAATAGGTGCATCTTTTGGTAGTCCATACATAGCCTCCACAGAACGACGGAGTCCCAAGTCGCCTGGAGAAAAAACGTCTTCCTTTTGGAGCGCAAAGATAAGGAACATTTCAGCAGTCCACCTTCCAATACCCCACACAGACGAGAGCGCGGCCACTGCATCTTCTTCTCGCATGGTAGCGAGGGTACGCAAATCAAGCGCCCCGTCGGTAAGTGCTTTTGAAAGCTGCTTGAGAGTCTTTACCTTTGCGGCCGAAAGGCCAGCCTTACGCATCGTAGTCTCTCGTAGTCGCAGTATCGCCTCTGGAGTGACCGAACCCTTACAGGTCTTCTCTAGGCGTCCCCAGATAGTGTCTGCTGCCTTGGTCGACAACTGCTGACTCACGATAGAACCCGCCAGGGCAGGGAATAGCGCGTCGTAGTTCCGACGATGCTGCATACTTGCCACAATGTCCTCGTGGTGGGGAAGGGCGGCTTGATAGAGCTTCGGGTCAGCCTTCTTCAAATGGATGAGTGCTGGGTGGGGAAGCGCACCTCCCTTTTTGTGCACTAGTTTCTTGGAGCTCGTCTTTTTAGCGTTCATGCCCATAGTATACTTTTTTACATGATTAGATTCATCATTGTGCTTGCCATTGGCGTCCTTATATTGTCATACCTTGGTATTTCTATTCGTTCGATTGTTGAAAGCCCGTACGGCCAGGAGAACTTTTCGTACCTCTGGACGCTTATCTCAAATGGCTGGAGCATCGTCGTTGCATGGATTACTGGCTTTGCTGAAAACGTAAGAAACACGGTATCCTAGCCGTCTACATCACTATGACTCAAGAACAACCAAAGCAAATCGAAATTGCCATCGGCCCTGATGCGCGCCCTGCGTTTACCAATGCCACCCAAGTGACCGTCTCTGACGACTCAGTGGTCATTCAGTTTGCGTACATGCGCCCGAGTTCTCCCATGGGGCAATTGGTAAGTGAGGTGGTCCTTTCTCCAAAGCACGCGATTGATTTTAGTCGTGCACTCGACGCCACCATCAAGCAGCATTTCACCCGGCACCTCGAAGGGCTCGACAAGTAGACCCGTACGGGTCTATGCTGAGCGTGTGCGGATCTTTGTCGCACGGTTTGTTACCGGAGGCTACGATGCTTTCTCGCAAGCACCAGATTGACCTGGTTCATTCGGTCACCCTGGGGACTACGGCCAATCCGGAGTGTGATTGGAAGGAAGACGGCCACACGAAGCGGCCCCCTGACGACGGGTAGTTTAGACTCCAGCATCGGCAGCGCATCCGTGTTCTGCCGCTACTAGACTCTGAGCAACTCGGCCTACAGGCCTTGAGCGAAAGCTCTCAGTCACAACACCTACGTCCGCTCTTATAAGGAATAGGTTCCATCCACTTTGGACTCCCCCGGGAGTCCAAATTTTTTTGCATCGGGGAAGTGGTTCGGAATTCCTTTTCTAGAGAATCTCACCAGGTACGTCTACGGGGGACAGACATCCTCGCGCACGTACACATACCTCTACGGACGCAAGGATAGCGCAAGGGAAGTACCAGACCGGAATCAGCCCAGGGCGCCATAGCGCTTATATACTATGTAGAATTAGTGCGTAAAAGATATATTGTGCGCACATTAAGGAAAGAGCTCCCCCGAGGCAAATCTAATTTGAGCCGACCCTGCCCATGGACTCCCACCCTTCTCTTCCCTCTCTAGGTGTCTATAAAAAATTCTGCAGCCGTGTGCGGCGCTCAACTTCCCTGAGGAAAGTCTGAAAGTACGAAAATGGACCACTTCCCCGATTCTTCAAAATTGGCACTAGGGAAGTCCCAAATCCGGATTATTGACCACTTCCCCGAAGGCGCCGTTTTAAGCTTTAGGGATGTCCTACTTCCCTCCCTGAGCCCGCTCTTGTTGTCGGGTAGTATGTATATTGGTAATAATAATTGTTGCGCGAATATTTCCCCATGGAGCATCTGCGCGCCATTCAGTAACTATTCGGTCATCTATCCGTCTTCATACATAGTATGAACTGAGCATTTCCGTCTGGGGGCTGATTATATATGGGTCAACACTTGATTGTGGATAACCTTGATATTTTCCTAAATAAGCCTATAATACATGTATTGGAGGAGGGGCGTCGACCGTTAGGACGATGGCCCCTTTTCCTATCCTCCACAAATAGCCCCTTTTAGGGGCTATTTGGCTTTCTAAGCTTAATATCCTTATCTACAAAGATGTTGAACGGGGATTTCTTGTAACCAGACATGAAGTCGGATGCACCGAGTTTAGACTTAAAATAATTCATTAGTTCTGCCTTTGCAGGAGACACTGCCTCTGCCACTCCAGATGCAATTTTCAAATCATAATTGATACAACCTATTAATAAATCTGCTAGCTGTAGTAGTTCATTGCATTTCGAATCAAGCCGAACTACTCCATGAACTATTTGCTCGCCTGAAGCATCGTTGACTAACTTCCGAACGCTTGTTTCGTAATGAACATAGTTTGGTGTATCAACGTGATCAGCCAATATTGCCAAGACTTCACTTGGACCGGTGGTGGAGCGAACAAGCTGGACAGTTATATCTTCGTACGCTCTCCAAGGATCTCCCCCGTAAGAATTCCTAAAGAATTCTCCTTGCTTATCAAGTGTATAGGAAACGAAGTTAAAATTTCGTGCAGTGAAGACTGAATCTATAGCAAACTTCGCGAACGGAAGATTTAAACGCGAAAGCTTGTTGAACTTCATCTCATCCCAAAAACCTTTTCTCCTTCGCTCTCTGTTTATCTCGCGCATTAAGAAACCTGGATTTGTGATCTTGATGTAGCCAACAGTAAAGAACTGTGACTGAGAATCGTTTAAACTACCGCTCTCGTCCAAAAAACAGAAACGAGGCCATACATTGTCCTCCAATTTTGGTCGGCGATAATCAGGACCGATTTCTGGATCCTCTAGTTCAGTAATTTCTGCAAAAACATCAACCTTGTCCATAGGTACTAAGTATACGATACATAAGAACTGCAGCACTATCTGGCTGGTCGGGGATCCTGTTTTTGCCCCCTCCCCTGTTCTAAACTACACTTACCCCCATGATTGTCTGCCATGTTTGTGGGAACCCTGACGTAACGGCATTCCCTTTTTCCAGCTTCTTGTGATACAGATATGGACATCGTAAGTCCATATATTGGTGGAACCAGGTACTTTGTAGTTTTTCTAGCTAAGTCCAGACTGAGATAATTGACCACTTCCCAATTACTTGACTTCATGGGTTTTCGGCGTATAAATCCATACAGGCGCACATCTCCGTTCGCCAGCAGCACAGGAATACCCGAAATGTCGAACTCTAACAACCGTGGCAACAGTGCCACCGCCTGGGTCGTGGCTGCCCTGATCGCCATCATCGCCGTCGCTTTCATGGTCTCGAGCAACGACACGCCTCTGACCCCACCCAACGCGCCGGCTGCCGCCGAGTCGCGCGACGGCGCTGGCCTTCCGGCCACCTCCCGCAACGGCAATGAGCCGGGCTAGTTCCAACCCAATCCGCGTCTGTATGACACACCCTGGTGCCCGCCCCCGACTTTGTTGGGGCGGGCACTTTCACATTTATATAGTCGTGTCCTCTGGGATTGGTTCCGGCTCCTGAATTTTGCGGAAGATGTAGCGGAGGATTGGTAGAGAACCACTCTCGGTTTCCATCTTCTCGCCACCTGCATGCCAGGGGTCCGCTGACAACTCCCACCCCTTGTCCCGATACATCACAGTCTCTTCATCCGCAAGCGGCTGCGACGCATAGCGCTCAAGAATGAGCCCGAACCCGTCCTCGGTGATTGTTTCCATAGAGTGAGTATGCGCCCCTACCCTATCCCGTATACGGCCTCCACAAATGCGCAGAGACGGGCCATACTATAGAGGTATAGCTCTAATGTCTTATTATGAAAAAAAGTATTCTAAGTTTCGTGCTCGCTCTTGCCGTCGTGGTTATTCCACTTCGAGCGACCGCTCAAGTTACTTCCCTTCCTGGAAGTAACAACAATGCCAATTTGATTGCTCAACTAGAGCAGATCATTGCTTTACTTGAGCAGCTACAGGACCTCCGAGACCAGCTCGCTGAAATACAGAGTGGTAACGAGGTTGCGACCGTCGACGAGTCAGCCGGTGAAACCGTAACCAGCGAGCAAGAGACAGAAGTCTCTGCAACTACTAAGGAGCGCAACTACATCAGCGCAGTGGCGTCATGTACGACTGCTCGCATCAAGAACGTGAGTGACGTGTATGTCGCAAAGGCAGAGCTCGCGGACTACGCCACCAAAGTACTAAACTTCCCTCGCTTCTCACTACAGCAGAAGTTTGAAATGATTACTGACCACAACGAGAAGGTGACCAACCCTCGCTTGAAGGTCATTGAGGACGAAGGAAAGGCTGTGCAGCGCAACTGTGAGAACACCATCGTTGCACTTCCAGACGTAATGGCATCGACCAGTCCTGCAGTGCAAAGCGCGCTTAAACCAATTCCTGATGAGATTACCGTGTTCCAGGATCAGCTCACACTCAACAACTCACTTAAGGACTGTATGCGCGGACCACTTTCACAGACGAACGCGGGTCTAAAGCAAATCAAGGAAACCGTACTCACCGAGAAGTGTAAGGCAAAGAGCACCTTCATCTCTGGCGAGATTACTGCTAAAGAAAAGCAGCAGAAGGCATTGCTTGCCATCTAGGTAGCAGCCACTAGCACAAAAGGCCGGAAGCATTTGCTTCCGGCCTTTTGCGTCACCTCCCTTCCCTAGCAGGTAACGTTCTTGGTGATGTACTCGTACGCCTCGTCTACCGAATCAACCACGTGGAAGAGCTCCAAATCCTCTGGATCAATCGCGTGATACTTCATAAGCAAGTGATCATGGAATAGGTTCACAATCGGGGTCCAGTATTCCTTGCTATAGAGCACAATCGGTACGCGCTTAATCTTCTTTGTTTGAATAAGCGTGAGAATCTCACTGAACTCGTCGATAGTACCAAACCCTCCCGGAAAACAGATGTATACCTCAGACGCAAATGCGAGCATCACCTTGCGGACAAAGAAGTGATCAAAGGTGGTCGCTTCGGTCACATACTTGTTCCCTGCCTGCTCGTGTGGCAAGCGAATGTTAAGCCCGATGGACGCGCCACCTGCCTCATACGCACCCTTGTTGGCAGCCTCCATAAGACCACTGCTTCCACCAGTGATTACTGCGTATCCGGACTTCGCAAGACGACCAGCAAGTTCGGTGGCATCGCTGTATACAAGTGACGGCAGCGTATCGCGCGCCGTTCCAAAGAAAGTAATGGCAAGTCCGTAGCGACGAATGGCTTCAAATCCATCCACGAACTCTGCCATGATTTTAAACACCCTCCAGCTCTCAAGCTTTTGTGGCTTGCACACCAGCGGCTCTGGGTGCTCAGGGACGTCGGTCTTCCCTTCTTCTATGGCTCGGGCAAGAGTTACGCCTAATTGTGCGTGTCGTTCCTCGGTCGTGAGCTTAGAGGAGTTAGTCGGGATTACGTCGTCAGCCATGGTATGTCAAAGGATGTGAATTCAGGTAATGCTTTCTTAGTATACGCGATGCGCGAGACAACTTCTGCATGGCACAGTGCTCCGGTGAGTGCATTGTGTGGACGTGGCTCTTCAGGTATGCCGCAGTAGCGAAGAGCGAAGTCTAAATTAATCGCGGAACGATGTTTATCGGTTGGTACTGGCACCCCATGCATCGTCATATGGGCCCACACGAGTGTGTGCACATCGATGGTGCGCTTCCCAAACGGACATTGGATACCCGCGCGTTCACACGCAGCCTGCACAAATTCCAAATCGTAGGACGGGTTCTGTGCTGCAAGCGTGCGATACACGGGTCGGTCCGTTGCCCATGCAACAAAGCCTGCAATAAGTTCCGCTTCGCTTTTGCGCGAAGGGTCGGTTATCTCTGCCCGAGTGAATCCATTAATTGCGAGCGCCTCGTCTTCAATCTCTGCCCCATCCCACACGCGGCACTCATCGTAGAACTGATTCGTCGGCTCATCCAAATCAACAGCCCCAATAGAGAGTATGGAATTTTTCGTGGCAACAAGTCCGCTTCCTTCTACGTCTAGTACGATCATTACCTCCATTCTACCGCATCAAATCCCAGGACATGCGGTCGCAGGAGTCAGCCCCGCTGCCTCAGCGTCTGCTTTGGTTGCATACCACACCTTATTCTCCTCCTTTATCCGCCCCACCCCACTACAAGTGGGTAGGTAATACTTCGTACCACTCTTGGACGCAACATATCCCTGGCCTGGCACACCGAGAATGGGCGCTGCGGCAGCAGCCGGGAGCGCACCAGACTCCACTCTCCCTCCAGAGGCGTCTAGTACTTCCAGCCCTCCCTGCCCCGCCCTAATAGGCACCAGACGACCAGGAGTAGCCATATCCCGCCCAGCCAGCACCCCAAGCCCAAAGGAGGCCGTGGAGGACAGCACCAGAATGAGCACTATAGCCGTGTGAGGAGGGACAAGGGCCAGTTTGGCCTTGCCCCACTCCCCTATATCTGCTATATTCATAACACCTAAATTATGGCACATACAAAAGCAGGAGGTTCGTCAAAGAACGGCCGAGACTCAAACCCTAAATACCTTGGTATCAAGCTTGGCGATGGCCAGGCTGCTCGCCCAGGCATGGTCATCGTGCGCCAGCGCGGCACCAAGATTGAGGCAGGAACCAACGTAAAGGTTGGCCACGACCACACCCTCTACTCTATGATCACCGGCAAGGTTATCTATCGCAGCCGCCGCAAGACCAACTTCGACGGAAAGGTAGTTCGCAAGAAGGTTGTAGACGTCCTCGCAGCTGCTTAAATACAAGCTTTTGTGCCACTCAAGAGCCCCGTTTGGGGCTCTTGACATTTATGTGTTGTGGTGCTATATTAAGTGTATGGTCGGGAGTGCGCATGACGCGCCTCCGCAGGACCAACTGTTCAACCCGCGTAACAAACAGATAGAAACGGAAGGATAAAGCCATGAGCTTCACCGCTCGCATGCTGATGATCGCCACCTTCGTGGTCGCGCTCATCATGGGCTTCGGGGGCCTGCCCTCGACCGCCCTCGCCAAGACGAACGCCGAGATCCGCGCCTGCGTGGACCTGCGTTTCGCCGATGAGCCCTTCACGGGCACGCTCGAGCAGAAGGAGGCGCAAGCCCGCCGTCTGCCCGCCGACAAGCCGTTCGGGAAGTCCCAGCCCACGCTGCCGCAAGGTGGCTCGCTCTGGAACTACTGCAAGACCGGCCCGTCGGCCCTCGAGCTCGCAACCGCCAAGGTCGCGGCCCTCGAAGCCTCGAACGCCAACCTGACGCGCGAGAACACCGCGCTGAAGGGCAACCTGAAGTCGACCGAGGCCGCCCTGGCCACGGTCACCGACGAGCGTGACG